>RFNV01000231.1 GCA_009927005.1 Pseudomonadota bacterium
TCTTATAGTAAAAAGCCCGAGGCGAATCAAGTTCGCACTCGGGCTTTTTGAAATAAACGAAAAAGAGAAACTCTTACATCGTTCCTTCTTTTTTCACTTCTTCAACTTTCTTTTCAACAGATTCAGCAGCTTTTTTAGCAGCTTTTTTTACTGCTTTAGCGGCTTTTTTAGCGCCTTTTTCTGTTGCAGCAGCTGCATCTTTTGCCATATCAGCAGCTTTTTCAGTTGTAGCTTCAACAGCAGCTTCTGTTTTTTCTTTCATTCCCTCTTCGTGGTGCTCAGCGAAGACAGGCATAGAGATAAGACCAACAACTACGAGTGCATTTAACAATGCTTTCATGATTTTCTCCTTTTAAACGGTTTCAAACAAACAACCGACTAAGGCTACCGAGGGGGTTTCTAAAATGCAAATATAAAGAGTTAAAGTGCTTGGATAGAGTGGACTATTTGGCTTATCGCGTCAGGGCTTAGAGCGTTTCTCCAATCCCCTCCCACTTTTAAAAATGACCCCACAATAAAGCCATCAGCTTGAGCGAACTCCGATGCGTTTTGAGGAGTCATTCCCGAACCAATGAGAACAGGGAGGGAAACCGCCTTTTTTACTTTCGCCAATTCTTCAACAGATGCCTTTTGCCCAGTGCTTGCTCCGGTCAAAATAACCGCATCGGCTCCGAAAAACTCAGCTGCTTTAGCCGTCTCAACAATATCCACATCTGATGTGATGGCGTGGCTCGAGTGTTTTTTCTTGATGTCCGCCATAATTTTTATCTGGTTTGCTCCGAGCTCTTTTCTGAATCGAAGTAAAGAGCCCGCACAAGCCTCTATCATTCCCTCATCTGCAATATGAGAAAAAACAAAACCTTCTGCCCGAATCCAATCTGCCCCTACTGCATGAGCTACGCTCAAAGCGGCCTGATTGGCCGCAGCTAAAATTTGCACTCCGAGTGGGATTTTTATTTCGCTTCGGATTTCCGAACCAATCACAGCCATCGCGGCTGTGATTTCAGGTCCGACTTCGCTTTTTAAATAAGGAACATCGTGCATGTTCTCGAACAAGATCCCGGAACAGCCCAAACTCTCTAAAAGCTTTGCTTCAGTGACTGCTTTCTCCACTGATTTCTCAAATTTGCCGTCGTAATGAGGAGTTCCCGGTAAAGGCCCCACATGAACCATTCCCCAAATCATACGAGCCTTCCTCGGTGCAATCGCTCGACTAACTTTTTTACCCGCTTTTCATCAATCGGAGCCTCTAAACTTGGCTTCAAAGACGACCCCACAATAAAGCCATCTGAAAAGGGGCTGAGCTCATCAATATTCTCAACAGTTACCCCACTTCCAATCCATACAGAAACTTCAGAGGCGATTTTTTTAACTCTTTTTAGTCGCTCGAGATCCACTGGCTTTCCTGTTCCCGCTCCAGAAACGATCAATCCATCCGCTCCCGACCGATGAAGCGTTTCTTCCACTTCTGCTTCTAAGGTTCTTTCGGAAATCGCAGAAGAATATTTCACAGCAACATCTGCAAAAACCCGAATAGAATTCGCATCTATTTTTTTTCTAAATCGCATCACTTCATGCGCTTTTCCTTGAATGATTCCTTGATCCGTCAGTCTCGCCCCTGTGAGGATATTCACCCGGACAAAATCAGCACCTGCGGTCTTAGCAATAGCTAGCGCGGAGACCCCGTCATTTCTCAAAATATTGATTCCCAGAGGCAGTTTAAACTTCTTTTTCACTGTTCTCGCTAAGACAGCCATGTGCGCCACTGTCTCAGAAGGAACTTTATCGGGGAAAAAAGGCAGATCCCCATAGTTTTCAATTATCAGGGCATCCACTCCCCCTTTGGCTAAGGTTTCAGCATCTTTCAAAACAAAAGAAAGAATGCTGCTCCAATCACCCTCATAGCGAGGGCTTCCAGGCAACGCTGGGGCATGGAGCATTCCAATGATGGGTTTTGGATTTTTTGAGATCACAACTTTAACTCAAACTCTAACGGCGCAGTCTCGTACCACTTTTTTTGCTGGCTTCGAGAAACCTGGAAAGCCAAAGCTTTCACAGAGAACAGATCGAGTTCAAAGCCTGACACCATTTTTCCTCTGATGGTGGGAACAAATTCTGACCAAGGAGCTTCAAATTCAGTAGTTTCTGGTTTCAACTCGAAATCCCACTGAAAGGTTAATGTTCCTTCAGGCTGATTTGCTTGACGGTCTTTTACTAAGACAGACGCCCATAAACTATCCGTTCCTTGCACTCGAAATCTTAAACCTGTTGTTTTGTGTACTGGTTTTGTTATGGCGGTTTCAATCAATGAAAATCCCACTCGTCCCCAATTCCCAGGAAGTGACGCCAAAAAGCCTTTCATGGTCACGTGGCCATCTTTTTTTTCGACGAAGCTCTCTGTCTCTCCTACTCCAGGCCGCTCGGTTTTATCGTTCTTTAAGTTCCAAAAAGCTTTTTGAGGAACCACGAGGGGTATAGTCTGTCCTTCCTTGACGACGTAAATGGTGTTTTCAGCAAGGGGGGTCGCTTCACTCTTAGTTGCAATTAAAAAAGAAACGACCAAAACGCAAAGAGATGCTGCCAGTGATTCTAAAAAAACCGAAATCACTTTAAAGCCTTTTCTACCGCATCAATTACGGGTTTCGATTTTGGTTCAACACTGGATCGAAACCTTGCGACGACTTTTCCTTTCTTATCCACCAGAAACTTTTCAAAGTTCCAATTCACTTCGCCTTTCAGATCTGCCTCTGTCCCTTCCGTAAGGTATTTAAAAAGAGGTTGTTTCCCCGATCCTGATACGGGCCCTTTTGAAAACATCGGAAAAGTTACCCCGTAGTTTTGTTGGCAAAATTTCGCTATTTCCTGATTGGAACCGGGTTCTTGTCCCCCAAAATCGTTGCTGGGAAATCCCAAAAGCACTAGGCCTTTAGATTTATAAGTCTCATACAAAGATTGAAGCTCCTGATACTGGGGCGTGTAGCCACACCTTGATGCTGTGTTGACGATCAAAAGAGCTTTTCCTTTGTATTCCTTAAGAGAAGCTTGTTTCCCATTTAAGGTTTCCAATTGAAAATCGTAAATTCCTTGAGCGAAAAGAGGCGTTTGAACCATAAGGAATCCTATAATGATAGTGATGAAAGTTTTCATGTCGGAAGTCTATCAAATCCTTAGGGTCTGGAAAAATCTTTTTTCTGATAAAAGGGTTTGGCGTCTTTCATGAAATCAACCCAGAGAGGAAGCGCTGCTGCTGCCCCGGTCAATCCTACTTTTTCTGTGTCATCATACCCCACCCAAACTAAGGCCAGAATTTCGGAAGAAAACCCGACAAACCAGGCATCTTTAAAATCATTAGTCGTTCCGGTTTTTCCCGCAAACCCCTCCAGATCCAGACCGTATCCTTGGGCCGATTGAGCTGTACCTTGAGTGAAAACCCCCTTCAGCAATTCCACCGTTTTGTAAGTGGCCTCCGGATTGAGTCGTGGCTCCTTTGCAAAAGGGAACGTAAAGACCACATTCCCATTTTCATCAAACACTTGAGAAACCGGCCGCAATCGACACCCCTGTCCCAAATTGGCTAGAGTCGTGTAACTCTCGGCTAACTCGAGGGGACTCACTTCCGCACTGCCTAAACTAATTGAAGGAAACAACGGAATCTCTGAACGAATTCCTGATTTTTTAATATTTTCTTGAATAGGTGCCAACCCCACTGATTGAGCTAGCCGCGCCGTAGGAATATTGATGGATTTTTGAAGGGCCTCTGCTGCGGTTACTTCAAACGGAGAATCCTCTTCGTAATTTCCGGGTTTCCAACTTTGCTTGTCATAAATCCATTCGAAAGGACTTCCGTCTAATTTGGTATCTCCAGTAAACGGAGACTCAAAAGTCGCTTTTTCAAAAGCTGCCAAAAATACAAAGGGCTTAAATAACGAGCCAGGCTGTCTTTTTCCTGTTAACACCCGATTGAACTGGGTTTGACGATATCCACTTCCTCCTTGAAGAGCTAAAACGTTGCAGTTCACTACGTCGATTGCGATGAGTGCGCTCTGAAGTCGAGTACCCTTCTCATCTTTCTTCTTTATAGAGGCATAGCCCTTTGTGAGCCGTTCCAAATTACTTTTGAGCCCTTTGGATGCAGCCGACTGAAGAAATGGATTTAATGTTGTGTAAACCGTTAAGGATTCCGAGCTTAGCTTGGCTTTCACATCGGCCGGCAAATCCATGAAAACTAAGTCCATGAAATACCCGATGTCTTCCAAATTTCTTTCAGGCGGAACCACGCCCAGAGGTTCTTTCAAACTCTCCTCATATTCATCCGGGAGAATGAATCCCGCATCGAGCATTTTTTTTAAAACTAGATTGCGCCGTCTTAATACCCTATCTGGAGCTCGGTGAGGATCGTGAGCGTTGGGAAGCTGGATAATAGCTGCTAGAGTGGCGCTTTGATTTAAGGACAAATCAGAAGCGGCTTGATTAAAATAAAATCGAGCACCTTCTTGAACGCCATGAATCTCATGAGTACTCCACTGGCCCAAGTACACTTCGTTTAAATAAGCCTCTAAAATAGATTCTTTGGAATACTTCATTTCCGCCACAATTGCGTAGAGCGCTTCCTGAACCTTTCTAAAAATCGATTTTTCCCTGGAAAAAAAGAGATTCTTCATGAGCTGCTGGGTAATCGTACTTCCCCCTTGCACGAATTTCCCTGCACGAATGTCTTGAATCAAAGCCCTCATAATCGAGCGAAAACTGACCCCCGGATGCTCTAAAAAATGAACATCCTCAATGGCCATGGCGGCATATCTCATTGAGGTCGGAATATCAGAAAGCGCAATGGGGCTCTGGGTGCGAACGCGACCCGCATAAAAAGAGCTGATACTACGCGGAGGAAAATCCAATGCAGGGATCGGCTCTCCCGAATCGATTCGATAGAGGTTATCGACTTCGAGTGTTCCGAAATCTTTCTCAAAAAAACTGACTCTGACTTTAAGCTGTTCTAATTTTCTTCCAATCCCATCAAATAACGGACGATGAATCAGAAGGCTTCTCGATGAAGTAGGACTTGCCTCCCAAGCAAACTCCCGCTCAGGTAAACCCTCCAGTGCACGGCTTTTTCGAAACCCCACATCGGTCAAAAAGGTTTCTAATTGAGTTACCGAAAAAACATCCCCCCGTTTAAGAGCGGGAAAAACCCCATAAAATACTGTGGGCTGATTAGTTTTGAGTTGATCAATTCGCTCGGATATTTGGTGAAGGACAAACCAAATATACAAAAGGGAGATGAGAAACAGACTGGCTAACGTCCCTAAAACAATCACACCGCCCGAACGCATTTTTAACTGAGGCCTTTTGATCATTGAAAACATCTTAGCTCAAGCGTAGTGTCTTTCCTATGCGCTTAAGTGAATTTCAAGTGAAATACCTCTGCCAAAAAGTACTTTTGGGCCTAAAAAGTAAGAAGTTAATTGTTTTAAAGAAACCGGAAATGGATGTTTTGAATAAAATGCAGGAAATTTTCATTCAGGACCTAAAAGTGGAAGAGACAATTAATCGAGAAGCAGAAAAGATTCTGGCCCAGTACGAAGCTCAAATGGGAGATAAGATAGACCGCCAGAAAATGTTCCAAATGATTAAAAAACAGCTGATTAAGGATAAGGGCGTCGTAATTTAAGAAGGTTTTTTATGATTTCAGAAGAAAAAATGACTCACATCGTCCATCTTATCTTGGACGGCATCTGGAAACAGGATTTAGTTGATTATCCGAATGAAGAAGAGGCCTTGCGTGAGGCTAAGAAAATTTGTTTAGGATATATTCAGCAGATTAACGCGGCGAGCGAAACGGTTCGAAAAAAGATTCTCTCTCAAAAAAATCCTCCGAGAGAAGGCACCCCCCAATGGGATAACCTCTACCAAAAGTACTTAGAAGAAGAAGTTCAGAAAAAAGGCGGTTAGCCTCGCTTTTCATCAAAAAATCCTTTGCTAGTGAAATCGAGTAGCGTAGTTTTACCGCTATGAAAACATTACTCTTTTCCATCTGTGGATTATTTTTAATTTCAAGCCAAGGTGTTGTCGCTGCTTCGATGAATTTCTCGGGCTCATTTCGAACTGAAGCCACAAGCTACACAAACTTGGGTCAAACCTCGTCGAAAGAATCAAAACAGTTTTTGATGGGAAGAGCTCTTCTAGATCCAAATCTGCTCATCGATGATCACTTTAGTATCCGCTCTCAATGGAGTCTTCTTACTTCTCCAGCGTTTACGCCAAAAGCAACCCAGCCGCTGGGCAATGGCCAAGGGGGTTTTGTTTTCGGGGATATTCAAACGGCTTCACTCAATCTCAATCGAGCTTGGTTAGAGTGGACCTCCGATTTTGGGGTGGTTCGTTTAGGTCGGGTACCCATCTCTTGGGGATATGGTCTAACCTGGGATTCTGGTAACCAAATTTGGGATGATTATCAAACGACCGACGACCGATTGGAGTATCGCCTCCATTTGGGAAATGTCATTGGTGCCTTAGCCTACACAAAAGCTCGAAAGCTCTCTGTCTTGGAAAATACGGATGACCAAGAATTTTATACCGCTTATCTGCAATACGATAATCCTGAATTAGACGTCGAGGGGGGAATTTATTTTGAGAAGCAAACTCGCTCGACTCCGGTCGCCGATGCAACGGGACCAAACACTGTCTTAGGTGATTCAAGCAATCCCTTTGGCCAAGATCCCAATACGCCACCCGCTAAAAAGACCCCACTGGGCATGTCAACACCTTACCCCAAAAATAATAATGCGGTGGATGTGTATTTAAAGAAAACGACGGGTCGTTTTACCTTCGGTGGAGAAGTGACTTGGCTTTCTGGAAAAGCTTATAACTTAGCTGGCGGAGAGGATATCGATCTCAATGCTTTTGGAGCGATGGGGAATATCACTTTTGCCTACCACAAGATTAAAGCATTTACAGAAGTAGTCTATGCAACTGGGGATAAGAATATTAATGATTCCTCCTCCACTGCCTTTTCTTTAATTCATTTGAATCGTGCTCGTCCTGGATTGATTTTGGGGCGTGAGTTGTTGGGAAAATATCATGGCAACACTGTCAGCCAGGGTAACCTTTTGGTTTATGGAGAACCGGATTCTTTTTCTGGCCTACTCTTTGTTCGACCCGGTTTAAGAGTTGATTGGTCTCCTTCTTGGGCTTCCGGAGTAGAAGTAATTGTTGCCCGAAAAGCAGCTACCCAAGATGGCGAAGAAGCAAATTTAGGTTGGGAGCTCGATCTGGGAACCGACTACAACGTTTATAAAAACTTTGATCTCGGCCTAAACGTAGGGTTCGCATTTCCCGGAAATGGAATCCCTCTACCCTCGGGCGGAGAACACAAAAATATTTTTGCTGTTCGCACGACAGCAGCACTTAAATTTTGATGAAGCCGTTTTTCGCCTTATTATTTGGCCTAGCGGCGATAGCCGCTGGGGCCTCCAAACAACAAGCCGAAGCGTTCTTTCAAAAGTATGAGTTCAAAAAGTCCTTGGCTGAGTGGACTGAGCTCTATAGAAAATTTCCGAATAAATGGGAGTACGCGAAACAGGTGGCGAATTTACAGCTACTCCTTGAGGGTCGGCCAAAGGCCGTGGAGACGGTTCGGAACTTTCCCAGCCAACAAGAAACAGAAATTTCTAAGCAGATCATGGAACTTTCGGAAGTTTTTTTATCTGAAGAAGCCCAAAGCCATTATTTACAAGCGCTATCAAAAACAAATCTGAACGAGTGGAATGCAAGCCTTTCCCCTATCAAGCAAGCTTCAGCTTTAGAATCGGATAACTTAAAAATATTATTTTTGAAATACGAGATTGAGAAACACCTAGACCTTTATGATCAGGCTTATGAGACCTTGAAGGCTATACAGAAAATCGATTCCTTTTCGATAAAAACAAAAGAGCGTTTAGCGGAGTCTCATATCTACCACGGCAGATTTTCAGAGGCGGAAAGTCTTCTAGAAACAATTGATCGGGAAAGCCTATCGAGCAGAGGCAAACTGGCTTTGGGAGTATCTTTGTGGGAATTGGGGAAAAAAGAAAAAGCTGAAAGCTTGATAATAGAAGTCTCCCACCTCAGAAAACCCGAGCTTTCTCACCATCCGGTAACTCTTTGGATGCTATACCGTATTGCCTCGGAGGAGTCAGAAGATTCGCAGAAGTCTCAAGACGCTAAGATGGCCCTCAAAGTTTTCTTAAAATCTTCGGGAGACGAAGAGCGACTTCTCATTGATGGATGGGATCCCTATCGGCTTACCGATCATCGAGTAGCCCTAGCTAGATAGTTTCTGATTTGGGCTATTGTTTCAGCAATGGGAGATCCACTGTCGGTTTCCGCATATTCCAAAGCTTGTTGAAGTTGAGAGTCTTGATTTACCGTCATCGCAATTAGAGCATTTCTCCTAAGCCCATTGCGTTTAGCTCGAGTCAGAGCCGTGCCTCGAAAATATTTCTGGTACTGCGTCTCATTCATGGTGGCTACTTCAAAGAGGGAGGGAAACTGGAGAGGAGTGATACTTTTGGGAAGTAGGTTATTCTTGGCCTGACGGTTAAAGGGGCAGACTATCTGACAGATATCGCAGCCAAACCAATATTTCGATACTCCCGCCCAAAACTCTTCAGGGACCGGTCCCCGTTGTTCTATTGTCCAATAGGAAAGGCACCTGCGAGAGTCGATCTGATAATCTTTTTGGAGAGCCCCCGTCGGACATTCTGCCTGACATAAATTGCAAGAACCGCACCCCAGCTCACTTTTTTTTTCAGTAATCTGAAAAGGAGCACTGGTTACAATTTCACCAAGTAACAGGAAACTTCCTTTTTGTTCATGAATAAAACAGGTATTTTTTCCGATAAATCCAAATCCAGTTTTTCGTGCAAAGGCTCTTTCCAATAGAGGCACGGTATCCACACACACACGCCATTGATAAGCCGACTCGCCAAACTCATTTTTCCAATCTTCAATCGCTTTTTGAGCGAGTTCTTTCATGAGTGAATGATAATCGGGAATTCTTGCGTACGCTGCGATCCTGGGTTCCTCAGAAGCGGGAGCAGGATAAGATTCCTCTTTAGCTGGAGCATAAGGCAGAGCAAAAACAATAACAGACTTCGCGCCATCCAAAGCGGAGTTAGCCGATTTTCGGCAGTCTTGATTTTTTTCGAGGTAATTTAGATTTCCATGAAAACCAGCTTCCAACCAATGCTGGTACTTCCGGAAATCTTCTCTGGTATCTGGAGAGACACAGCCCAAGTAGATGAGCCCTTGTCTCTCCAAATAATTTGAAAGGTTTACTAAAGACTTAGTAACGATCGCCGCGATCGCCTCTTCCGCCACCACGTCCTCCTCGTCGTCCACCCCCACCAAATTCATCGCGTCCCCCGCGATCACCGCCATATCCACCGCGATCGCCTCGGTCACCGCCGTATCCTCCACGCCCCCCACGACCACCACCGCCACCACCAAATCCACCACCACCGCCTCCGCGGCGAGGCTCTTGAGGTCGAGCTTCACTGACCGTTAGTGGACGACCTTCCCAGCTTTGCTGGTGAAACATTTCAATAGCCTTTTGAGCTTCTTCATCAGACGACATTTCGACAAAACCAAAACCTTTTGAACGTCCCGAAGCACGATCGGTAATTAATCGAGCTGATTCCACGTTACCTGCTGCTTTAAAATAATCCTGAAGAGTTTCTTCAGTAACAGAATAAGCCAAGTTTCCTACGTAAAGTTTCTTTCCCATGATTTCCCTAAGGAACCTCCGAAATCGCCCCCTTAACCCTGAACCTTTAGGCCCCTTGCCTAAAACTTTCCTGAAAATTACTGAGGGCTTCCGTCTTCTCTTCGCCACTTTGCAGCACAAACTTTAGTCCCCTTTTATTAGCCGATTTTCTGTAGGTTTTACAAGGACTTGCTTTCTGCCCTTAAACTAGCTAATTTGCCCCAAAACCTAGTTAGAGAGGAAAGGGATTATCGTATGCCGCAAACCCAAAAGCCTAAATCGGTTTCTGAATTCATGCTCACGCACTACAGACACTTTAATGCGGCAGCCTTGGTCGATGCAGCTAAGGGATATGAAGCTCATTTGAAGTCGGGTGGTCCCATGCTCGTGACTTTAGCAGGAGCGATGTCGACTGCTGAATTGGGTATTTCTCTTGCGGAAATGATTCGTCAAGACAAGGTGCACGCCATTTCCTGCACTGGCGCAAATCTGGAAGAAGATATTTTTAATCTTGTCGCTCATGAACATTATGTTCGGATTCCCCATTATCGAGATCTCACTGCCGAAGATGAGAGAAAACTGCTCGATAGACACTTAAACCGAGTCACCGACACTTGTATCCCTGAAGAAGAGGCTATCAGAAGAATTGAAAAAGCAGTTTTAGCAGAATGGTCTCAGGCTTCCGAAAAAAACGAACGTTATTTCCCTCACGAATTTCTTTTTCGTATTTTAAAATCTGGGCAACTAAAAGATAGCTATCAAATTCCCCCTGAGCACAGTTGGATGCTCGCAGCTGCTGAAAAAAATATCCCCATTTTTGTCCCGGGTTGGGAAGATTCAACTCTAGGCAATATCTTTGCGGCGCGCTCCATTGAGAAAAAAGTAAATCCCCTCACAATGAAATCTGGGATTGAATACATGATGAGTTTGTCATCTTGGTATTTACAAGAACACTCAAAAGGCGCTGGCATTGGATTTTTCCAAATCGGGGGCGGAATTGCGGGTGATTTCCCCATTTGCGTTGTCCCCATGTTAAATCAAGATCTTCTCAAGAATGTTCCCTTCTGGGGCTATTTCTGTCAGATCAGTGATTCTACGACTAGTTATGGTTCTTATTCTGGAGCTGTCCCCAACGAAAAAATCACTTGGGGAAAACTGGATGCTGACACCCCTAAGTATATAATCGAGTCGGATGCCTCAATTGTGGCACCGCTCTTATTCTCTTACGTGTTGGGCTGGTAGTTTTCGGCGAGTTGACAGACGGCTTCCACCCACGGGTCTTCAGAGTTCAAAGAGGGGATCAAAACGAGGTCGGTTCCACCGTTTTCTACAAACTCCTCTTTCCCACGCATTTGAACTTCCTCGAGCGTCTCTAGACAATCAGCGACAAAGCTGGGGCTTATAACCACTAATTTTTTAACTCCACGGTTGGGTAGTTCTCGATAAAAATCATCGGAGAATGGGCGTATCCAAGGCGCCCCCTTTAATCGAGATTGGAATGCCACTTCATACTGATCGTCTTTTATTCCCAATCTTTTTGCTAAGGCTCGAGCCGTCGCATAACTCTGAGCTCGATAACAATTCTGATTGGCCTGATTGATCTCCTTGCAACAGTCGCTCACTTTGAGACAGTGTGAGCCCGTTAGGTCTGTCTTTTTCACCTGTCGCTCCGGCAAGCCGTGGAAACTAAAAAGCACCAAATCCCACGAAAGATTCTTAAGATAGCGCTGAGTTACTTTGGTCACTGCATCCAAATAGGCTTCAGTTTGATAGAAATAGGGAACGAACCGAGCTTTTGCTTCAGGTAAAACCTCTTTTAAAATATCTTTGGCTTTTGCAATAGAAGATTCGGTCGCCGCCAGCGAGTATTGCGGATAGAGAGGAAGGACGACAATCTCTTTTACCCCCTTCTCTTTAAGCTTTAAAATAGCCTGCCTGATCGACGGTTTTCCATACCGCATCGCTGCCACTACTTCGAAATGCTCGGACAACCGCTTTTGCACTTTGCCTTCCAGAGCGATTGTATGAACTAATAAAGGCGAGCCCTCTTTCATCCACACCTTTTTGTAGAGTTTAGCCGAAGCATGCGATCGCCTCGGAACAATGAGAATATTAACCAAAACCCAGCGAAGAACTTTTGGAATATCAATCACAAAGGGATCCATTAAGAACTCACGCAAATATCTTCCCACATGACTGGGGTCAGAGCTATCGGGCGTTCCTAAATTGATAAGTAAAAGTCCTTTTTTTTGAGCCACGGCATTAATTCCTTTTGGGTCGGTTTTACCCCAGACGACAAAGAAAGAGAAGTTCGCTAAAGTGTTTATTATGGATTCGTCCTTAACAACTCCCAAGGTTAAATCCCCTTCCCTGCTAGAGATCCTCGAGATGACCATTCAAGCGCACGGAACACGGGAGTTTAATAACCTCACCCAAAAGGAGATGACCCGCGGAACCCCCGATCCAGCAGTTATTCCCAGCCCTCAAGAGTTCTGGTCCCGCACGAAAGCTGACTTCGACCACTTGGGGCTCTTCTTGAAACGCAGACTTTCTCCGCTTCGACTGCCAAATCCATTGACCACTTTAAAAAGTGCAACCGCTTTTTTTGCAGCCGGCGCCGGCTTTATTTTTTCTTGGTCGGTTCCCCAAAAGGACATCCGATTTTCATCGAGAAACAGGGAAGCCGAGGCTATTTTCATTCATCGGCCTTTAGTGGTGGCTTTGTCCATTTTTATTTCCTGGCTCATACAGATGCTCATTTTAACGGAATCACATCCTTCTCTCTCGAGTACGGATAGAGATCGCTTGAAACTCATGAAGGGAGTTTTATTAGACTTTAGAAGTGGCTTTGATCGGGGAATCTATCGAAAAGAACTATTGTTAAAACTTTTTCAATCGTTACGGGTGATAAAGAAAAGAGAAGATATTTTCCTTAAAGTAGACGCTTCTTTGTTGAATTGGTTGGAGAGCCAGATCAAAAACAGCTAGGAGGTGTGTTTGGAATCCTTACAAACATTCCGAAAAAGGCTTCCACCGTTTCCTCTAACGAAATGCTGGGTCTTCACTCCCAAAACACTAATTGGGGTATAGGTAGAAAAATCTTTTACTAATTCAAAGCAGGGCTGATCTTTTTCAGAGAGCAATTGCCGGCTCCGAGCCACTTGTCTTCGACTATCTGGGAGATCAGTAATATACAGATAGTCAAATCGAGTTGCTTCATGCCTCCAATAATCTACATTCACAACCTCCCTGATGCCTCTAAACGTAAAATACTGATCGTGGGTCACTGCCATTTTTGCTTTGGGGCCTACCTCAGTTAAGACCCGAGAACGGATTTCCTCACCCTTTTCGCTTCTTGGAACTTCCAGAGCATTCAGAACACATTTCGATTCCCAGAACCACAAAGGCGAAAAGAAAACAAAATATGCCCCAAGTACCGCCACTTGGACCCGATGAGTGTCTCTTTGAACTAGTTGCAGGATGCCCACCATCAAAACCATCGTAGCAAACCACAAATAGTAAGGTTGCAAAGTCCACACAACCGGAACAACGACTGCATAGAGCACTGGAACCAAAACTAATACCTTCTGCATTTGAGTTAAGCGAAACCGGTTTCGAATGAGAAGTACCGCGGTGATTACGAGAGCTCCGACCGCCCCCAGAAGGTAATGCGATCCTGTCGCCCAGAATTTATGGAAATGAAAAAGCCAAGATGCCCACAAATCCTTCCAGGCCCATACTTCGTGAAGATTTCTCAGATAAGGAAAGCTTGAGATTCCCGCCTGTTTGGAAAATCGATCTCCCGAACTCAGATCACGAAGCACAACGGGCATTACGATGAGAAGCCAAAAACACACAGCCCCAAAACCCATGCTGATCAGGGAGCGAAGCTTATGATTCTGGAGTAAGCACCAAGTGACAACGATCATAGCAAAAAGGACACCACAAGCTGGTGAAGTTGCCCCCACGCAGGCCAGTAAAAATGCGCCCATGAAGACTTTTATCCTTTTAGGATTTTCTGAGCTAAGAGTGAGGCATAGAAGAAGGCCCCAAATAAGCGCCAGCTCATCTGGACGATCGCGATCAGTAGAGATAACACTGATGAGACAAAACAAAATCCCACTTATCCAACGAACCACCCTATTTTTTTTATCCTCAAAGAATGAACTGGGTACGGCGGGCAAAACAAGAAACAGCATCAACATCGTTCGGGTGATGGTCAGTACAGAATCAAACAAAAGGGACTGTTTTAATCCAACCCCCACAATCCAGCTCCAAACTCCAAACATAAAAGGATAGAGCGGTGGATAATAGGCAAAGGGGCGCTCATCACCAAAGACCATATGGGGGAGATAAGCCGCTACAAATTTGCCCTTAGTGGCAAGATTTACTCCCGCCTCTTTAAACAAAAAGACATCGGTTCCGGGAAGGTGAACTTCTAGTAGGAGTTCGCAGATTGCAAGTACAAGAGCCCCTAGAAACACTCCAAACAAGAATGTAACTCGAGGCTCCTTCATAGCTCAATCCACAATACGATACTTCTCAAATCTTTCTGATCTGAGCGCTTTCCATTCTTCGGCCACTTTCCTCTTTCCAGGATGTGGTTCGCAACGGAGAAGCCCATGTCAAAACATTGATCGGAGTTGTTATAATTGAAATCGCCCAGACGCCCCACAAAGTAGAGGTTTTCGAAGGATGTCTCCAGACTTCGAAGCTTATTTACTCGCTCCTCGTATCCCAATTCATAGACTGGATAAATATTCTTAAACCGCTTTGAAAAACACTTCACGATCTGATCTTCGGAGAAAAGCTTCAGTGGCTTCAACTGAGCTAATAGGTGCTTTCCAAGCTCGTCGTCATTCATAGACCATTCTGGATCGTCGCCTGTACAAGTAAAATCAGCCATGAGGGCCGTATAGCCTTCCGGGGCCACCTCCGGTGAGAACTTGGTCATCTCGCTTAGGCGGCCAAAGCGAAAACGTGATTCGGGATAAAAGACCCACATTGCTGGCAAAACTGACTTAGCCTTTAACAGAAAATAATAAACCACTGTATGGCGGAACTTAACAAAGCGAGCTGCCTGTCTTACCTCCGCTGGCAGATCTGGCATCAGCTCAGCTATCGCTTGCATTGGGATGGTATAGATCAGCTGGTCGCAGCTAATGAATTCCGTTTTCCCGGTATCGGACGAAAGCCAGACTCCGCTCACTCTTCCCTGGGATTGTTCGATTTTAGTAACTTTCACGCCCAGATGAAAATGCACGCCGTTGGCTTTTGCTTTCTCCATGAGCCTAGACGGAATCCGTCCAAACCCTTTTCTGGGATAGTGAAACTCTGGTGCAGAGACGGTTCGATCAACTTTCTTTGAGAAAAGAACCTGTTTTATCACTGCCACCAAACCAGGAGAAGAGATCCGCACTTCGGCAAGACGCCGATCTAATTTCTCTGGATTTCCAAACATTTTTCTCGCCATCGGCTGGAAGATTTGTTCGTAAAGAGCTCTACCAAATTTGTTCACGACAAAATCGCGATACGTTTTATCCGGCTGGGAAGAAACCCTAGTTTTTATTGCTTGCAAGCCAAAGCTGAACAAGATTTTAATGCTCTTAAGAGGAGAGAAACGAGTGATCATTTCAGTAAGGCTCAAAGGAAAAGAAAAATACTTTCCACACATAAAGAGCTTCTGAGTTTTATCTCTTAACAAAAACTCCTCACCCATCACTTCACACATCGCTTCTGTCACTCCTGGAACATTGGAGTAAAACTTATGTGGTCCCAGATCGAGTGTGAACTCGCCCTCATTAAAACTCCGGCACAGTCCCCCGACTTCCATCTCTTTCTCAAGAACGTGCACTTCACATTCAGGGGACTGACTGAGCCGATAAGCAGCTGATAATCCGGTTACGCCCGCACCTAAAATGACGACTCGTTTTTTCATGCATTCCTCACTTTTTTAGCGATGACTCGAGTCTGAGCTGCAAAATACGGGATAAGAGTCTTTTCAAGCCCCAAGGCCTTCACTACTTTACCCATCATTTTTGCTACTTTGGGTAGATAGGCCTCTAATCGGTAAACCAAGTAACCAAATTCCAGCCATTGAAAGTGAGGCTGACTTGAAACCACTTCAAAGCCAGAGACTTCCAACATACGCTTCATAGTTTTGGGAACGAAGTAATACAAATGGACGCTCAGGATGAACCAGTAGTTTCGACCTGCCATTCGCGCCATCCAATTACCGATGTTGGGATAGTTCACAACGATATAACCACCCTCTTTTAAATAGCGATTACATCTCTTCAAAACATCCTTAGGATCAAATGTGTGTTCGAGCACATCCCAGAGTGTTACAACATCCATTTTTTCCGGGAAAAACGGAACTGTTTCAACAGTCCCGCAGGTAATTCCAACGCCGTAATTTTTATTTCCAAAATCACTTAAAAATTTAGAAGGTTCGATACCATAGGTTTTCCACCCATTATCTTTGGCTACTTTTAGAAAAAAACCTGCTGCAGCTCCAACATCTAAAACCACTCCCGTTTTTACATACTTTTGGACCGCTTTAAGGCACTGTCCAAAGCTTAGAATGCGTCCCTTGGCTTGAGAAACATAAGTTGGATCCTCGGTGTCAGTATAGCCTTTGAGAATGAGATCCCGATTGAGTCGAGGCGATGTGTAAATAAGCCCGCAATGGTTACATTCCACCAGAGTTTCTTTAGAAACAAAATTTCCGGAGGCGCAGTAGGACCTTAGAAGTGTTTCCGTGTCTGGATCCGTAGTACCCTGATATTTTACAGTCGACTGATTTGATCCGCACAAGTTGCAGGAAACCTCTTCCCACATATGATTATTATTGTCTTGGGTTACAGCGATAGGCATCGCTACGGCTTGAGTTGACATGATTCCTCCATGAATCGTGTTAAAAAATTAGGCTGCTTGTTGGAGCTTAAAAACTTGGGCGCGCTCAGGCACAGCATTCCGCCTTCGAGACAGGACCTGTAGTTCTGAAAACTTCACGTTAATGGTGTTGAGTACGAGCCCTGTCGAAAAGACCGCAATTGAGAGAAATGATAAAACCAATGGCCCAAATAGCCCGGTGCTTTGAGAGAGCTGCAAGGGTAAGGCACCACCAAAAAACATTCCGAAAGCAAGCAGGGTAAAAAACAACAAAGGCCGTGTATCTCTCACTAACCATACGATGGTTAGCACTACTTTGTAGCCATCGGAAAAGGTTCTCAGTTTGCTAAAACTATTTTCCGGTCGACTTCCATAGGGTAATGGGATTTCTCTTACAGAGAAACCGTTAATTAGCGAATAAACTGTGAGTTCAGTTTCAACTTCAAAACCATCTCTTAACAGAGGAATGTTTTTCACAAAGTTTCTCGACATGACTCGATAGCCGGAACAAATATCGGTGAACGAACTTTTGAAGAGAATATTGATCAGAGTCATAATGAGTGCGTTGCCGAAACGATGAAATTTGCGAAATGCTGATTCTGCCTCTGCGACACGACTCCCCACTGTCATATCAATACCTTCGTTGAGGACTGGATTGATAAGCTCCCAAACTCGAGTAGCATCGTAAGTATCGTCGGAATCGACCATCACATAGACATCCGCTTCTACTGCCTCAAACATCCGACGTACGACATTCCCTTTTCCTCTCTGGGGAACGTGGATGACTTGCGCTTTTTCTCGTAGAGCAATTTCAACACTTCGGTCAGTAGAACCGTTGTCAAAAACATAAATATCCGCTTGGGGGATCTGCTTCTTAAAATCGCGGATTACCTTCGCAAGAGTAGGCTCTTCATTAAGACACGGTAGTAGAAGAGCGATTTTGGCGGATTGATTATTGCTTTTGTTCATAAGAAGTCCTCTTGCCTTCCTTATCGGATTGTGAAGAAATTTTCATAATGGGGTGGTGCGTCAGCAACTTTTGTGCTATTCCAGGGCTTTATGAAATCCCATCAAAAATCTTTTTGGCTAATGAAGTCGGAACCAAACGTCTTTTCTTTCGAAGACTTACTGAAGGCTCCTAAAAGGACCACGCATTGGGAAGGTGTGCGAAATTATCAGGCGAGAAACTTAATGCGCGACCTGTTCAAAAATGGAGATCTTGTTCTCTTCTATCATAGCAATGCTGAACCCACTGGGATCTTTGGAGTCTGTGAAGTGGTAAAGGAAGCTTATCCTGATTCGTCAGCATGGGATTCCAAGAGCAAATATTTTGATCCAGAGAGTAAAAAGAAAGGAATTAATCCCTGGGTGATGGTTGATCTTAAAGCCGTTTCCCGTTTTACCGAACCGGTCTTGCGAGACGCTCTTAAAGACTCCCCTCCTCTGAAAGATATGCTGGTTTTGAAAAAAGGCAGCCGCCTCTCTGTACAACCCGTAAAAGAATCTGAATTTAACCACATTTTGAAGCTTGGAAAACCTATCACGATTAAATAAGTCATGAGCAAAGCGTTTACAAAAGAAGGCAATGGCGAAGATCTCGAATTAGATCTCAATGCGAAAGATGAAGACACTTCCAATGATCCGCTAGCAGGTAAAAAAAATTACATCACCCCGCAGGGTGCTGAAAAGCTCCGATCCGAATTAAAGCACCTTCTCAATGATGAACGTCCGGAGCTAGTGAAAGTGATTCAGTGGGCTGCCTCAAATGGTGATAGGTCTGAAAATGCAGATTATATTTATGGAAAACGTCGTCTTCGTGAAATTGATAGGCGCATCCGATTTCTATCTAAAAGATTAGAACTTGCAGAGATTATTGATCCTCTCACCCAGAACTCTGACAAAATACTTTTCGGAGCTACCGTGACGGTTTTAGATGAATCTGGAAACATAAAACGGTTTTCCATTGTGGGTGTTGATGAAACAAACGTAAAAGATGGATTAATTAGTTGGATTTCTCCAGTTGGAAAAGCTCTTCTTCAGGCCAAAAAGGGAGACAAGGTAACTATTCGCTCTCCGAAAGGGGAAGAAGACTGGGAAATTCAGAATGTTGAGTACAAGCCTATTCCTTCTTGAGTGCTAGACTCTTTTGGAGAGATTCCAATTTCTTTGAAAAGGCAGTTTTTTCGGCTGGGGACAGTGAAGAAAACTGATTCTGACACTTACTTTCATTGAAGTGACTCACACAATAATAAACTAGCTTTTGGTCCAGCATCTCCCGTGAGGTTTTGGTAAATAGAAAAATATTAAGCGTAATGAAAATAATAGCAGCCATTGAAAAGCTAGCTATATTAGCCCATTCCTTGCGCAAGTGCCTGATAACAACCCAGTGGTGGAGCAAAACAAAAGATATTCCCACTCCAAAAATAAGAATTAGTTTCTCACCAAACAACGACAAGAGACTATTCGAAAGACCCGCGGCAATGTCGATCTTTCCCACTAATCCTAACGCAAACAAAAGTATCGGAAGTGGGAGTAATGCAATTAATCCCAGCGTAGTGAGTTCCAGATCTCCCCAATGGAAATACTGACTCTGAGCAATTTCAGGTTGTTTCAAGCGAACCAGCAAGTCGTTGATCTCACGGCAGGCCCGTCTTCTGATCCGAACCCCCCAAAAACCAGTGGGCTCGATTTTTAGTTCTTTCGGCAAATGGAACAAGGTCAACCAACGCATCTTGGAACTTACCTCAATCCAGGATTTCAAAACTACTCTTCCCTCTTCGTGTCTGACTTCAAGAAAAGTGATGAAGGAGTCCGGTGCCATTCCCTTTTGGTAAAGTCGTTTTTTCGACTTATACGCAACCATGTGGAATCCTGTCTCTCTTGCCCAGGACTCAATTGCAAACCAGGCTTCACTCCTAACGCGACAATCTCGCGTCCAATGATCATAGCTATCAAAATCTTCAACATCCAAAATACGTCGAGGGGCTGTTTTCGATGTTTTGGAAGGCTGTTTTTTCCAGAATTGTGAATCCACGCTGTTTCAGTGGAGCAAGTCCGATGCCACCGCTACAGAAGTTCTACGCATCGAATTCACATGGTATACATCACTGGCTGCATGGGTTTTGGACAAGCCGGAGACAAAAACCGGCTCTTAACGAGATTTATTCCAGATCGTGTTCCAGTTTTCTGCTTTTGATGTTTGGATGTATTGATCAGCGGGTGGAGTCCAGAGCCAAACAATTCCCACGGTAACTGTGTGCGGATTAGAATGGTACAGCCCAGTTACATTCACGGATTTTGAGATGGCAAATGTAGTGCCTGCGGTCCCGGTAAGTTGGTTTTCGTTGCTAAATCCATCTTGCTGTCTAGAAAATTTCATTCCCACGGTGTAAGCAAAGTTCTCTTGGTAAGTCGTTAACGTCAGATTTGCAGCATATTGATCGACAATACTTTTCCCCTTGGGTTTTGCCGGGAACAATACATCAGCTGAGAGGGTCCGCTTCCCGGGTCGGCCCAATCCTATTCCGGCCCCAATCTGAGATCCCTCTCCCAATTGATAAGCAACTGCGCCCACTCGAAGAGTCGGGGATAAAATGAAAACCGAGGACAAATCAGTTTCCATGGGAGAGGAGCTTTCGACACCCACTTTTCTAAAGGATGCTCCAACAGACAATCGACTTAACCTGAGTGACACCCCTGAGAAAACGGAATCATAGACGGAGCTATCCTGGTAACTTCCTGAAAATCCCAAATTAATTCCAAAAACCCGATTGGAGTAGGCTGCAGACACTAATACCGAGTGAGGCTCATCTTGGGATAACGGAGGTGAATAGAGGACCTTAGCCTCTTGTCTCCAGTCGAGCGACAATCCAGCGGCATTTACAAGTCCTGCGGACGAGAATGCGGGATAAAGAAGCCCTCCAGGAAGAGATGAAAGCTTGTCTGTCATTCCCATACGGCAGACAAGAAACATCAGCAATAAAATGTATTTTTGATTACTCATCAACTAGTGCCGAATATTTCCGCTCCAAATAATCTTCGATTTCCTGAATTTTTTTTTCTTCCGGATCGGAACTCAACCAGAGGATCTCAGTCACATTGCCCCTAAAACCTCTCATCCACATATCCATTTCATCTTGTCCAAGTTTCTCAATTTTGAAGTCCTCGCCAGACACCACATAGATAACGTCTTGATTCGATGAATAAAGTTTCTTTTCCAGATCCTTCCGAAGCCATTCCCAGTCTTTACTTTCTACACTTGGAAATCTAGGCCAATTGGAAACTAACCACTGAGCGTCCATAACATGGGTGAAAATAATATCCGGTTGTGAGTAACGAGGAGTCCAACTTAAAATGGTTTGGTCTAAATCTTTAGACACACCATGATTCGCATCCAGCCATAATCTTGTATTTTCTAAAGCAAATTTGCGATCATTATCAGTAATACTGACTGAATGGGTATTTGGACTTCCTAGGTTACCATTGGTTATCGACCCCATCGTCAATATCGCAGTTTCGGTTGACTCAGCCACCGCATCATTCAACACACTAAACGTAAAAACTGTATTTGTGTTTCCGGGTAGAACGGTGACCGTACCCGCTTGGAGATTATGATCAGATGGATAGGAGGCCGTTCCCGAAACTGTATAGGGGATACTTACGGTAAAGTCTGATGCATTACTCATTACAAAAAGAACATAAACTAATCCGGCTGCCTCAGTGACAGTTTGAGATGAAGCCGAAAAACTGACAGTCGGTACTGGATCATTATTAATAACCGTGATTGTGTGTGTGCTCGTAGCTCCTAAAGTTCCATTCGTCGGAGTCCCCAGTGTCACCACAATCGTTTCATTATTTTCATAGGTGGTATCGCCACTGATTGAGAGGGTAATAGTGCCACTCATACTTCCAGCGGGGATCACCAGCGGCGAAGAAGTGTTGACACTATAATCAGTTACGGAAGTAGCCGTTCCCCCGACACTAAAAGGCACGGTCGTGCTTACCCCACTCACTGCGCTTAGTTGAACGGTCAAATTGATAACCGTCGTACCACTATCCCCTTCCGCCATCGACTGAGCACTACTGCTAAGGTTTACGGTGGGGGCCGGGTCATTATTAGTAATCGTGACAGTTTGAGCCGTTATTCCAAGTTCGGTTGCATTTGTTGGAGTACCCATCGTTACTACAACTGTTTCATTACCCTCGTAGATAACATCGTTATTAACAGTAAATGAAGTAGTGCCGGAACTGGAGCCTGCCAAGATAGAAATAGTTCCAGCCGATAGATTATGATCCGCCGGATTTGAAGCAGTACCAGAAACCGTAAAAGGAACCTGTACATTTCGACCACTAACTGTACTCAAATTTGCTTGAACAGTCACAGTCCCGACTGACTCTGACACACTTTGAGTAGACGCGCTGAACTGAACAGTAGGGGTCGGATCATCGTCGTTTATCGTAATCGTTTGGGAGCTTGGCGAGCCTACATTCCCATTTGTGATCGTTCCCAGCGCAACAATCACCGTTTCGTTGCTCTCATCGAGGGCGTCATTCACTATACTAAAACTGATAGATCCACTGGTACTTCCCGAGGGGATAGTTACACTACCACTCGATAAATTATGATCTGCTGGGTTAGAGGCTGAACCCGAAACGGTATATGGAATAATGACATCGAGCAGATAGGTTTTGTTCATGGTAAAATCGACTGTCACACTCCCCACAGATTCTGAAACAGTTTGCGTTCCAACTGTGAAGGAGACAGTGGGTTCATTGTCATTGTCAGCTACCGAAATGGTATGGGTAGTCACATTGCCAAGGTGTGCACCCGTTGGACTTTGAAGTTCAATTATGACGGTTTTGTCCGGGGCAATAACAAAATTATCAACTAAGGCAACTTGGATGTTTCCGCTTGTTTGTCCGGCCGGAATCGTAATACTTCCAGCCGAAGTAAAATCGACTCCCTGAACTGCCGTTCCCGAAAAACTGTAGGGAATCACGGCATCTGCTTCTGAT
This sequence comes from Pseudomonadota bacterium, assembly GCA_009927005.1. GTDB lineage: Bacteria > Bdellovibrionota > FAC87 > UBA2466 > UBA2466 > RFNO01. The sequence goes on from RFNV01000231.1 coordinate 22,652, forward strand.
GCATATTCCAACACAACCGGGATAGAAAGTGTGCCGGCTCCTTCAGAGACTGTCTGATGAGTGCTGGCAAAATTAATGGTTGGCGAAAGGTCCGTTTCGACAATACTCAGAGTATGACTCGTTAAATCTCCGAGAGTAGCTCCTTCTGGGGTTCCGAGGTTTACCGTCAGGGTCTTATCCCCTTCAAAAATAGCATTATGATAAATAGGAACGGGTATCTTTGCCTCAAGCGAGTTCGGTGAAAAAACAACGACTCCATTTTTTAATCCGTGATTGGTTCCATATTGAGCGGTCCCCGAAACGGTAAAGGGTACTCTCACTTCACGATTCGTGACGGAGTTGGGAGAATTCACATCACCTACCCCGATTTTTGGTGACCGATTTAATCTCACTTTGATTTGCGCAGTTCCCGCAGTTTCTTCAACCGATTGGCTCGCTTCAAAAAAGAAAACGCGCGTGGAGTCGTTGCAACCCACGAGCAGGAATAAAAGTAATAAAGGCAGGATTTTACAATCTTCCATGATGGCCTGATATCGGCAAAAACAAGAGTAACCTCTAGACGAATATTTGGAGCTGTGCGACACTTTTAAACTATGAAATTTAATACGATTAAAGACGCTCAATCGGGCATCTATCCTCCCATCGAACCCTTTCGCACACGGAAACTTAAAGTTTCTGCTGTGCATGAAGTGTATGTTGAAGAATCCGGCAACCCTGAAGGAAAGCCTGTAATTTTTTGTCATGGTGGCCCGGGAGGCGCCATTGAAGCTAAGCACCGCCAGCTTTTTAATCCCGAAGCTTATAGAGCTATTCTTTTTGATCAGAGAGGCTGTGGAAAAAGCACTCCCTACGCTTGTTTGGAAGAAAACACCACTTGGGATCTCGTTGCTGACATGGAACGCATCCGAGAAGAATTAGGGATCGATAAGTGGCAAGTCTTTGGAGGCTCCTGGGGAAGCACGCTCGCTCTTGCCTATGCGGAAACCCACCCAGAACGAGTAACCGAACTCGTTCTTCGAGGAGTTTTTCTGTTGAGGAAACAAGAAATCGATTGGTTTTATCAAGAGGGAGCCAGCTGGATTTATCCGGATGCGTGGAAAAGCTATTTAAACTTCATCCCGGAATCGGAAAGAAACGACCTCGTCGGGGCTTACAACCGAAGAATCATGAGTGCTAACAAAGAAATTGCTATGAGCGCCTGTAAGGAGTGGAGCCTTTGGGAAGGAAGAACCAGTAAACTGTTTCCAGATGAGAGTTTCATTCAAGGTTATGGAACGGATGAATTTGCGCTCGCCTTCGCTCGTATCGAGTCTCACTTTTTTGTAAATCGTGGTTTCTTCAAAGAAGATGGTTGGCTAATAAAAAATGCCAATCGCATCAAAGACATTCCGGGACACATTATTCAGGGACGCTATGATGTTGTTTGTCCCATGAAAAGTGCCTGGGATCTCCACGAAGCTTGGCCTAAATCTAAGCTTTTGATTATTCCAGACTCTGGACACTCGGCATTCGAGCGAGGAATCGCCAAAGCTTTGGTTGAAGCGACCGACTTCTACGCGCGTTAAAGTTTTTTTTATGGTTTTCCGAACAGGACAGAAATGTCCAAGGAAGGGATACCATGAAAAAACTCAGTTTGCTTTTAGCCGGCTTCTTAATAACCAACTCAGTTTTCGCAGATTCAAGAGGACTTTCCTCTGATCCAACTGCCCGAAATACTGCCCTGCTTGTAAGTTCATCTCACGGACTTCCAGGATTGGACTATGACATCGAAAATCTAGAAGAAATGGCTCTCAATGCTCAGAGTGGATTCACCGTTGAAAAAGTAGTAAATGGAAAAGCGACAGTGTCAAAAATTGCTTCTGAATTAATTCGATTAGCAGACTCTTCAGATGGTAATGCTTCACATCTTTTCTATTTCACGGGACACGGCGGACGCGGAACTATTCTCGCTGAAGATCGTGCAATGAAAATTGATGAAATCAAAAAAGCTTTGGTAAAAGGCAGAGAACTTTGGGGCCCCATGGCTCGCTTAACTTTTATCGTAGACTCGTGTCACTCAGGATCACTGATTGATCCGATGAGAAGCTTAAAACCGATGGGATTTTTAAATTCACCACAAGTAGTTGCCCAGGAGATGGTTGATGAGATAGCACAAGCACTTTCTCCAGCTCGAGATGAAAGCCCGCTCTTCCGCTCATTATTTGCCTTTGTCTCCGCACGAGCTGATGAAACCTGTTTAGCTGGAAGCAACGGCTCAGCTTTCACAGTGGCAATGAAAAATGCTTGGAATAAAGCCGTGGAGCAAAAACTTACAGTTAAACAGTTCATTGACGAGACCGCAAAGGGTACAAAAGGCAGTCACCCTGCTGCTCGCTTAGTTCCCGCTAAATTAGCTGAAGAAGTATTGGTTCCTTAAACGTTTCAAGATGAGGGGG
>RFNV01000245.1 GCA_009927005.1 Pseudomonadota bacterium
GCAATGTAACTAGGCAATCAAACCCTCTGTTTTTAAATGCTCCAATTCTTTTCTGAGCTCTTCCTGAGTGACTGAGGCCGCCCCAATTTGTCCAACGACAACGCCAGCTGCAGCATTTGCAACGCGCATACAGTCTTCTAAGGGCCTCCCTAAAACTCTCATCAAGGACAGAACAGCAATCACAGTATCCCCTGCCCCTGTTACATCGAAAACTTTTCGCGCATAAGTGGGGATTCGAATTAAAGATGGATTCTGTTTAGAAACCACCACCATTCCCCAGGGGCCGCAGGTAATAATTGATTCTTCGCAATCTGTAGTCTTTAAAATTTTTAGAGCCATTTTTTCAAGATGGTCTTTGGGAAACTCTTGAGCACGGACTCCCAGATTTTTTTCCCCCGTTAGTGCTTCGGCCTCGGCAAGATTCGGGGTCAATAAAGTAACTCCATGATACAGCTCCAGCGGACTTAATCGACTGGGATCCACAAAGACGGGCTTCTTTCTAGACTTCGCTTCTTTAATAAAAGTGAGAGTATCTCGGTTCCACAAGCCTTTGCCATAATCTTGGATGATCACCCCATCTGTTTTCGGCAGCTCATCGCATATTTGCTCCACAAACTCTTTTGATAACTGAGGTGAAAGCGCATGGGAACGCTCAAAATCCACTCTGACCACATGTTGTTTCTGACAAATCACTCTTACTTTGCGTAACGTCGGCCGAGTCGTATCCTTTAATGCTTCAAAACGGGCAATGCCTGCATCCCTAACCATTTGAGCAAGAGTTTTTGCGTCTTCGTCTTCTCCACAGACGGTCATAAGTGTGGTCTTTACTCCCAAAGAAGCCAGGTTTTGAGAGACATTTGCAGATAGCCCGAGTTTTTGATCTACTGACTGAACTTCAACTACTGGGACTGGAGCCTCGGGACTAATTCGATGAGTATCTCCCCAAATATATTCGTCAATTCCGACCTCTCCCACCACCAAAAGATGTGCTTTCGAGAAATCTTTAAAAAAGGAAAAATCCATATTTCAGGTTAAACCATCAACTTCTTTCAAAATCAATGAAGCCCAGTCTATTTTTTCCATGCAATTGAATTTCGGGCAAGATGAACCCCAGCAGGAACTTTTAGCGGGACAATCCACTTGCGGCCAATGGACAACGGATTTCTGGTCTCCCCCCCAAGGCTTCCATCTCCGAGCATGGTGAGCTCGGATGGGTGAATAGAGTCCCACTACAGGGACTCCTACCAAATGAGCTAAATGCAAAGGACCTGTGCTAGGAGCAATAACCATCCTACTCTTTCGAAAAACCTCTTTTAAAGCGCCTAGTTCCAATCCCGAGATCTTTTTTAAATTCGGTAGCTCTGATTTCAAATGGGACCAAATGATTTGATCTTGTTTTGATGGCCCAACAGAAATCAGGCACTCCGTTTTGGCATTCATTTTCCTGATTATTTCTGCATACTGCTCAGGTGAAAGATTAAGGGCACTTCCAGCCATTCCCGGATGAATGACCACGAATTGGCTGTCTGAATGGATTCCAATTTGTGCCAAAGCTTCGCTAGCCAATTCAGATTGATCACCTTCTTCAGGTAATTCAACCTTGGGAATTTCATCGACTGGTTTGCCTCCCATGCGAAGAATCAATTCTTGAACTAACTCATAAGAGTAGTTCCCTTCGCTTTGTTCGGCCAAAGAACGTTTTTGTCGTCTTCCCTGGTTAAATAATAGGAAGGACCAAATCTTAGAATATTGCCCTACTCGAACCGGTACTTTTTTTAGAAAAACCCGCGCGGCAATAGCACCTGTACAAAACAAGGCAACAAAAGCATCCCACGTTTCGCCATCCCATGTTTCTTCCAGGGAAATAGGCCTGATTCTCAGTCCTTCCAGAAATGTTTTAAGGAGCTTTAAATTGTTTTTTTTTGCTAAAAGCCCTATATCGGCTTCGGGAAAAGACTGGCGAAGGCTCTTAATAGCAGGCAAAGACAAAAGAAGATCACCCAAATTATCACTTCTACAAACCAAAATTCTCATTGGGAATTTCATTCAGAAAAAAGAGAGCCCTTAGGATATTTTTTCTGGAACTGCTTTATTACCTCATAGGGATTCGACGGGGATTCCGTGTGTTCTTTAAGCCATGCACGTGCTTCTTGCATCACCCAATATTCAAGTAATTCCAAAGCCGCTTGCTGAACCCCTGCTTCCCTCTTTTTTTGTATGGAATCGGAATGAATCGATAAATAATGATTTACCGATTGGTAAAGGGCCTCAACTGTCGTTAAATCATTGAAAGTTGTTTTCAGTACGGGCGTATCGTCCTTCCCTGCGAGATGAAGAACATTCTTGAGTTCTTTCTCGATGCGGTCGGCTCCTTCTCTATCGGCTTTATTAACTACGAAAATATCAGCTATTTCCAGAATTCCGGCTTTTAATGCCTGAATTGAGTCTCCCCATTCAGGAACTAAAGCCACGAGAGTAGCATCTGCAAGCTTCCGTACATCGACCTCACTTTGGCCAACTCCCACGGTCTCCACCAAAATAAAATCAAATCCAAACTTGTCTAAAAGAGTGACCCCTTGGCGAGTGGCTAAGGACAAGCCGCCTAGTTTTCCTCGAGTACTCAAGCTTCGGATAAAAACATTTGGATCATTAAAATGATCCATTAAGCGGATCCTATCTCCGAGCAAGGCTCCACCGGAAAAGGGGCTTACCGGATCGACTGCTAAGACAGCTACTTTTTTATTCTCTTTTCGAATGAGCCGTACAAAGGTGTTAAGAAGCGTACTTTTTCCGGCTCCAGGAGGGCCGGTAATTCCAATTACTTGTGCATGACCCTTCAGCAAAAATATTTCGCTTAAAAAATCGATTACTTTAGGATCCCCATCCTCACAGAGCGAGATTAGTCGAGCTAAGGTCCTAAGATCGCCCTTCTTAAAATCTTCAATCACATTCATGGGCGCCCCTTATTTACGAATTTTTGTTTTACATAGTCCAAAGCCCCATCTCGATCCTTAATGGTCCCTTCTAAAACTTGATCTTCCACATCTCTTAAGATCTCAGTGAAAATGGGACCGGGAACAAAACCAAATCTTTTTAAATCCTCTCCGGTAACCAACTTTGAAGGAGGAGGAGGTTCTTTTAAAAACTCTTCATAGCTATTTTTTGCAAACTGATAAGCATCTAGATTACCGTGGCTCGCCAAACAATCTAAGCGGTGCTGCTCTAGGTGCAAATCAAATCGGGGCAAAGACAAAAAGCGCTTTAGCGTAGAAACCCGCATATTAAAAATATCTTTGAAGCGTAAATGCTCTAGGACCAAACTTGCTATTAATTCAGTTTGGTCATTTGAAAAGCAAAGGCGTTTACAAATCTCACGAGCCATTTGCGCTCCCAAAACATCGTGGCCATGAAAACGGATACGGTCGGGAGCCCGCTGAAAAGTATTCGGCTTCGCCACGTCATGCAGAAGGGCTCCCATTGCGAGTTCCAATTCCGCATTTTTTAATCCGTCTAACAGAAGAAGCGTGTGAACAAACACATCCCCTTCTGGATGGTATTGCATTGGCTGCTCAACTCCCTTCATCTTGGACAACTCTGGCAAAAACTCTTTAGCCAATCCCGTTTCATCCAAAAGGCGAACTCCACGAGCTGGTTGAGGAGAAGTAAGAATCTTTGAAAACTCATCTCGAATTCGCTCGGCACTAATCAAACTTATTTTGTTAGCATGTTTTTTAATGGCTTCAAATGTTGCCGATTCGATCTCAAACCCAAGTTGTACTGCAAATCGAATCGCTCTCATTAATCGAAGATGATCTTCGAGAAATCTTTTCTCCGGATCCCCAATGGTTCGAATAATTTTCTTCTGAAGATCCTCTCGCCCCCCCACCAAATCAATTACTTGATTATTCCGGACGTCTAAATAGAGCCCATTTACTGTAAAATCTCGTCTCTTCGCATCTTCTTCAACAGTGGAAAAACTCACTTGATTTGGATGGCGTCCGTCCTGGTAAGCCCCTTCTTTTCTAAAAGTGGCAACTTCAAATGGGAACTCTTCTTCGATTACAAGAATGACACCAAAGGCAGCTCCCACTGGAACTGTTTTTGAAAAGAGTTGTGTGATCTGATCGGGAGTGGCGCTGGTCGCAATATCATAATCTTTTGGAGCTACGCCCCGCTCTCTATCCCGAACACAACCACCCGCAAAATAGGCTTCAAATCCTGCCCGGTGAAGATTTTCTACGATTTTTCGGCCAAGCTTCTCTTTATTCATGATTTAGAGAAGGAAACGCATCGTAACGATGGGCCAACTGAGAAAGAAAGACTGAAGAGGAGGACTAAAGTTCAAACGAACCATTGTTCCAATCGAAGTTCTTTTATCTAAAATATAATCAAAGCCCATTCCAGCGATAATATGAACCCCAACCGCCGATGAAAAAAGAGAAGAGGCTAAAGATAATCCTAGGCCTCCCTCGATACAGGGCTTAACTCTCGGGTTTCCACCGAAAAAATGTCGAACTTTTCCCGAAGCAGTAAATAAAACCCCTCCCCCGCCCAACCCCATTTGAGCAAGACCCCCTAAAGTCAATTCATCACTATGGACGTATTCCAACTCAGGAGAAATCAGAAAGAGCGTCGGACTTGTCATGATCCCCATGCCTGCCGAACCAATAAAATCCCCTTTTGTGCCCATTGCTTGGGCTTGGCTGCAGAGGGAAATACCAAAAATAAAAAGAGAAATGATGAGATTTTTCATTTGGCTTAAGTTTCCAGGAGCTTCGTCTTGAGGTCAATCCCTTTCTGAGGGCGAGAGATGGTTCCACCCCGAAGGGGAAATCGGGTTTTCTCGTCCCGAAGAATCTTTGAGCAGAACCCCACGGGAAAACGAAACCACACTCCCTATTTGTGTGAAGGCTCCCCCAGCCCGCTGGGCCTCTTCTTTCAAGAGCAACCAATCTGTGGGTGAACACGTACCCAAGAGTTCGTAATCCTCTCCCCCCGATAGCTGCCAATTTCTGAGACTTTGTTTGGTTTCCTGACTTGCTTTTCTCAATTCCTCGGAGACAGGAATTTTATCTTCCTCAATGAGAAACCCGACTTTGGATGCTTTGGCAAGGTGCCATAGTTCACTCGATAGCCCATCACTCACATCAATCAATGAGTGAACTCTCTTTTCACTGGTGAGGAGCCCCACAAGATCTGTCCTGGCCTGAGGGGTTAGATAGCGCGAAGTAAGCTTAGGAAATCGACTTCGGACCTTACGCCCTTCTCTTTTCAATAAAAACAAACCAGCGGCGGCTTCCCCTAAAGTTCCTGAAATAAATACAACATCCCCTTCGCAAGCTCCAGACCTCGTCAGGGGCCTGTTTTGGGCCTCCCCTAAAAGGGTCACACTCAGCATTAAGCGCTCTGGACTTGAAGTAACATTGCCCCCTACCACATCGATGGAGTGAGCTTGCGCAAAATCAGCAATTCCCTCATAGATTTGCTCTAGCGCTGCCTCTGAAACATCATTCGAAACCCCCAGCGAAATCAGAGCAGCTAAAGGCTTTCCGCCCATCGCAACAATGTCGCTTACATTCACGGCTAGCGACTTTTTTCCCACTTCTTTAGGTGCGCAAAAGCTAAAATCAAAGTGAATGCCCTCTACCAGGGCATCTACAGTCAGAAGAATTTTTCCGGAAATGGGTTCAAGAACAGCCGCATCATCTCCAATCCCTAAAAACACTTTTTTTGAAGGGGCAGAAAGTTTTTTACAGAGACGATCGATCAGCTCAAACTCGCGATTCATGCGTGTTTAACTGATAAGAAGCCATTAATGACATATTGAATGGCGATTGCACAGAGAAGAAGACCCATCACTCGGGTCATCACATTGAGGCCAGTGACTCCAATGATTTTTATCAAACGACTAGATGAACGCAAAACAAAGTATGTAATCAGAAGCGTGGCCAAAATAGATGAAATAATCACCGGGTAATCAGCAAAGGATTGCGCCCGACTGCTCAGCACAACCACCGAGGCAATTGCAGCGGGTCCAGAAAGCATCGGTATAGCTAAGGGAACGATGGAGATGTCTTCTTTTCTTTCAGCTTCTGTTTCTTCTTTCTGAGAAAGCTTTTCAACCACCGGAAGAATCTTCATCATCTCGAAACCAATAATGAGAAGAATGAGTCCACCCGATATTTGAAGAGCGGGTATTGAGATTCCAAAAAAGCTGAGGACCTGTTGCCCGATAAAGGTCGAAATGGTGAGAACTATAAAAGCAGTTGCACAAGCTTTTCGAATCATTTTGCGACGAAGAACTTCACTATCTCCGGCGGTTAAGGAAAGAAAAATGGGGACGTAACCAAACGGATCCACAATCGCAAAAATTACCCCAAAGGTTGAAAGCCACGTTTCCATTTCAGCCCAAAAGCTCCGATTTTAACCAAATTTTAGGTGAGTAATTAATGGTATAAAAATGGTGGGCAATGGGACTAACTTTTACCCAGGGCTGAATCAAATGCTCTGTCTTCACACTTTTACCCGATTGGTGTTGATAAGCTCCAAAAAGGAAAAGCCCCACACTGTCCTTCATCATCGGCCTATCAAGTAGGTCAACCATCGAGTACCCACTTGCTTTCAAGTTTTTTTCCATCCCCGTGTTAGGAGGCAAACTGACAACATGAACTCCCGCTCCCCGTTTTCGGAAAAGCAGATCTTCGATTTCAGAAATCCCAAACTCCTCTTTGAGCAAATAGCGGAATCGTTCATCGGTTAGTTGTTGGTGCATCTCAAAAGTGATGACTGGTTTCTTCTTTCCCTTTTGAACTTTTTTCAAGAGCCTCTTAGCTACTTCTTCCACTCCAACAATCTTTGGATGGAGATAAACTTGGGCGTACATTTGAAATAAACTGAAAATAAAATCATCAAGCACGTGTTGGTTCTTGACGTTTGAAATAAGAACCACGTCTTGTGGTTCATTGGAGGCCCCTTGGTGATTTGCTAGGCAAGGAATCAGCTTAGAAACAATTCGCCGCCACTCTATCCCCCCGATGTTCACTCCGCAGTTGCGGCCATCGCGCTGGATATAATCAATTCTATCGACATCAAAAGGCCCTGAAATCACGGGTCTTAGAAGGCGATGAACTTCCACGCCTCCTTTTAAATTTCTGACTTCGAGTTCTTTTTGGATCTCAGACTCAATTTCTTTTTGAAACTTTCCCAAACCCATTTTTCGATGAATCAAAGCTGAAACAGGAACAAAAAACTTTAAGGCATCTGGTACTAAATCGCTTTCTTCCAAATCTGTTAAAAGCTTGTGAACATAGAGGAGAGAAACCTCCTCATGCATGAATGGCTTTCCACTTTTTAACTGTTCTCGGAGGTACTTTCCTACCACCCCATGGATAGGCTCCAAAACCTCTCTAAAATCTTGCTGTAAATCTAAAAACTCAAACGTGTGGCTCCAAGGACCATGGCCAACATCATGAAGAAGGCCGGCAAGCCCAATCGCATCTCTCCAAAATCGGTATGATTCTGGATGTTCCCCTACTTCTTGCAGCCGTTGCCGGGTTAAGAGGGGTGAAAATCGGGTTTTTTCTATTTTTCCTTCGAAATCAAAACTGGAATGGCTCCAACCCCTCACCATGGTTTCAAAGTATTGAACCGCTAAATAAGAGGCCCCCAGAGAATGTTGAAACCGCGTGTGCGTAGCGCATGGGAAGACAAACTCCGCCAGTCCCAGCTGCTTAATCGACCGAAGCCTTTGAAATGAAGGATGGTCAATCGCATGGCGGACGGCCCCCTCAAAACTCATATCCCCATGAATTTCGTCACGAATCGTTAAGGGCTTGTTTTTTATGGGTAATTTCTGCTTTTTGCTAGTCACAGTTGAACCAGTGTACCAGACTACTCGCTGCTTTTCCTGCTTCTTTTGAATGATATTGATGGGAACAACGAGAACTTGAATGTGACGAGAAGAAAGTCTCTAAGTCAGAGAGATTCTTAACTAAGCTAGAAACTGCCAGAACCAACAGAGAGAAGAAAACCAGAACTATCTTTTCGTACATACAGCTAGACTCCCTTCGATTAGGGTGGGCGAGTTGTAGTCCAAAACGAAATTCGAGTCAAGAAAGGCAAATACTTTGGGCAAAAGCAATTGACATTGAAAATGCGGAACGTTATCAACCCTTAGTTTAAGATTTTGAGGTAATTACATGCCAACAATTAACCAATTGGTCCGCGAGGGCCGAGACGCTCAAAAACGGCGTACGAAGTCCCCCGCATTGACAAGATGTCCCCAACGTCGCGGTGTTTGTATCCGCGTGTACACAACTACTCCCAAGAAGCCGAATTCGGCTCTACGGAAAGTGGCCCGTGTCCGTTTAACTAACGGTTACGAAGTTACTTCTTATATTCCGGGAGAAGGCCACAACCTACAAGAGCACTCAGTTGTTCTTATTAGAGGTGGCCGTGTGAAGGATCTTCCAGGGGTTCGCTACCACATCGTTCGTGGAAGCTTAGATACTCAAGGC
>RFNV01000002.1 GCA_009927005.1 Pseudomonadota bacterium
TTACCTTCTTTCCACATCACTAAGTCCTTAAGGGATGCAGGTACATCATAAGCCAGCTCAATATGACGAATTTTGCTGACAAAAGCATGTAGGCCGGGAGGGGGAAGAAGTTGATTAATAAGCTGCTGGAAATCATCTTCAACCCCCAACTGGTTAAGCAAATCGCAGTTCATCCGAATAACTGCACCTGGCATATTGGGGTAAGAACGGCGTGGGACATAGATAATACTGGCAACTTCTCGGCCTTTTGCCTCAATCCGACAGACTTGTTGATAACCTTTGGCGTTGATGTCATAGGGTGAGGTAGAGGTGATTTTTAACCCCCTAAAAGATTGCTGAGAGAGATGTGTCAGCATGGCGCATAAATGGGCATAGGGGGCTTCGCTTTTTTTGCCATAGCGAATGAGCGCGAGCTCCAGCCGATCTATTCGCGCGCCGTAGCGCCAAGGGGGAGGAGCAACGTCGGTGGCGAAATCCAACATTGCCGCCTGATTAGAATGCGCACACGCGGGTTCCTTATATACCAACAGCTTCTGAGCTGGAGGTGCGTTGATAGATACCAAATTTGGCATAGGTTAGTTCTCCTATATGCTGTTCAAGGTGATTTTTTAATGTACTGGTGTTAAAACTCCTTAGTTGGTAGTTCCATCCGCCCCTTATCAATCAGGTTCAGGATATCCTGCCCTATATAACCAATACGGCGTTTGCCAACTTTTACCCACGGTAGCGGTGAGTCTTTACGACAGCGCCCAGCGGCAAGGGTTGATGGCTTTATGCGCAGCCAATTTGCGGTTTCAGATTCAGTGTAGATTTTTTGCGGTTCAATAGTATTCATTATGGTTTTCCTTATTTAAACCCCCTCAGTTAATGCTGCGGGATTAAACTCAGATTGCCAAAGATTGAGGTACTTACAAGATCAACCCCCTCTTAAAAGGGGGGGAGTAAATACGGCTTAAGGTGGGGTAGATATCCATTTAGCCCTTGGCGGCCTTAGGTAATGGGCTCCCCCACCTTTTTTAAAGATGATACAGATAGATTCTTCTGTGGTTTGGCAACTGTGGGAATGACCCCACCTTTCTGCCGTGTATCAGGATGAATAATACGCGCAATAGCTGCTGCATCATCTTTTGATAAATTTAAAGGAGATTTGCGGAGGTATTCTGCCATAGCTGCCATAGATCTCTCTGTTGGTTGGCTACTTTGCATATAAGAGACGGCGTTAAACAGGTGTTCAATCCGCTTAGTTGAATAACCTAAGATTTGTGGCTTCTGGTTTATATCCGATGGAATGTGTTGTTTGTATTGAGCAAGCAGTGAGCGAGGATACTTATCAGCAACCCATTCCATAAATCGTTCAGGGTTAACCCAATATTCGCTCATTGGACAGTTTAATGCGATAAATTGCAAAGGTAGTTTTTCTAGTTCAAAAGCCGTTTCAGCATTACTGGATATCTTATATCCTAACGCATGGTCATAAGCTATAGAAAGTGAGGCTTTGTAATGAAAATGCCGATGCCCCATCAGCATGACAACCCCCTTATGGAGAGGCCAGCGTTCATCTTGTAACGCTTCCTCAATATCATCTTTTGTTAGTTGGCTATCAAGGGTCTCTAAAACTTCAGTTTTAAATTTGAAGTCTGTGGGTAATGACTTAACAAAGTCTGCATCTTGTCTCTTTCTGTCGTTCATTTCCTAAACCCCAATATCTTGCTTGTTGCCTGATTCACCGACTCCCGCACGGGGTCAAGGTTCAAACGCGAGTAAACCTCAGTCGCACGGCTTGATTTATGCCCAAGGCTTTTCCCAATCACCAAAAGGCTGGTACCCAGCATGGCCTGCCAGCTTCCAAGCGTGCGCCGTAGATCATGGATGCGTAAATCTGAAATCTGCGCCCTTTCCAGCAGCCTTGTCCAAGCTTTTTTAGGATCAACAAGATGCCCAGCGTTCCCGTTACCGGGGAAAACAAACACGCTGGTGGCCTGCCGCTTACGGGTCTTCAACACCTCCACCAACTCAGGCACCAACACCACATTCTGAGAATCGCCGTTTTTAGTGAGGGGAATGCTCCATACGCCATCTAACAAGTTCAACTCATTCCAACGCATGCCCAGCACATTGCCCTTGCGTGCGCCCGTTAACAGGCAAGTATAAAAAAAATCCTTATAAAGCTGGTCCTCCTCTCCCTCCAGTGCGGTCAAAAACCGTCCTAGCTCATCCCCACTTAAAAACCGATCCCGTGATTTCTGTGGAAACTTCTTAATACCTTGCACGGGGGATTCACACGTAATATGACCATGCTCCACTCCATAAGCATACATAGCCTGAATCACACTAAGCAGTCGGTTGGCCGCCATCGGCCCTTTCTCCACCGCCACACGCTCCTTCAGTTTCACCAAATCCTCCCGCAGTAACTGGCTGGCTTTAATTCCCAGCAGGGCGGGGGGCACATTAGCCTCAAAGTTATACTTCTCAGTCTGCCAGCTCCGCTTGGTGCTTTTAGCGTGGGGCAAATAAATCTGGTAAAGTTGGCCAAGTGTCGGCTCTTGCCGCATGGC
>RFNV01000337.1 GCA_009927005.1 Pseudomonadota bacterium
GAATTGGGAGGGAACTTATTCACGAAGCCCCTCTGATACATTTAGTGCCCGAGGCTAAAATACTTTACGACACTCTTGAAAATGAGTGGGGGGGAGTATCTAAGACTGTTGTTCAAAGTGACCACCGTATTTTAAGTGTATTGCTTCACAATTCAGATGGGCATGCAAAAAACCTCCTTTTGGGAAAGCATTGGGTTGACGGGGAAAACCGGCCAGCTTTCATTGACTTTGGTGCATCGTTACGACCTGGAACCTTCGTAACCATGCGCCGGTATGCGGCAGCCGGAAACTCAGAACCCGTATCTCAAGTGAGTGAAAGAACTCTTAAGCATTTAAAAAATCTTAACGAATCCGATTTTGATTCCGTTAGAGAATATGTGTCTCCAAAAGAGATTTATGAGATATTGATGCGACGAGATGGCATTGTGTCCTACTTTGAGAGACTTATTTCCGAAAAAGGTTATCGCAGCGTGGTTTTAGAAAAATAGTCGACTCCGCTAGACTATAAAGTTCTTTAAACCTTTTAATTTCTCGGAGAGTAGCCTTATGCCTTACACTGTTTCTAAGTCGGAACCTATAGAATCTTCATTGAAAACCATTCTGGTTTCAGGAATTAAAGATGCGGCCAATGTGTTGTCTCTTTCTCAGGGCCTGCACAGAGAACAATTTAAGCAAGCTAGAAAATCATTAAAAAAGGCACGGGCAGTTCTTTATTTGCTGAGAGACTCCATTTCGGAAAGTAAGTTTTCCGAAGAGGAAAAGAATCTAAGAAAACTTTCACGAACTTTTAGAGATGTCCGCGATGCCCACATCACAGAGGAAGTTTTTATGGCTTTCTCAAAAACCCATCAAAAAGAGCTCTCTCAAGAGGATTGGGCCGAAATTATGCAAGCTCTGGTCGCTGAGAGCAAGAAAACAGTAGAGACAGTATTCCAAGAAGAAAAAAAACTGAAAGAAGCCATTGCTCTCCTGCAAGCAGCTATGGAAAGAATCCCGGAAATAAAAATTAAAGGAAGTCCTTGGGATTCGATTGAGGAGTGTTTGAGGTCTACCTTTCTAGAATGTTTTGAATATTCAGAGGCCTGTCGAGACACGCACGAAGAAGAGTACTTCGTTGCTTGGAGAAAAGCTGTTAAGTTTCTTCGATTAGAAATTGATTTTTTTATTGAAGCGTTAAGCCCAGAAATAAAAAAATGGAATCAAGAACTTCATGTGCTTTCAGATACTCTGGGAGAATACCAAGACCTGACTCTGATCGAAGATCAGATTCAAGATTGTGAAGAGAGTATTAAGAACAAAAAAGCTCTCAACAAACTGGGAAAGCTTATTCACGAAAGAAAAAAGAATCTTAGAAAAATCGCTCGAAAAATAGGCTCGGAAATCTTCACTTATAAGCCAAAGGCTTTTGTGAAGGACTTTTCCCACAGCACTAAATCCTGGTTTAAAGCTGCCTAAGGTTTGGACAGTTAGCCAAAAAAAAGCACCGCTGTAGCAGTTTAGCACTTAGAAGACGA
Organism: Pseudomonadota bacterium; assembly: GCA_009927005.1. GTDB lineage: Bacteria > Bdellovibrionota > FAC87 > UBA2466 > UBA2466 > RFNO01. The sequence continues at coordinate 1,515 of RFNV01000337.1, forward strand.
GCTCATTCCGCCTAGCTTAAGAACTGGGCTTGAATTTGCAGACTTCAGGGTTGCATGAAGCTATGGCTGCAGGTTTTTCCATTTTTTTGTGTTGCTGTATCCTCTGTGGCCGATGACCATTTAACTCTACAGCGTAAAAAATTCTTGGAAGCCACTCTGCACGAAACCGGCATTGGGTATCAGCCGGCTCGCCCTACTGCCCCCGCTCATATTCCCGGGCTTTCTGGAGCTTCAACCCCGGAGGAAATTGCTTTTAATAGGGAAATTCTCGATCACCCTCAAAAGTGTCTCTTTCAGGGAGAAAGCTCAGTAGAAGGAGAGGAATGGAGGGATTCTCAGCGAAAAAAACGTGTGAGTACTTCTGAAGTAAAGACAGAAGATAATTCGAAAGCCTTCTTGAAGGCATGTGAATCAATTAAAGTAGAGTTGGGGCCTCGGTCGTGCTCCGTCATCGAAATAGCTGGTCATGCCGAGGGATTTTCTATTGGGTTGGGTGAAGTTTTTGGTTTTAAAGTTGAGAAGGGCAAATGGGTTCAGTACCCACAGGATCCAAAGCTTTTTAGTGAAATTGCTCAATGCATCCAAGATATCTCGTGGCCTAAGGCTCCAGTAGTTTTTGCCAGTTGCGGAGCAGGAAGTGTGGAGGACTATTTTCCAATTGAGAGCCTTCGAGGAAAAAAGCTGTACTATCCCGCGAAACATGAAGCTCAACAGGTTCTCAGTAATATTTTAAGTCGGACTGTTTACTCAGCGCTGGGAGCTGAGAATGTACAAGAATGGGGTAAACATTGTCGGGATGGATGGTGTAAGACGGAACCCGGAAAAGAGGAGTTGTTCCTCCCAGAACCTCAATTATTTTGGAATATTGACGGAAAGCGAATACAAAATGGTGAGTAGCCGCTTCATCTTAATGTTATGGGTTTTATTTTTCCTGACACATCCGCCCATTCTTTTTGCTCTGGAGAACGAAAAATCTAATCCGACCAGATCTTGCAGAACTATGCTTTCTCGTTTGGGAGTTTCCGTTGCGAAGAGTGCCACTCTGGTTGGGGGGATTGCTTTGGGGCTCACCGCAGGAAGTGAAATCGTAGGCAATGCCCTACAGACACCCCATATCGGTCTCTCTATTTACTTGGATTACGATAACGTCATAAGGGCGTTGGAACCTCTGGAAAGAGCTGAGTTTCAGAAAGAGAAACCCGATCTGAAAGTGCTTTCTGAGATACTGGTTTATCGCCTTTCCAGAAAAAGTACGGATGGAACTGAAATCTATCCCTATTTGAATCCTCGTATGGCCTCCAGCTATTTCACTCATGAGGCAATTCCGGCCGATGTTTGTCGCCATAAAGCACTAATCATGAAGGCGGTACTGAAAAAAGTGGGCTTCGATTCCAGATTAATTACGGGAAGTATTGCCACCGAAAACGGCCGTGGAGAGCACGTGTGGCTCTTTATTCCTCAAATAAATAAAATGGCTGATCCTATGAATAACATATTGGTTGATCCTGAAGAGTATGAGCGGATTTTCGAAACTCAAACCAAATTCAACGTTGTTCAGTGGGCAAAGCCCATGGGAGTTCTGGGGCGATAATAGTTGTTGGTCTATATCTTATTTAGGCTCGAGACCCAATTCAGAAAAAAGTAGGTCGTATACTAGGTTTTTTTCTTCTTTCGAATGTTTTGACGAGGCGACTTCCCGCTCGAATGAACACCTCTTATGGAAGATGGTTTGCAGTCGACTCAATGAGATCCCTAGTGCGGAGCTGAACTCTAGACCGACACAATGTCCAGGGAATGGATCTTTTCTGGCCCACCGTCTATGCGTCATTCTATCCACAATTGCCGGTGTTAGGTGCAAGCGTGGTTCAGTGGATTGAAACTTTGGGGTTCCTGGCGGTCCTAAGTGGTGGGTGAAGCTTAAGCTTGGCGAAGGGTGATGGTCCCCAAGAATGAGAAAGCGTGCTCCCGACCTTTCGATTGCTTCAAATAAGGGCTTTAGTTCCCTATCCAACACAGAAAGTCTACTTACGTAGTCTTCGAGGCGGTCGATGTGCCAATCAGTTACCTGGAGTTCTGCAGGGGAGTCCAAAACTTGAACCCTCTCTTGCTGATTTCCACTCCTTGATCGGTAGGGACCGTGTGTAGCAACACTCACGGCGTAAATAAAGGGAGGCAATATATCGGGCTTTAAGAGCTCCCGCTCAATAGCGTCGAAGAGCGGCTTGTCTGATGTCGGCCAATCCTGTTCGTTTAAAGCGACTTGCTCAAAATCGGGACCAAATTGGATACTTTCGAATCCTAGCCAGGGCCAAACAAGATTGCGGCGCCATGCCCAACCATGGAAGTTGTGCAATCCTATGGACCGATATCCTGAAGATTGAAAACTCCGTACAATTGAATCCAGTGGCCGACGAATGTAATGAACGTTTGGTTTAGTATCTTTGGGAAGATGATAAATCGGGGCACCGGTAAGCAACTCAAATGTCGTATTTTCCGTGCTTCCCCCGAACCCGGGCACTTGAGCATAAAATAAACCGTGCCGTTTTGCGAACTCACGAAAGTTGGGAATAGGATCTCTGTCAAATCGAATTCGAAAGTCCAGCGGATCAACAAAGGATTCCAAGAGGAGGATTACTACGGGCGAACCTGTTTTATTTATTTCAGTCTTTCTGGGAGGGGACTTTTCAAGAGCTGTCAGACTGGCTCGATACGAAAAGCCGTCTGGCCGCTCAAATCGCTGTGAGGCTGGTTCTAAAGCTCAACCATTTGAAATTGAAGAAAAATACTCCAATTATGAAGAAAGTGAAGCAATTGAGTCCTTGGGGGGGGCGTCAGGGTAGATATAATTGTCAGTGTGAACTAAAAAGTTCGCGACACGGATGTCTTTTTTAAGTCGGACGTATTTTGGAATAAGAAAAAGGCATGAAAGTCATTGCTCAAATTATTGGCAGCATTACGCTAGCCTCTTTTCTTACGGGCTGTGAGAGCCGTCTTGCTATGCCTGGGGGCATGCTAGATCCTACCCCTGTCGCCAGGAATATTTCACCCAGTGCCCCCCTAAACTTTGCGGCGACTGCTTCGGATGGCGGTGTCACCCTTAGTTGGTCCGCACCTATAAGTGATGGCGGAAGTGCTATTAGCGATTACACCATTTTGCACTCTTCCGATGGCGGAATTAGCTGGAGCTCGTTCAGTGACGGGACCTCATCCAGTACCGGTGCAACAGTAACTGGGCTTACGAATGGGATCGCATATGTATTTCGAGTCGCAGCGGTAAACAGCGCAGGGGCAGGAGTCTATAGCGCCCCTAGCGTTCCTGTCACTCCTTATACCACTCCTGGGACACCGACGAGTGTTGTTGCAACCTCTGGGCAGAACGGGCAAGTGCCAATCTCGTGGAGTGCACCAGCAAGTAATGGGAGTGCCATAACGAATTACTCTTACCAATATTCATCTGATGGAGGAGTGAACTGGAGTACAGCAGCTTTAACCGGCTCTAGTGCAACGAGTTTTACAGTAGCTGGTCTTACGAATGGGACACCCTATGTATTTCGAGTAGCAGGGGTGAATGCAGCCGGCACCGGAAGCTATGGACAGACTAGCTCAAGCGTTACTCCTCGAGCAGTTCCAGGTGCACCGACGAGTGTCGTTGCAACCTCTGGGCAGAACGGGCAAGTGCCAATCTCGTGGAGTGCACCAGCAAGTAATGGCGGAAATGCGCACCGATGGGGGTTACGGTTGAAGATTACTATGCAGATTGGGATTACCCCCCATGGCATTCGGTAACTATTTCTTGGACTGTTCCTAACAATAATGGGAGACCAATTACCAATTACTACATTGAATGGACAAGCAATGGGGGGACGGGACCCTCTGGGGGCACATGGGCTAATTCTACAACAACCAGTTTAACAACGTCTGTTCCAGACAGGGGGTACACTTTCTCCTTCAGAGTGCTTGCAGCGAACGCCGCGGGAAATGGGTCGTATAGCGTGGCATCGGATCTCTTGGTCTGTCCGTTTGCTTACGCAAAAGTAAAACCCAGTACTACTTACGGTACCTCTGAGTTTTGTGTGGCACAGTTTGAGATGAAAAATGTGGGCGGGGTAGCTACAAGCCAACAGTCGGCTCTACCGTGGGTGAATATCAGTCGAGATGGAGCAGTGACTGCCTGCCGAAATTTAGGATCAAGGTACGATCTTATTACAAATGCGCAGTGGCAAGTGACCGCACGTGAAATTGAAAACCGACTGGAGAATTGGAGTAATTATAGCCAATCAGGTACAAACTATATCAATCGTGGGCACTCAGATGGCGTCCCGAACAGCCGACTAGCCGTGACGGACGGTTCCGATCCTTGCAACGGCACCGGCCAAACTTCTTGCGAGAGTAGAACCTCGGCGCATTTTGCTCAAAAAAGAACCCATACGTTGAAACACGGCCAAGATATTTGGGACTTGGCGGGAAATGTTTGGGAATGGGTGCTGGATGATAATAATGCTGCACAAGGAGTGGATACCTTTGTTGCTTTGGAAACTGGTTGGGATGCGACTGACAAATACAATTGGGGACCTGAAGGAACTTACACTTACAAGACCAGCACGGGCCAATATGGTGGACTAGGCAGGGCTAGGTTGAATGGTAGCGGGGGAGCTATTGCAAGAGGCGACTACTTCAATGAGAGTGCCAATTATTATTCCGGTGTGTTTGCTTCCGCACTACTCTATGGTCCCTCTGCCGAAACTCCGTACTTTGGTTTTCGCTGTGTTCTCAATCGATGGTAGTTCAGCCTTACCAATTCATTCCCCGCGACTATTTACTTTGCAGGTTTTTAGAACATAGTTCCGATTTCTCCAAAGAAAACGTGACATTAAAAACACATAAGACAACAAAACTAAATTAAAAAAATAGACAGCCCTTTTAAGTGTTTGAAAAAGTGAGTGTAAGTTCGAGATGAAAATACGGCTGTGAAAAAGATAGGCACCCGTCTGAGGGCCTGACTAGTATTTAGATCATTTACAACTCATTAAAAAACACGAGAGAAGTTAAATGGTTGGGGAAAGGTGATTTTGGTTGGGCCTTTATTTTGCTCTCCCAGACGAATAACGGAGTTTAAAAAATGTTACATATTTTTTTGTTGGTTTTACTCTTGGCCGTTAACGTCTCTTCTGCTTTTGCTGAATGTGGAACAGCAGATATTGCAGTATTGGATACCGGAATTGCGCTCTCTCATCCGGACTTTAGTGGAAAAGTGGTCTTACCAAAGGGGACCAGTGACTTTGGAAACTTGGACCAAAATCCACAGGACGATATGATGGCGGTGGTTGAGCCAGGGGGAAAACCCGTGTTTTATGGAGGGCATGGAACGAGTGTAGCGGGAATCGCGCTAGGCCTTCATAACAGCTCTCCTGCAGCAGTTGCTCAACTTTCCTGTCCGGTAAAAGTGATGCCATTTAAAATTGCGCTCTCTTCATGTTCTTACAGTCAGTGGGAGCAAATGGACTGTTTGTCTGCCCAGGCAGCTTTGGCTGCATTAGATGCAGCAATTAGAGAACCTAATATCAAAGTAATCAATATGAGTTTTGGAATTAAGGAGCCTGTATTTGCACAGCAGCTGATTTTTAGATTGCAAGATGCAAAAGCACGAGGAAAGTTCGTTGTGATTTCGGCTGGGAACGACAGCGAGGATTTAGACTCTTTGCTTGGGCTTATCAATTCTAGGTTGCCGGTCAAACTTTGCCGAGGAAAGTCTCCAAAGTGTAAACGCAAAGTTTTTCAGGGATTGGCTTTGGGACCCGCTCTGATAAGGGAATACCCCAATCTTGTTTTGGTTGCTAGTGCTAGCAGACATGGGATGGATCAGTACTCCAACTTTGGGAAGCAAACTGTCCATTTGGGAACAGAGGGAGAAAATATCTTTTCTGTAGACGTTGCGGGCATCAGTCCTACTCGGGAGTACTCGGGAACTTCTCAATCTGCTCCTCGAGTGTCTCGAGCTCTAGCTCTACTGGCAGCTCAATATCCGCGGGACAATTACTTAAATACGTTAAATCGATTAAAAAACCTCTTGAGAAAAGACAACCAGGCAGTGAACACTACAACGATCTGGGGTGGATATCTTCAATAGCTCCCGGGATTTTTCGGGCAAAGCTGATATCAAGACCGCTTTCGTTCTGAAAAGAGACAGTCTTGTATTTTTACTTGTGTCTAGAAGTTTCATTGCTAATCTTAAACTTATGCGTATTAAGGTCATCGGTTTGTTGTTTTTGGTTACGGTGTCAGCTTTGGCCGAAGGCCCTACTTACAAACTAGGCCCTAGTTTTTCGGTACTGGATTACAAGCAAACGGGAGTGGCTTCCACGACTCAAGTATGGCTCAGCGCTATCGGAGAGGGCCAATACTCAGTTTCTTCCGACTGGGGTCTTCATGGGAAAGCTGGCTTAGGGCTTTTGCCTATTTCAAAAAGCGGAACGTATTTTAATTTGCGGCACTTGGAAATGTCTTTGGGTGTGAGTTACCAAGGTTGGGTTGTCGAGGAAGAAGGTTTTTTTCCAAGTGCCGGCTACCACTACGAAACTTTTATCAATGGCGATGACTTTGGTTTTAGAAATATCCACGGGCTTTTCGGGCTTTTAAATCTACGCTTAAAAACACTTCCTCAGCAATGGATTGGATTTGAGATGGGAGTGACGGTGTTGAACACAGATAGTGGTTTTTCAGGAACCAACAACCAGCTTTTGGTAGGAGCCTCATATTGTTGGGACAAGTTCAACGAAATGGTTTCAAGCCTAACCCTTCAAGGCCAGTTGAAGTTCTACTCTTTGAAATTTGGAAACGGCGAAGTTAGTGCCCATTTCTATTCTCTCAACATCCTTGCTAGTTTCTAGATGCACATCTTTACCTGCACCGACGATCAATCTAATTTAAGTTAATAATTTCAGTTATTTGGTCGGGGCGGCGAGACTCGAACTCGTTCCCCGCTTTTTAAAAACATCAATAAATTCAACACAAGT
>RFNV01000061.1 GCA_009927005.1 Pseudomonadota bacterium
CAGGTAATTTCGAAGCTTAATAATCATCAAAGGATCTAAGCCATTCAGAGGTTCATCCAAAATGACCAGATCAGGATCGCCTAAGAATGCTTGCGCAAGGGTAATTCTTCGCTTCATTCCCTTGGAATAGTCACGAATCATTTTTTTGGGTTCTAATTCAAACCAAGACAGTAATTCTTCCACTTCTTGGGAGTGGTCTTTTTTCGATGGTCTTTTGAGTCGGGATACGAAAGACAGGTACTCTCGTCCAGAAAAATAGTCCGGGGGGCCGCCTTCTTCTGGGGCAAAGCCTAAATTTTTAAAACTCAAAAAAGAACCTGGCTTATTCCCCAAAATCTGTATTTTTCCTTGGGATGGGTGAAGCATTCCCAACAAAGCCTTCAAAGTACTAGATTTACCCGCACCGTTAGCCCCCAAAAGTCCCACGCTTTCTCCGGGACCCAGGGAAAACGATACGTCCTCAACTGCCTTTTTTAGTCCGTACCGAACCTCAAGATTCTTGACTTCAAGTATCACACGTAGAGTATACCAACCTAAGGATGGTTACCAAAGGCCCTAACACATTAGGAATCGATATTGGTGGAACGAAGCTAAAAGCTATTGCTCTATCCAATAAAAGTGACATTTTAAAAGAGCTCTCCATCCCCTCGAGAGCGGATCAGGGGCCTAATTTTGTGAGGGAAGCAGTTCAAGAAGCGGTCCATATTTTTCAAGAGGCTGGAATCAAGTTCTCTGGAATTGGCATTGGCTGTGCTGGCTCGGTCGATCATCATGCGGGAGTTGTCAGAAACTCACCTAATTTTGCCCATTGGTCGAATGTACCCCTTAGAGATTGGATCCAAAGTGATTTTAAGGTGCCGGTAGCTGTTGAGAATGATGCAAAGTGTGCGGTTTACTCTGAGTGGAAAGTTGGGGCAGGGAAGGGTTGTAAAAACTTAGTACTACTAACTCTTGGGACGGGAATCGGTGGAGGCCTGATATTGGATGGAAGGCTTTTTCGTGGGGCCACCGGGACGGCGGGAGAATTAGGTCACTTAAGCATTCATACGGAGGGCATCCCCTGTCCCTGTGGTAACCAAGGCTGCTTTGAGCGTTATTGCTCGGCTACAGCAGTGAAAAATCAGGCTAAGGGCGTGTCGCCAAAGGAGGTTTTTTCAAAAGCTTCTATCGTTCCCGAATATAAAAAGATCATTGAGGAATTTATTTTTAATTTTCAGGTGGCGCTTGTGGGAATTGCAAATATGTTTGATCCGGAAGTCATTCTTCTTGGAGGAGCTGTCACTGATGGACTATCTATTTATTTAGATAAAATTAGCGAACACGTTAAGAGCCATGCTTTTCCCGCAGTTGGCGCCAATCTATCCATTAAGACTACTCAGTTTAAAAACCTAAGCGGATCTTTAGGTGCTGCTCTTCTCGTACGAGAATATATCTAAAATTTACTGAATTAATTTTCCTGTTCGAGACCAAGTAACTGTGCGGGGCGAGATCCAATCATCGCTAGGTTTAATCGATAGCCAGATTACTCGAGCACGACCTTTTATATTTTCCCGAGCAACAAACCCCCAGGAACGACTGTCATAGGAATCATCGCGATTATCTCCCATCACAAAGAAACGATCTGGCGGAATTGTTTCTTTCTGTTTCATTCCGATAAAACCAGCCCTTTCGGGGGGTAGAAACCGAACCCAGTGGTCTCTCCCATCAATCTTTTCTTGGAATAGCATCCCTGATTCTTGGATTCCGGCATAAGCCTCTTCAACTTGCTTTGGATCGCTTACTGGTTCTAAAGAAACCTTTGCATTGTTCACAAAAATTTCTCTACCCCGAATTTCGATGGTATCCCCAGGTACTCCGATAACTCGTTTTACATAATGAAGCGATTCGTCTTTGGGAAAAAGAAATACGATTACATCTCCGCGCTTTGGCTGTCCCCACCGAACCAACTCCAACTTGGTGAAGGGAATATTGAGACCGTAATCGAATTTAGAGACAAAAATATGATCGCCGATGTGAAGAGTCGGCACCATGCTGCTCGAAGGAATTTTAAAGGACTCAAAAATGAAGGAGCGAATCACGACTAAAGCGAGAACACTCCAAACTAAAGTCTTGATGAGATCTTGAGACCCCGAGTGGGTGGATTTAGTTTCTGTTTTAGTATCAGCCATG
>RFNV01000082.1 GCA_009927005.1 Pseudomonadota bacterium
CCAGTCAGTAACGATACCGTGCGGCGAAGGCGTGGTCTTGGTTGCGGTCATGGTCTGTGGTCCCTTGGTTGGCGTCGCCGTCAATCGGTCAACGCACATGCAAGGTACACGCTAGCACCTACCCCGTCAAGTGCTAATCGTAGCGTTCATGTCGATTGTGACGTAAGCCCTTGATTTAGAAGCGAAACTTTTTTTGACGGGTAGTGAGATTGGGCGCCGAATAGCTACTGGGAGCGATACCGAGTAGCCCCGATCTAGGGGTTAGCGGCGAACGCTCGGAATAGCCCCGATCTAGGACCGGACGCTCTAAGTTTGAGGCAATCTAGGGGAGGGTGACGCGAGACTGCCCAGCTTTTCGGCCCACTGTCAATGCGCGCGCGCGGTAATAATCATGCGCGCGGTAACAAAGTGTATTCTGAGGGTGTATTCTAAACCGAAACACGCAAAAAGCGATTGACACTGTTTTGGGGTAGGTACTGAACAAATGCACTGAAGTGGACTGAATATGTCCGGGTTGAGTTGTAAACTGGGAGCGGGTGGAAGGTTGACAGGAGGGGTTGCGTGCACGCGAAAGCAAGCGGTGAGCCAAGGCAAGCTGTAAACTGGAAGCGGGCTCAAGGTTGACAGCGGGTGGAATCTTTCCGTTGAACAAAGGTTGTTGCAACAAGTGCCTAAAAAACAGGCAGGACGCGGAAGGTCTGCCTAAAAAACAGGCAGATCGGCGTCGGATGGGCCTTTCTCGGGGCGGTTTGGGCGCCAGTGTGGCAGAGGTGTACCTATGCCACACCTAAAAAGCCCAACAAAATCAAGGATTTAGCCTGAAAAGCGCCCCAAAGTAGCCTAAAGCCTCAACAAAGCCCCCCCATACTCTTGCAACTCCAACAATACCCCCCCCTCTGGGGTGCCGGTTCGGGCGCGGGCGCCACAATAGGTATATTTTCACCCCCCTACCCCTTTTACCCCCCCTTCCATCCCTATTGACACCCCCCCTGTCCCAATATAGCTTCCACACGTCAAGCGGTTTCCTAAGTTTTGGAGGGGATTATGGGCGTTCGGTTTTCGGGATTGGTGAGCGTTCCCGGCGTTTGGGTTGATCTGAGTGGCGATTGGTACTCCGGCAAGCCCGGCAGCGTCTTTGAGCGTTTCGGTATGCCGTTTTGCGGCCTGCGGGCGTTTCAGGTGGCGGGCGTGAACGTGATGGTGGTTCGGTACACGCAAGGGCGCGCAGAGCTACAAGAGCCTTCCGTGCCTGCTTGGTGGGTTGAGGATTGCAGATACGATGGAGTGGACCCGTTTCGTTCTCGACGTGGGCCGTTTGCGACACCAGAGGAGGCGCAATTGGCGGGTGAGGCGTGGGTAGTTGAGCTTTCATCCGAGGCTCTTGGGCATGGCGTTCATGGGGTGGATGACGTTTGTGAGGATGAGGATACTGTGCGGATGCGTCGGTGGGGCCAGATGGAGGTGGGTGCGGAGATTGACTGGCTGACGGCGCGATGGGCGTTTGACAAGGGGTTGCCCGTGCTGGTTCCCGGCAATAGGAGACCTGATGACAGCTATCCTCGGGAGGATTACGTTCCGGCGACGCGGGAACATATTGAAAGCAGCCTCCAAGGCTTCATTGACCGAGAACTGTGCCCGGACTGGATTCCGTATGTGAAGGGCGCCGCTTCCACACAACCGGAGGACTGAACCATGACCACCAACCCCCTTTTAGACATCCCGTTTCGGCTGCTTGACTGCGATTTTGTGGCTCAGACTGACGGGCGCGAGCGTGTTTTGGATACACCGGCGGAGGACGCGGGGCAGTCGTGCCTTTGCTACTATGTGGCGATGGTGTTGCCGGGGAGCGGATGGAAAAGGCGCTGGCCGATTGTGCTGATTTGGAGCAAAAAGGGGTGGACAACCGCCATGAACAGGTTTGTCGGGTATTGGGCGAGCCCCGAAGCGGCGCTTGAGGCGCACAAAGGAACCGAACCATGACCACCCCTTTCGCCCCCGACCTTCTTGTGTTCGAGACCCGCGACATTGTGGAGGGTAAAGGGTCTGATCGCCTTTTGAGCCTGTCCCTGCAAGCGGCACCTCTGCGTGTGCGGAGTGAGCCGAAGTGGACGGCGCGGGTGCTGGGTCTGGATGGCGCCGTGATAGCGGAGGGGATTGCTTGGGTTGGGTACATTCACCGCAACCGCGTGTTGGGCGAGATGTGTGTGTCACCCGAGGGCGCGTACCAGCACCTTCTTGAGTCCGTTGAGGATACGTTCGGGGCGGGTAGCTGCCTTCTCCGCGATCTGCGGGAGGATGTTGTCAGGGACTGGTTCTTGGGGGCCGGAGCGTATCTGGAGGGGAGGGTGAAGGCATGACCACTTGCTCCGCGAAAAGCCGTCAAGGCGGCCATCAAACTGGCCCGCGAACGCAGTCGAGCGATGAGCAAAGCGTTTGCTTCAACGAGGAAAACACCATGACCACCACCACCGTCACGTCCGCCAGTTTCATTGTCCGCCACGACTTCGGTATCGCTGTTGCACCCGCGATCCACTTTCTAGTTGTGATCGACCCTGACTCCTACCGCATGAGGTGGGGATTCACCGGCATCGCCTCCGGTGACACCATCGACGAGATGATCGCCGAGGCCACGGCAAAAAAAGTTCCCGCCCCCGTACTCGACGAAGCCCGGCGCTTGTGTGAACTGGCGCGGCAGATGTTGGAACCCGCAACGCCCACGACGGGCACAGGAGAATGACAATGCGTTTCAAGTTTGAGATCGAGACTCACGACCCCCGCGAAGCCGAGGCGCTTGCCAAGGGCATCGCCGAAGTGGGCGAGACAAGCGAACCCCCTACCCCCAAGACACCCCTCACCGATGATGAGATCGGTGCGGCGCAGGGCGCGATTGCGACACAGGTGGCGATTGCCCTGACCCTGCTCGCGCAGATTCCTGACATCACCACCGTCGAAACCGACGAGCACCGCGCGATTCTCCGCGATGTGTTGACGTATGTGAGCTTGGCCGGAATCAACGCGCGGGATGTTCTGAACAACACGCCCGAAAAAACGTGCGTGTACGCATGCGCGCCGGTCAACCACTGTACCGTCCCCGACATTATCAAGGCCGCCGCGAAGGCCGCCAAGGAAGCCAACGACGCCGCGAACGCTGCGTTTGAATGACCCACCGGGGGCTACGGCCCCCCATTTGCCGGGCTACGGCCCAAGGACAGGCGAATCATGGATGCAACTGACCACAAGAACGACCACCGCCCCATCTATGCGGACGCAAAGACGTTGGCGCAAATCGAAAAGGCGTTCACGTTCCACCCGGCCAAGCCCGAACAGCAGCCGATCTACACGGATGCCCGCGCGAAGGCCAAGGAACTTGCGCTGTTCTTCGCGGAGAACTCACCCCCGTCGCATGAGCTGTCGCTGGCCCTGACCAAGATCGAGGAAGCGGTGATGCACTTCAACGCGGGCGTCGCGCGCAACACCTAGCCCACCGACCGGGGGCTAC
>RFNV01000234.1 GCA_009927005.1 Pseudomonadota bacterium
GCTAATGGTTTTGAAAAAATGCTAAAAGTCTTAGTCTTATTTCTGTTGGTAACCAGTGGCCTTCTAGCGAATACTCAAAGCAATCATTTACAGGAATTAAGGAGAGTGTCCCCCTGGGATTATTGACGGATGATTTCGGTGTCCTGAATCGACTGGATTTAAAGATTAATAGCTGCATCGCTGAGCCCACCCCTTTTACTCAGTTGAACGTCCTAACTTTTCCCGACCTAAAATTAATCCGTGGGAAGTATCGTAAGGAGAAATCCCCAAGGTTACTCTATCGCCCACTAAAACACGGATGTGAAACTTTCGTAGTCGACCAGAGAGCTTTGCTCCCAAAACTCGGCCATCGGCAAGAGTTACAAAAAACCGGCTACCCGAAAGCGCTTCAGAGACAACGCCTTCAATTTTGACTAAGTCTTCTTTGCTCATTTAGTTAGCCCCCATTCAGTTTCCCAAAAAATAGTTTAATAAGAACGTCTCGGGCGATTTTCTTTCGGACGAGCCTCATTTACTTTAATTTGTCGTCCGTCGACTTCGCGACCATCAAGATTAGAAATCACAGTTTGCGCTTCTTCGGATGTAGACATCTCTACAAAGCCAAAGCCTTTTGACCGTCCAGTCTCTCTATCAATAATAAGCTGACAAGAAACAACAGAACCGTGCTGGCTGAAAAGATTCGTAATTGAATCTTCAGTAGAAGAGAAGGCAAGATTGCCAATATATAATTTAGTACCCACGTAAGACCTCCTAAAGGTAAGTGGTGCCAAGAGAGAAAATCGGTGAGCACCCTGCCCAGAGGTCTTCTAATTCGACTTAGGTCACCTTAGCTCATTGCATACGAAATAGCTCTTTATTTCTTGCGCCAGACTGATTCAGGTGTGGCATCCTAAAATAGACATTATTTCTTCACAATTTCTCCTCTGATTTTTCATACAGATTTATGCACCGTGCGTCGATAGGTCTTTACTTGCTTAATAACGAGGAGGAACTTAAATGCGTGGACTTCTGCTGATTACTTTCTTATCGGTCCTTGCTTTATCGGGATGTAAAACCCCCCAAAAAGCCTATTTCCAGGAAATCTATAAGCTTGGGGTGATTCCTTTTAGCAATCCCGTGTCTGCGTTAGCAACCGGAACTCCTCTGACGGGAAAACCAGGGAACGTTATCGCCATGGCTCCTCCCACCCGTTGTTTTCCAGATGAGTTTAATGGAAAACCCACGGAAATGCGTTGGGCTTCAGACATCATCATTCCGCCCACTTACAAAAAAATGATGTTCACTTTTGATGCAAAATTTAATTCTTTGATGGCGGTTGGAACGCCCGGAGTTCAATTCAATCTTACTGGAAACAAAGTTCAAACGGTTGAAGTAGAAATTCGAGATGCGCAAATCGAAATGATCGACACCATTTCCCTCCGAGAGTTTTATGCAAAGGGAATGAGTGAAAGCTGCAAAGAGACACTCATGACTTACCCCTTTATCATGGAAGCCTTAAGAGTAAACTCGATGAGCTTTACGTTCTTCGATGCCTTTGGCGGTAAGTTCAGTTTGACCTCGGCAAACATTGGGGACTTCGCCCTCTTCGGCGGAGATTTCCATTGGTACATTGAGCAAGGTTCAAAATTAGTGGTCATGACCCCCAAATATATTGGTTATAAGCTTGCTCAATTACGCGTTGAGGATGAAGGGGCTGTGAACCTGACTTGCAGTGAAATCAAAAAGGGTGAGTATGTGTGGTTGAATGGGATCCCCGACCAAAATGAAGAAAACCGAAGGCTGAGAATGCCTTTCGGCTATGGGCTTGGGCTAAGAAAACAAATCACAACAACCAATTAAATTTAGACTACCGAATTTCCCCAGATAGAGGTAAAGTCCTTAAAAAAATGGGCACAGCTTCTATCTTGGGGGAATCGTGAAAAAAACACTCGTTGGACTCTTCATCGGACTTCAATCCTTAAGCGCATTGGCGTTGCCGCTTCCGACCCCGAATCTCATTGAGAACCTCTTAGTGAATGGTCTGCCGAAAGATTTTACTCAGAATTACGATTTTGAAGGCATCATTGCCTTATCTAACTGTTCGGGAAGTCTCGTGCGATTTGTAGATTCTCGAGAGACTGATCTTGCAATGGTATTAACCAATGGCCATTGCTTAGAGGGGGGATTTCTTCAGCCCGGTGAAATCGCAGTGGACCAAAACTCCTACAGAAGCATCACCATTCTAAATAAAAATGCCAACTCAATCGGCAGAGTGGGCACGACCAAGATTCTCTACGGCACCATGACCAAAACAGACATGGCCATTTATCAACTTGAGAAGACTTACGCGCAAATTGCAACTGCCTTCAATGTCCAGCCTTTAACTTTGGCAAACGAATACGCTGAGAAAAAAACTAGCATCGAAATTTTATCGGGATATTGGAAGCGAGGATATTCGTGCCAGCATGACGGCTTGGTCCACCAAATCAAGGAAGGCGCTTGGTTGTGGGAAGATTCTATTCGCTATAGCCAGCCCGGCTGTGAGACGATTCCTGGCACTTCAGGATCTCCGATTCTTGAAAAAGGTACCAAAGTAGTTATTGGGGTAAACAACACGGGCAATGAGAGTGGAGAAAAATGCACCGAAAATAATCCGTGTGAAATCGATCCCAATGGTCAAATTACCTATAAAAAGGGTCTCAATTACGGCCAGCAAACCGCCTGGATCTATAATTGTATGACGGCGGATCACCGAATTGATCTGACTCTGCCAAATTGTCGTTTACCTAAATAGTTTTAATAAACCAAGAACGAGGCCCTCGAATCCGAGGCAAGGTAACTCCGTCTGCTCGTCGTTTTCCTATGGCTATCACCATGGGGACAAGGGCATCGCTAGGAAGACTTAGGAGCTTTTTAATACGTCGACTATCGATCCCTTCCATGGGGCAGGTATCAAATCCAAATGCTCGAATTGAGAGCATGAAATTTTCACAGGCTAGAGCCGTAGTTTTAGTAGCCCAAATTTTCATATCGCTACACCCCATCGGCTCTCTTGAAACTGGCCTCCAAAAACCCAAAATGAAGAAGAAAATCCGTTTAACAAATCCCAAAATCCCAAAAGGTCCTTGGGTATACATAAAGGGTGCAAGTTTTCGGTAATAAAGCCAAGCTGCTTTCGGAACTCGAGTTCCCTGGGCTTCAGCTTGCTCTAGTTGCCTTTTCATATCTTCGCAGTTTCTTTTCCAAGTGCGAGTCCGAGCAATACAAACGACCAATTCGGCGGCAGTTGCAGCTGCAGCCTGAGAAAAGCAGGCGTTGACGAGTTTCGCTTTTTGTTTGGGTTCACGCACCCAAAAGAATTCCCAAGGTTGCAGGTTTGAAGAGTTGGGGGCAAGCAATGCCAGATCAAAAGCTTTTTCGATAATCTCAGCTGGCACGGGAGTTTTATCAAATAATCGAATACTGCGTCTTGATTCGATGATCTCAACAAGCGCCTGGCCTAATTCTTTGGATTGCATGAAACCTCGCTTACTAAAGACGATTTAACAAAAACTTAAAAACAGTTCGGTGAGCTGGTTTGATTAAAGCCATATAGCCCCGCCCTATAAAATTATGAAATACCACTCTGCTACTTAAAACTACTTTTTTGCGCTTGCGATCGATGCTGAGTCCAATATGTGCCGTAAAGGGTTTGTTGGTAAAAATGCCTACCCTGTCATCGCGTCCTAGGTCCATCCACCTGAATTGTTCCAATCCCACAGGGGAAAATCCCAAGGGAGAGAAAAGCATCTCTTTAAACTTTTTTGCTCTTAAAACGAATGACGGAAACTCCGTACTCATGCGCTGAAGCAATTTCTCGGCGGTATCTTCCTCTGAAAGCTCGGGAATGAATCGCGCAAAAGCATCTTCGTAATCGGCTCGGGTCAAGGTGGTCTTCAAGGGGGAATTCTCCGGAAAGGGAACTTCTTGGGCTTTGTGGATTATTTTACCCAAGAGGGCACACCTTGTTTTTAAATTCCTCAGCAGCCGTGAGGATAGTCTTAAGCCTTTTGGGGTCCATCTTTTTAAGTGAGCGAGCCATCATGCTGAGGCGCGGATTTTTTAGAAAGAAAGCCTCATGTTTTTTAATAAATCCCCAAAAGAGACCATCTGCGATATCGCACCAGGGTCCCTTTTTGAAATCACTCATTTTCAAAAGGTAGTTAGATCCACAGAAGTAGGGTTTAGTGCTAAAGATTCCACCATCAGAAAAAAGGGCCATTCCGTAGACGTTAGGGCCCATTACCCAATCAGAAGAATCAACAAACATCTCCATGAACCAACGATGGGCTTCTCGAGGCTCCACTTCGCAAAGAAGCATGAAGTTTCCTAACACCATCAGTCTCTCGATATGATGTGCATATCCCAAGCGAACGCTCTTTTTGATTGCGGCATCTAAAGGGGGAAGGCCCGTCTCGCCCGAGTACCAGGCGGGACTCAGTTTCCGCTGATGATTCCAAAAGTTTTGAACATCTTCCTGTTCGCTGTAGTTTTGGTAAATCCCTCGAATGAATTCCCTCCACCCAATGATTTGCCTGACAAATCCCTCCAGGGAATTTAAAGGGACTTTTTTTAGGACTTTCGGTGTGGTTACCTTTTGGATGATCTCCTCAGGGGTAATCAGACCTAAGTTCAAAACGGGAGTCAAAACGGAGTGATAAACGAAATCAGATTCCGTTGTCATCGCATCTTCATAATCACCAAAAAACGACAGACGTTCCTCAATAAACACTTCTAGCCAGTCCAGGGCCTCTTTCCGTGAGGTGGGCAGCCAGAAGAGTTGCGAGTCTCCGGGATGATCTTCGAAAAGAAAGTCTGTCAAAGTTTGAACTGAACGCAGTTCGGTGCTGGGCTTTGGTTTATAAACTTGAGGAATGGCCTTCGTGTCTTTAAGTGGCTTTCGGTTTTCTGTATCAAAACTCCATTTTCCTCCTAAAGGCTTTCCCTTTGCGTCAGTCAAGATCCCTAATCTCTTTCGCTGGGATTCGTAGAAGGTTTTCATAAAGGGTTTTTTCGTTGTTTTTAGGTAGTTCTGAAAGTGGTGGCGAGAGGTCAAAAACATCGGAGACTGTTTTACCTCAAGCCGAATTTTACCCACTCGACAAAAATCAACGATGCGGCTCTCCATGAATTTGTCTTCAATTTCGAAGCAGATGAGTTGGTTTATCTTCTCTTTTTTTACGAAGTCTTTCAGCTTTTCTTCGTACGATTTGTTCGCATTCTTAGCATTTAATTCGACGTAGTGAACGTCGCTGCCCAGATCCTTAAGTTCTCGAGCATAACGGCGCATCGCTGTGAGAAATAGAATGATCTTATGTTTGTGGTATTTAAAGTGAGTGCAAAGCTCATGGTCTTCTGCCATGAAAACTTTTTCGGGGGCAGTCTTTTTCTGCAGGTGTTCAGGAAAAAGCTGATTACCCAAAATGAGCCAAGCAGCGTTCATGTTAGTTCCCCATGGGTCTTTAAATCACCAATGCTCACGATTTCTAAAGCAGACTGATGGGTTGCAAGTAAGTTAACGGGTGGAGCGACTCCTGCTTGAAGGGCTTCTTTCCAACGAGATGCGCAGAGGCACCAGCAATCCCCCGCCTTTAGGCCGGGAAAGTCAAATTCCAGTCTCGGGGTAATAAGATCATTTCCTCGAGCCAGTGAGAAATCGAGGAACTCCTGAGTAACTCGGGAGCAAATAACGTGTCGTCCCCGGTCCGTAGGGTCAGTTTTACAAAATCCATCTCTAAAAAAGCCTGTTCGATATCTTCCGCAACATGGCTCGAGAGCTGTTCCGAGGACATTAAGAGGTTCTTTTTTTAAATCCATTGAGGGTACTCCCGTTTGGCACTCCATGCTAATTGAGTTCGACCCATTAGCAAAGCGAACTGGTAAAATAAAAACAGGACGGATTATGCTAAAGAAAGAAATATACCAATTGCCTGAAACAAAAGCTCAATGGCCTATTGAACCACTAGGTTTTTACTATCCTTTAGCTGAAGAAAAACCGTCTAAAGCCCCTCGTTGGAATATCAAGATTAGAGACAAACAGAAGAGTGGGGCCTTTCCATCAGCCGATGAGGTTTCCGGAGTTTCAGCAGCCATTTCAGGTGGTCCGGGTCGTTATGTTTTTAAAAATAAAGAGCGCAAAATCGGGCTGCTTCAATCTTGGTCTTGGAATCAGGATGATGGGGGACAACTCCTGATTGTGAGTCCGTTAAGATTGTTTCAGTTAAGTTTCAATAAAGAAACTGTCAAAGCCGCTATTTATCCGACTTCTATTCAAGATAATGAAGAGCTGCAATTTCCCATTTTGGGATCTGAGCATTTTATCTACATCGTTTCAGGTAAAGTACTTTGGAGTGACCGGGAGACAGATGAAACTAAGAGCCTTGAAATGGGGCAATTGTTGCAAGTGTCTCGAAAGGATCTTAAACGGGAGTACTTAAACTTGAGGCTTAAAGGAACTGGGGAAAAATCAACTCTCTTATGGGTGGTTCTCCACTACTTATCTCAGAACAAGCGCACGTAGTTCTGTCATTTCTTCCATAGCAAAACGAACTCCTTCGCGCCCCAAACCACTATCCTTAATTCCCCCATAAGGCATAGCATCTGAGCGCCAGGAGGGAACTTCGTTTACGACAACGCCCCCCACTTCGAGTTCATCCCAGGCGAGGAGAGCTTGGGAGAGATTAGAGGTAAATAGTCCTGCTTGTAATCCAAAACGCGAATGATTCACTTTTGCTACAACTTCCTCAAAAGTCCTATAAGAGCTCAAGAGGGCAACCGGTCCGAACGCTTCTTCACAGGAAATGGGAAGGCGATCGGGTACGTTTTCTAGGAGTGTCGCTTCCAGTACGGGGCCTTTCCGATTGCCCCCGCAAAGGAGCTTAGCCCCTTTTTCAACTGCTTCTCCAATCCACTTTTGCAACCGAAGAGCATCGCTTTCTGAAATCAAAGGCCCTAGATCATTCGATTCATCCTTCGGATCCCCGGCTTTGAGTTTTACGGTTCCTGCAACTAAAAGCGCTTTGAACTCTTCATAAATGTTTTCATGTACAAAAATTCTTTGGACACTGATGCAACTTTGCCCCGATTGATAAAAGGCTCCAACTAAAATCCGTTTGACCGCATCTTGTAAATCCGCCGATTGATCTACAACGCAAGCTGCATTGCCCCCCAGTTCAAGAACAACACGTTTTTTTCCTGCTCGACTTTTAATTTCCCAGCCAACTTCAGGAGATCCTGTAAAACTTAAAAGTTTAAGTCTCTCATCTGTTGTAAATAGCTCGGCTCCTTCACGAGGGCAGGGCAGAATGGAGAAAGTTCCCTTGGGAAGGTTTGTTTCAGCTAAAATTTCTCCCAAGATGAGGCTGGTGACTGGTGTTTTGCTTGCTGGTTTTAAAATAAAAGGGCAACCCACTGCAATGGCAGGGGCTATTTTGTGAGCGGTCAAATTTAAAGGAAAATTAAACGGAGAAATAAAAGAGCACGGACCAATAGGAACTCGTTTCCAAAAGCCTTGGTAGCCGACGCCCCGAGGAGTTGTGGAGAGTGACATCACTTCTCCATTCAGCTTACCCACTTCCTCGAGAGCTAAGGTAAAGGTATCGATTAACCTTCCTACTTCTCCCCGGGCATCCCGAATTGTTTTTCCCACTTCAAGGCAGAGAGTTCGGGCTAATTCCTCTTTCCGGTTTTCAAATTGTTGGATGCAAGATGCTAAGGTGGCTTTTCTTTCAAACAGGGGCTGTTTCCTGAGTAGAGGGGCCGCCGTGCAGGCAGCAGAAATGGCCATTTCAATATCTTGATTCGAGGCTAAGGCAACTTCAGTAATCTTTTCGCCATTAAATTTATCTTCGACGGCTAAAAAGCTCTGGCTCATTTTAGGGGCGTTGGCCAGGAAAAATGGGTAGCGCGCTTTTAATTTCAAGAAAGGTTCACTCATGACTCATACAGTACCATTTCCAGCTTCTCTCAGCCACGATCGATGCGCATGACGCGGCGAGCAAGCACGTAACGGAAATGTGAAGATTCTTTCATAATCCACCGATAAGAAGGTAACCGTCAGTGACCCATGAAAATCGCAATCTTTTATTCTTCTCAATCAAAAGGATTTTTAAATCACTCCATTCGCTTGAGCGGATTTTTAACTGAAAACTCAGACGCGAACTGCGTTTGGTTTGATCTGGCTCAGATGCCCACCCGTTCCGACTATTCTTTGGGGAAGTTTGATAAGTTTATTCTGTTAGGGGAAAAAGACAGTCTTTCGGAAAAAGAAATCAAATACCTCACCAGTCATCGACTCCCTTTGGAAACGCTTGCTATTGATTATGCTGCGAAGGTGACGCCGAGATTTTTATCCCGCTCCGATGAACGATGGGTTTTTTGTCCTTCAGAAGAAAGCTCCAAAAATTGGAATCGTAAATTCTGGGAATCCGGCAATCTGGTTTGTCCTACTCTTTTTCTTTGTCAGGATCAGCAAATCTTGGAGCAAGGGGCTCAGCCAGGGCCGATGACTTTCTTTTCACCGATTGATCCTCAGCTTCATCAAGATGCTATTTCAAATGCTAGTTGTGTGGTGAGTGCTTTTTGGGAACCTTGTTTAGCCGCACGAGCCGCTGGAAAGCTCGCTATTAAATTAAGCATTCAGGCAAGCCAGAAAAACTCCTGGGATATTCCAGAGGTTGTAATCGGAGAAAGAGATGCCAAAGAGGTGTTTCAAGAGTGTCGGCAGATTTTTGAAGAAAATAAAAAATCGGTATTAAGAGTTCAGGAACCCCCAACTTTTTCAATACAGGAAAAAGAAGTTCTGCACTTAACCTCTATTTCTGACTTTTCTTATCTGCCTTTTTATTTGGGAATGATTGAAAATATTCTGCGGACCAGTCAGAAAAAAATAAAGCTTCACTTGTTAGCGCTCGATGAAAAAGTAGCGCCATTTTTGGAAAAAAAATATCCCGGGCTAGTTCATGTGCTTGAGCTAAAGGATGTATGGACTCCCAACGAATTAAAAACAATTGAACAACGCTCCATTGCTTTTAGAGCTTTTTCTTCAAAGCCCAAGCTTTTGGAGAGTGTGCTGAGAGATACTCAAGGTCCTACATTTCATTGCGACTCAGATGTCTATTTTTTCTGCGCTCCTGAAAAGTTACTGGAGACCTTTCTGGGAGGGCACACGACGATATTTCCACATTGGAATGATGTGTATCCCAAAGGAAGAATCGACGGTTTATACAATGCGGGAATGATTGGTGTGCGTCCTGGGGCCGAGAAGTTCTTGAAGTGGTGGGGAGACCAGTGCTTCGCTAATTGCAGTTTTGATCCTCTAAACGGAGTAGTGGGAGATCAAGCCTACCTGGATTTTGCTCCCATTTTATTTGAAGGAGTGAATGTTTATCGTAAGAAGGACCACAATGTGGCTCGTTGGAATTTGAAAAATCTGGGAATCCATTTTGCGGGAGATCGTTCTTGTTTAGAAGTGCAGGATGGGAGGAGAGTCCAAACATTCCATGCCGCTTTCATTGACTCTTTTGGATATTTTGAATTCAAATATTGTTGGGATCAGCTAGTTACCTTTTTTTCCGATTTCTCTGCCCAAAGTGCTTCCCCGGCGTTTTTGAAAAATATTTTGGTACAACAACAACGTTATTGGTTGAGCTTGTCTCGTGGGCTAAAAGGGCGAGAACTGGCTTACCGGGTTCTCCCTATCCTGGGTAAGCAGCCCGAGGCAAAAGCACCGACTTTTTGGATGCACGGTTTGGGGGGATTTTGTCTTAATAAAATCATGAAGTTACGGGATGCTTGTTTCAACCACCTGCCGTCCTGGACAAAAGAGCCTAGTTTATAGGATAAGTTATTGGAATCGCTAAAAGTCCTGGTCTTTTGATTGCCTTTAATGGCCCTTCGTGTTACCTACCCTAGTTATGTCTGAAAACAATTCCAAGCCCCCCAAAAAAGATAAACTTGCGCGTCCTAAATTGCCGCCGTGGTCGTCTCGAAACGGTCTTTGGTCTTGGATTTTATTTGGCGTTGGCCTCATTCTTCTCGTCTCCGTTTACTCTAAGCCTGATTTTGCTGCGAAAGAGATCCCCTACAGTGATTTTCGGGCCAAAATAAAAAACGGAGAAATTAAACGTGTTTTGCTTTCTCCTACCCTCGTGAAGGGGTTCTCCATCGAAGCCACCCCCCGTTCCAACCCGTGGGTGCAAGCACCGTCGGCTTTATTTGTCTCAATTCCTGTTGAAGATCCCAAGTTGATTGAGTTGATGGAAAGTCACGGAGTTCGCTACGAGCAAGAAAACTTAGCTCTTCGGAATGTTTTTCTTCATTGGGTTTTACCCTTCTTGGTTTTGTTAGTGTTGTGGAGAGTGCTTTTTGCTCGTGCATTCAAGATGGGGCCCGGGGCGGGGCTCATGAGTTTTGGCAAGAACCGAGCTAAGTTGGTTCCCGAAGACTCTAAAAAAGTTTTATTTGATGATGTGGCTGGTTGTGACGAAGCGAAAGAGGAATTAGCTGAAATTATCGATTTCTTAAAGACCCCCCAGAAATTTAGAACCATTGGTGGAAAAATTCCCAAGGGAATTCTTTTAGTGGGTCCGCCAGGAACAGGTAAAACCTTACTCGCCAAAGCGGTAGCTGGCGAAGCGGGAGTTCCATTTTTTAGTTTAAGTGGTTCTGAATTTGTAGAAATGTTTGTCGGGGTTGGGGCGGCAAGAGTTCGTGATCTTTTCGGTCAGGCAGTTGAAAAAAGTCCCTGCATTATTTTTATTGATGAGCTCGATGCAATTGGGAAAGTGAGAAGTGCCGTTTCTCCAATGGGGGGGCATGATGAGCGAGAACAGACCCTAAATCAATTGCTGGTAGAAATGGATGGATTCGATTCCCGCACTGGAGTCATCATCATGGCAGCCACCAATCGGCCAGAAACGTTGGATCCGGCACTGATGCGTGCAGGGCGATTTGATAGACAAGTTGTTGTAGATCGACCGGACATTAAGGGAAGAGAAGCGATTCTCGCTATTCATGCACGAAACGTTAAGTTGGGTGCAGACGTCGATTTAAAAATTGTTGCTGCGAGAACCCCTGGATTTGTCGGAGCTGATTTGGCCAATGTTGTTAATGAGGCAGCTCTTCTAGCAGTTAGAAAAGATAAAACGATAGTTGAACTATCTGACTTTGAAGATGCAGTCGATCGAGTAGTTGCTGGTCTTCAAAAGAAGACAAGAGTCATGAGCGTTCTTGAGAAAAAGATTGTTGCTTATCATGAAATGGGACACGCTCTGGTTGCTTCTTTTACAGAGGGAACAGATCCTGTCCACAAGGTATCAGTGATTCCAAGAGGGTTTGGAGCCCTGGGCTTTACAATGACTCTCCCAAAAGAAGATCGGTACCTCTTAACTCGAACGGAGTTATTGGCCCGAATTGATATCCTCTACGGGGGGAGGGTGGCAGAAGAGTTGGTCTTTAATGAAATTTCTACTGGCGCACAGGATGACATTCAAAAAGCGACAGATATCGCTAAAAGAATGGTCATGGAATATGGGATGAGCGAATGCGGGCAGCGAAGTTTCTCGAGTGAGAGAGCCACTTTTATTCAGTCTTCGAGCGGTTCCTTGTCAGCCGCGAGGGAATACAGTGAATCAGTTGCCGAAAAGATCGATAAAGAAATCAGTGGGATTTTAGGTGGCGCCTACCAAAGAGTGAAAAAACTTTTAAGCTCAAAAAGGGAACTTTTAGAGCATTTGTCTAAGATTCTGATGGAAAAAGAGGTCATTGAGGGAAAAGAGCTTTCCCAATTGATGGCAGATTACTCTCAAGAAAAAAGGGGCGAGCAACAAACTGAGGCTGGAATCATCCCGCCGTCCAGTTCTGCAGAAGCTTCTGGATTCAGTGAGAGACCAGCAGAGTTGTGATTTTATAAATTGAAGGAGGATAAAGATGTTAGACATGAACTGGAAGTGGAAGTTGAAAGATAAAAGAACTCAGGATCGTTACGTCGAAAAAGGGTTGCTAGACAAAGCAAAAGCAGAGACCGAATTAAAAAATCTGCCAGATTTAGCTGCAAGTGCTACTTGGGTTGAAATTGATATGGAAGACCTTCATGTAGACGACTCCGCTGAATCAGATACTTCTGATAATACGGAAGGCTCCCTTTGAAAAACGAAGGCGTTCCCATAGTCAAAGAGGGACTTCCCTTTTTGATGGTTTTTCTGGTCGGGGCCTTTGGCTTCTGGATTGGCGGTATTTGGCCGCTCACTCTGTTATTTTTGTTTTTAACAGGGTTTAGCGCTTACTTCTTTCGAAACCCAGAAAGACTCCCTCCCATTGGGGCATCCCTGGTGGCTTCTCCTGCGGATGGAAAAGTCATTTTTGTCGGCAATGTGAGAGAGCCTGAGTTTCTCCAAGAAGAAATGTTGAAAGTTAGCATTTTTATGTCGCTCTTTGATGTCCATGTGAATCGGGTGCCGATTGACGGAACGGTGCGAGACATGAAGTATCATAAGGGTCGATTTCTAGCTGCTTCTGAAGATCGTGCTTCGGAAGAAAATGAGCGAAACGCAATGCTGATTGAAACCGCAAGAGGCCAGAAAATAGTTCTGGTGCAGGTAGCCGGTTTAGTCGCTCGAAGAATCGTTTGTTACCCATCTGTTGGAGCTTATATTTTGAAGGGCCAACGAATGGGCCTCATTCGATTTGGATCTCGCTGCGACATGTTTTTCCCCAAGGGAACTCAAATCGTTGTTAAAAAGGGCGATAAAGTGGTGGGTGGCGAAACCATCTTGGCACAATTGAAGGAGAGTTAAGGTGGGCCCTCAGAAGAATCGACATTACATTCTCGTGCTTCCCAGCATGTTTACGACGGGAAACTTGTTTTGTGGTTTTTTTGCCATCATCAACACGTTTTCGCATCAATTTGAAAGAGCCAGTTTTGCCATTCTTTTGGCGGGTCTTTTTGATGTCTTGGACGGACGAGTGGCCCGAATTACTAAAAGTCAGAGTAAATTTGGGATTGAATACGATTCCATTGCAGATGTGGTTTCTTTTGGGCTGGCTCCTGCTGTCATGACTTATGTGTGGGTACTCGAACCCTTTGGGCGTTTGGGGTGGGCAGGGTCCTTCTTTTTTGCGGCCTGCGGAGCGCTTCGGCTAGCTCGATTCAATACGATTTCGGAAGAGTTACCGAAAAGCTACTTTTTGGGACTTCCTATTCCTGCTGCCGCCAACATGGTCGCAGCTGCTTTTCTCGCACATAAAGAATTGCAGTTTCCACACGTCGAAGCTGTCATGATGGTTTTAATGTTTGCTTTGGGAAGTCTCATGGTAAGCACCGTTCGATTTAGAAGCTTCAAGGATTTCGACTTGAGACATCCTCGGAGTTTTGTTTACCTCGTAGCAGTTGTTTGTGTGTTTGTGGCGTTTGCCTGGAAGTACGAAGTGGCTTTAGCTGTTTTAATCGGTTTATACATTGCTTGGGGCCCTGTTAGGGAATTGTTAAGCAAACTTAAGGCAACAGCAGTTGGGAAAAAATCCCAGCCAACGAAGGAAGGCTTATGACCGAATCCTACTTAGAATCTATTCGTTCTTTAGCTATCGTTGGTGCAACTGGGCTTGTGGGAACTGAGCTCTTAGAACTTTTAAATGAACGAAAAATTCGTATCCCGGACCTAAGACTTCTTGCCTCAGCTGAATCGGCAGGTGAGACGGTTAACTTGGGCGGTGAAGAACTCCGAGTCACTGAGCTCAATGC
This sequence comes from Pseudomonadota bacterium, assembly GCA_009927005.1. Taxonomy (GTDB): domain Bacteria; phylum Bdellovibrionota; class FAC87; order UBA2466; family UBA2466; genus RFNO01. The sequence goes on from RFNV01000234.1 coordinate 13,757, forward strand.
AAACTCCTTTAAAGGAGTGGACGTCGCATTTTTCTCGGTGCCCAATGAAATAACTGAAAAGTATGTGCCGCAAGCTATAAAAGCTGGGGCTCTTGTGGTGGATGACTCTTCTACCTATCGCCTTGAAAGTAATGTTCCTTTGGTGGTCCCAGAGGTAAACCCCCAAGTCTTAAGAACCTTCGCCGGACAGGTTATTTCGACTCCTAATTGCACGGTTACTCCTCTGGTAATGGCTTTGAAACCATTGCTTGAACACTTTGGGCTAAAAAGAATCGTTGTTTCTACTTATCAATCTGTTTCTGGTGCAGGGAGAGCGGCTTACGAAGAGCTGTCCTTGCAGACTGCAGCGCTTTTAAATGGGCAACACCAGGAAGCAGCTGTCTTTCCCCATCGAATTGCATTCAATTGTTTGCCACAAATTGGTTCTGAATTAGCCAATGGAAATACCACTGAAGAAGAAAAAATGGTTAAAGAAACCAGGAAGATTCTCGAACTTCCTTCATTGGCAATTTCTGCAATGTGCGTTCGAGTCCCCACTTTCTTCGGCCATGGAATGAGCGTGAACGTGGAACTTACGAAAGAATTTTCGAATGAAGCGGAAATCAGGGAGCTGCTGAATGCTGCTCCTGGGGTGAAGGTCTTAGATAAGCCTTCTCACCAAATTTATCCCACGTGTGTGGAAGCTTCGGGAAGTGATTACACTTTTGTGGGAAGAATCAAAAGAGATCATTCTGTGAAATCGGGAATTAATTTCTGGGTAATCACGGACAATATTCGAAAAGGTGCAGCTCTAAATGCACTTCAGATTATCGATACGCTCTTTAAGTATCGCCGAATGAGCTAGTGGCTGATGAGTGTCGACAACATCTTGCTAAAAATTGAATATGACGGAACTGATTTTTCAGGATGGCAGCGGCAATCCCATGATCCATCGATCCAAGCAGCGATTGAGGATCTCCTCAGCAAGTTTACGGGGAAGAAAACTGTTGTCTACGGAGCGAGCCGAACGGATGCGGGAGTGCATGCCAAAGGTCAAATGGCTAACTTTGAAGCTGAACCAAAAATGGCTCCTGAGAAATGGGCTTCCTTTCTGAACGCGGGTTTGCCGCGGTCTATTCGAATTATTGAATCCCAACGAGTTCCAGATAGATTTCATGCCCAGAAAATGGCCCAGTCCAAAATCTATGAATATCGGTTGCTACAAAGATCGTGTCCAAGCGCCTGGGATAGAACAGTTGGTTTTTATCCCACGAAGCTCAATTGGGATGCGATTAGAAAAGCAATGCCCCATTTTGTCGGTGAAAAAGATTTTAAGGCTTTTCAGGGGGCGAGAGCTTCCGTGTTAACTACGGTTCGGACAATTTATCGCTTTGAATTATTTGAAGAGTCAGAAGGGCTCTACCGATTTGTGATTGAAGGAAGTGGATTTCTAAAACAAATGGTACGAGCGATCATTGGGACTTTGATTGAAGTGGGCTCAGGAAAAAAAGCCCCTGAAGACATTCCCCGCATCCTAGAAAGCCGCGATCGCCGGCAAGCAGGCTTTACTGCGGATGCAGCGGGTCTTTGTCTAGTAAAAGTCAACTACTCAGCTATTCATTAAAAAAATACCTGTTCCTAGTTCCTTTTCGGTGGCATTCTGAAGCAGATGTGGAGGCTACTGAACAAAACCCGTTTAAGTGGTTATTTTGGCCTGGCCATTCTCATCCATGGGGTTCTCCTTCTCTGTGTTTTACCCACGGCTCAGTGGATACAGCCTTTTTCAAACTTTCGAGATCGAGCAATAGAAATCATTAGCCCCGAGGATTTAGCAAAGCTCCAAAAGCCAGTAGTAAAAACTTCTCAGTTAAAGGAGAAGCTTCCTTCTCAAGGAAGTGCTCGGTTTGCGGGCGAATTTGATCAGCGCGTGGAACACGAAACCCAGAGCCCCATTAAGGGTCAGTTTCAAGAGGGGGATGTTTTTAAAGCCAAAGAAAGCCCCGAAATTGAAGGGGAGGGCGAAACTAGAAAGGCCGAAGAAAAATCCTTAAAGGGTTATCTTACTTTTGGTCAAAGTCCCAATCTACTTCCCAAAGATATTCCTTATGGCAATCAAACCGTTCTGAATACGGACAAGGTTAGATACGCCTCATTCATTAATCGAATAGCGGATGAAATTTATCAGCCTTGGGTAGAAGCTGCTGAAAGGGCTCTTCAGGAATATGCTCTGGGGCACAGAAAAATGGAGCCCAATATTTACATCACTCGTTTAAGAGTCACTTTAAATTCTGAAGGAGCCGTAACTGGTATCCAAGTGATGGATAGCTGTGGAGTATCTGAATTAGATGAGGCTCCCAAAAAAGCTTTTTGGGAGAGTGAGCCGTTCCCAAATCCGCCCAATCAGCTCTTTGAAAAAGATGGCTACGTTCGCCTGACCTATGAATTCCAGTTCGAGTGGAAGAGCTCAGGCTTCAATATTATTCCTTGGAAAATTTAAATCCGCAGGATTTTTCTGGGAGAACTAGATTTCTGTCTTCAATATCTGCCGGAGTAATAGGGAAAAGTCTACAAATACTGGGACGATCTTCGTAGACCCCGCACAGATGAGTGGCCTCGTTCCAATGGGGGCATTGGAACAAAAGCTTACAGCTTGCTCCACAGGACACACAACCGCCGCTCAAACCGTATTTGACGTGAAGAGCGCGACAGAGTGGCGGCACTAAACTGAGACAAACCCGTCTAAACTTTCCCCAGATAAGCTTTCTGCCCTTAGCAGACCCAAACCCTTCCCGAGAAAGGCATACTTTAAAAAAAGGAGGGAAACGTTCCATGTTGTAGAAGGACCGTCGGAACCATCGGTACTGCATAAGAAAATTGAGGAGCTGGTTATTACTGGTTTTCATGAGTTTCCAAGTTTAGGTATCGATTAACAAGTGCTCTCGTCTTAATTCTCCGATGACAATTTTCAAAAATGAAACAAAAACTGCTGCGATAATGGGACCCAGAAAAATCCCAGTGGGACCCAGGAGGTGAATCGCTCCAAAAACACTCACGAGTGCCAAAAAGGGATGCATTTGTGCATTTTCTTTCATCACCCAAGGGCGAACCACATTATCAGCTAAGGAAACCCCCAGACCTCCTAAAAGCATGATCGTTGCACTTGCCGGATAACTTTTTCCTAGCAGATAAATAGTAGCCCCAACCCAAATCGGAGCAGCTCCAACAAACGGAATCATCCCGGCAATCAGAGTTAGCAGCGCAATGAAAATCGGATTGGGAAGTTGAGTGATAAAAAATAATAATCCCATCATCACCGATTGAACGACAGCGCTTGCGAAGAGACCTAAGACCACTCCCCGACAGGACTTTTCAAAGGTGTGGTACAGCTCCTCAGACTTCTCTGGCTTGAGAGGAGATAAGTTAGCTAAAAACCGTAAAAACCGACTTCCGTCAGTAAGAAAAAAGAAAGTCGATAAAATAGTAACGGCAACTGCCACCAATAGAGCTGGCATACTTGAGATAAACCCGCCAATCAAAGCAGACAACCGTTCAACTAAAAATGCGAGGAGAGATAAAGATTGCTCCTTCACAAACTCCCGATTCACCGGAACCATGTTTCCTACGATGGAAATCATTTTTCTTATAAGGGGATTTTCAGCCAAGTCTTCGATTGTTTGCCCGTCTTTTAAGAGTTTTAGTCGACTCACAAGAGCGAGGAGCCGGTAAGCTGCTGTATAAAATAAAAGACCTACGGGAAGTAAGATCCCGGCCGTGAATAACCCAGTAACCAGAAAGCTTGAGGTTTGGGGTGAAAAATATTTTCGAAAAAACAAATACGAGGGATAGGCAAGAATAGCGGCCACAGCGCCCAGAAGAATGGGAAGGATAAAAGGCGCCATCATGTACAAAAACAAAGACGTCAGGGCAAGGCCAAGTCCCAGTTGAATTAAGCTACGCCATTTTGGGTTGGGATTCATAAGCACTTAATATAACTGCATAGTGGGCACCTTGCAGCAGCTAAAAACAACGAAGTCGGGTAATATTTCCCATTATGAAGAGGCAAATTCTTTTGCAGTGCTTCCTCTGGTTGTTTTTCCAGAATGAGGCGAGAGCAGCTATCTCAAATGATGTCCCTCCTGTCTTGCCGAATGCTGGATGGGTAGATCGCATTGAAGCCTATGGGTGTTCGGCAAGGACATTTCGCGCATTTCAACCTCAGAGCCATGGAGATTTACTGGAAGCTTTGATGGTTTATGCCGATGCCGATTGTGGAGGCCCTGAGTGGCTATTATCTGAAAGAGATATTTTGGGGCGTTCCTATCTTCAAAGTGAAGCTCGGGCCTTTGCTCTCATTGCCCAGGATAAGCCTCTCGGTCTTTTAGGGGTGGCGGCTCAAGTAGATCCTTTTCAATCCTTGCGAGAGGGAAGAAGTGCTTTCTCCGGTTCAAGTATCTATGGGGAACTCAACCTCAATGCTCAGTTGGTTCAGGGGAAAGAGTGGGGAGCCGTTGTCTCGGCAACACCCGGCTTTGTGATGGCGCATGAGAATTCCTCTTCGATTAGTGCAGATTTTTATTTTCAAGAAGGATATGTCAAAGCGGGTTATCGAAGAACCGAATTTGTTTTTGGGCGAATTCCAGAACGCTTTGGTGAAGCCAAAAACGGAAATCTGATTCTTTCAGGCGCTCACCGACCCATCGATATGCTGAAGTTTTCAGTACGCCCCCACTGGATCAGACCGATTTCATTTTTGGGACCAGTGACGTTCCAGACCTGGATTGGAAAAGACGGAAGTGAAGTGGGAAGAAAAGATGCCCAATTATGGGCTGTTCAATTGGGAATGAGGCCCTTTACCTTTTTTGAATGGGGCTTTTTAAATCTAATGCAGTTTGGGGGGGCTGGATCGCCCGGGCTTGATTTTGGGGATTATTTTTCAATGTTAGCCGGTTCTCAGGATACTGCTTTAAAAGAGAAGCGGCATCAAAACTACGCAACCCATATCGCACTTTGGGGGCCAAAGCAGACAGTGAAGATTTATAATCAATTGTTTTTCGGATCTCTTGGTCGTTTAGGAGATTGGTTTTCTCGAGATATCAGTTGGTTAATTGGAATTTGGCTTCCGAAACTTGGAAATGGGGATGCTCGCCTTGAAATAGTGAATACTCAAAATAGCGCTTATTCCGATTCCCGTTGGACTCAAGGATGGGTTCATGCAGACTCTCCCTTGGGCCATCCTTTGGGGAATTCAGCTCAGGGAATTTACTTAGATTTTAGCCTTCCCTTAATCGATAAGTGGAGGCCTCAGCTCGGATTTTCATATGAGATTCGAAATCGAGACAAACTTTCGGGTTTAGAGAATGAAAACCGTTGGAGTTCGACTCTCACTGCAATCAAGCGCTTCCAGTTGATGGAGTTAAACCTACAGGTAAAAGCCCAACGAATTGAAAATAGAAATTATTTAAGGCATGAGCCTGAGATGGAAGCAGGGGCTTTTGCTTTTCTTCGCTATTCATTTTTATAAAAAAAAACGGCACTGGTTTCCCAGTGCCGTTCAGCCTTCTGATAACTGAAACTATTAACGTTTCGAGAACTGGAAGCGCTTTCGGGCTCCCTTTTGTCCGTATTTCTTTCTTTCCTTCATACGAGGATCTCGAGTTAAAAGCCCTTCTTTTTTCAAAACGGGACGAAGATTTTCATCCAATTTGATAAGTGCACGGCTAATCCCATGGGCAAGAGCTCCTGCTTGAGCAGCAATACCGCCCCCGTGAACTGTTCCATAAAGAGAAACCCCTTTAACTTTGTCTGTAAGGACTAAGGGTCTTAAAATTTGCATTCGAAGAACATCTCTTGGAAAGTACTGTTCCATTGATTGTTCGTTGATTTCGATTGAACCGTCTCCTTTAGGAACCAAACGAACTCTTGCAATTGCAGTTTTTCGTCGGCCTGTCGCACGGATAAATTCAGTAGCCATTAGTTGTTATCTCCCCTCAGTGGTGTGAGCTAAAGTCACAGGCTGTGGTTTTTGTGCAGCATGTGGGTGTTCAGCACCTGCGTAGACATGCAGCTTTGAGAACCAATGACGAGCCATATGACCACGGCTCTTTGGCATCATTCTCCAAACTGCTTTTTCAATAATTCGATTGGGATGCGTTTCCAGCATTTCCTTAGCTGTAACCGTTTTCAACCCGCCCGGAAAATTTGTGTGATGTTGATAAACTTTTTGATCCCATTTTTTGCCAGTCATTCGGACCTTTTCAGCATTGATCACAATGACGGAATCGCCCGTATCGTTATTAGGCGTGTAGTTGGGATAATGTTTTCCCATTAAAAGCACGGCTACTTGAGTGGCCAATCGCCCGAGGGTCTGCCCAGAAGCATCCACGAGTTTCCACTGTTTTCCGCATTCGCCATATTTAGCGAAATAGGTTTTTTCAATCAGGGGAGCTCGTTTGGGCCCAGCACCTGGCTTTTTTGTTTTTGCCTTTGATTCCAATGGTTTATCAGAGGCTGCCTTGGCCGTTCGCTTTGCAGCTACCGGCTTTTTTGAAGTTTCTTGATCCTGAGGACCTGTTTTCTTAGTATTTGCCATAACCTACAACTCTTTCGTTGAACTGCAGAGGGATACTTCAGAAGCGATAGGATTGTCAAGAAATGGAAAGAAAAGAGGGGGGAGTACACTAAAAGGGGGGGATAGAAAGCCTAGTCGCAGCAGTTTTTGTGAATTCTGACCTCTTTTACGTTCCCGGCATTGTCCAACAGGAAAACCAACTGCCAACTATCCGTTTTTTGGTTCCAACCCTCCTCAATTAAGTACGTTGGTATATTATCGCTCCAAAAGTGCCCCGAGAACTCGCCCAGGGCCTTTTTAATTTCAGCGGGTCTTTTTCCGATAAATTGTTTTTTCTTAATTAAATTAACAGCCATTTTTGCCCGGTTATTTGCCGTTTCTCTCTTAAACTCCTCAGGCGAAAAATCTTTTTTCCCCCATCGCTTTTCCGCCTGCGAGAGAGTCATAAAAGTTTGGTTCTCTAAATAGTTAGATTCGGTCGCGTTCACATAGGAAAAAGAAAAAAACAAGGATGTAATTAAGAAAAACGGTTGGAAAAAAAGGTATCTTCTCACAAAGGGCCCCCTTTTGGTTTTAGGACTATTAACGTACCATCTTTCAAAGCTGCCAAAGCCTCTTTTTCAATTTGATCTTCTGTCAAGGAACCATTTTTCTGTAACCTTTCGGCTGCTAATAATCCGGCCCGATTATTTGCGAGATCCATGGCCCTTTCCGCATTGTCGCTACCCTGGTTGCTCTCGTGGGCGTCCAGAAACTTTTTTGCCATTTCTGGTCCCAGTTCCTTAGTAAGTAGTCCCGCCCACACGAAATGCCTAAAAGCATCGCTTTCATCTGCTTCATCGTCTCGCTTGAATTGTTTCATGGTAGCCGACTCTGCTTTTTCTTTAGCTAAAAATGCTTTTAGTGCCTCCTTGGGATACTGTGAGATTAGTTTTCTTTCTTCCAATGTGAGACCGGGATAATAGGCAACCTTTTCTAATAGTTTGCTAACTGGTGACTTACTCTCGCAAAACTCGGAGCATCTTTCTGGGCAGGAGAAGGTGCTTAAGTCAGTTTTGAAAACCGTACATTTTGTCAAACAATCGGAGCCCGCTTCTATCTTAGAACGATCGAACCATAGACGACAGCCATCCGTCGCAAAGACTCCAGTAGAAAATAGGAAAATCAAAACCGCTATTTTCATTAAAACTCCTTATCGAGACACAAAGATAAAACTCAGCTCTGGTCTAGCTAAAAAACGCAGAGGAAGGATGGAATTGCCCAGCCCTCTACTCACATACATTTGTGAGCTCTCTCTTCGATACCAGCCCCACAGGTATTTACCAGAGCCAGGGGGAAGCCATAATGGACCCCAAAAAGGTAAACGAAAATGTCCGCCATGAGTATGGCCCGAAAAAGAAAGATCACAATAATCATAAACGTGGTCAAAAAAGGCAGGTGAATGGAACAGGCATAATCTTAGATCTTTCGTGGGAACACTGGTAATTTGACGATTAGGTTTTCCAGACATTTCATCGTCGTAGCCAATAATATTTATGTCCTTTTTTAGCTTTTTTACTTGATTGACGAGTAATTGGGCTCCAGCCTCCGACCAAAATGCTCTTTCCTCCGAAAGTGGATTCCAATTTTCCCAATTTCCTCGGACGACCCAGACACCCAAGGGCGCTTTTAGTGAGTTAAAAAAACTCTTAACCACTGGGCGAGCTCGTGGATCGTCAATCGAATCTCCAGTAACAAAAATCACATCTGGTTTTTGATTTCTGATTTCCATGAGAACCCGTTGTTCGAGGCGACCATTTTTTTTTAAATGTAAGTCAGTAATGTGGGCAATTTTAAGAGGGAAGCTAACTTCGGCGCGAACCGAGTAATTTGTAACTTCAAGCCATTGGGGTTCAATAAAAATGGAGTAGACCAATACTAAAAAAAGCAAAGCAACAAAAGCCAAGATAGATTGCTTTTTCACGACTTCATGCTAACCCAGGGCAGACTTTTTAGCTATTTTTGAAAGCCAAAAGGATGGATAAAACAATTCTGTTGCGGTGAGTTATTGGATTACGGATTATCTAAAAAGGGCTCGAAAGGCCTGTTTAGCCTTCTCGGCCTCTGAGATGGCCTCGAAAGAATCTACGGGAATTTCACCGACTTTGAGAAATTCAAAGTAAGTGCAGCTGTTTTGAGCCGAGCGATCGGAGACCCATTCACTGTTGGGTTCTTTGCACTTAGAAGTGAGGTTGTCGTCATAGTGATGGCAGTTTTTACAGCTGTGAAGATCGCTGCCGCAGTTTGGGCAAAGACGGTTCTTCTTTTGAACTTCAATCGATAAAGGTGACCGACAGTAGTAGCAGTGCCACATACTTTTTTTGCCCCCAAGAAGTTTCTAAAACCGTTTTGAAAAGCCCCGTTGGAATAATTATCACACTCTCGCAAAATTAATGGAAGAGACAAAAACCCTACTGACTGTGTCAAAGTGAAGAAAATTAAAATGCAGATAAATGAGTGAGCAGTTGAGTTAGAAGCCGTAAATGCCTATGATATCGATACAATTTAGCAAGCATCACTACTTTAGGAGAAAGGCATCACATGAAAGCGTGGATCGCTAGCGAGCAACAGCATCGAGTAGCCGTAGTTGGAGGTGTTCGAACTCCCTTCGCAAAAGCCGGTACAGAACTTAAAAGTTGCACTGCAGTGCACCTTGGAGTGACCGCGCTTACAGAAACTTTAGCTCGGGTGGAAATGGACGGGAGCGATGTGGACGAAGTTGTGTTTGGAAACGCTGGCACTCCTGCTGATGCTGCCAATATTTCGCGGGTTATCTCCCTTCGCTCCGGACTAAGTGAAAGCACTCCTGCCTATACGGTTCACCGAAATTGTGCCTCTGCTATGGAAGCAATCGCTCAGGGCTGTTTAAAAATAGGTTCTGGATTAGCCGAAGTGATGGCGGTTGGTGGAACAGAGAGCATGAGCAATATGCCTCTTATTTTCGGTCCTGAAATGACTGAGCTTTTTGCTGCTTTAAATTTTGCTAAAACGCCCGCAGATAAAATTAAAAAGCTCGCGGAGTTTCGCCCTCAGTGGCTTAAGCCAGTTGTAGCTATCATGGAAGGCTTAACCGATCCGGTTTCTGGGTTAAACATGGGGCAAACAGCTGAAGTTTTGGCTCGTGATTTTAAAATATCCCGTCAGACTCAGGACGAATATGCGCTGAGAAGTCATCTGAGAACGGTAGCAGCTCAGAAGGAGGGAAAATTTCAAAAAGAAATTATTCCCATCGCCATTGAACCTGACTACCGAAAACATTTGGACAAGGACTTTGGGCCGAGAGAAAATCAAACAATCGAGGCGCTTCAAAAGTTAAGACCCTTTTTTGATAGAGAAAATGGCACGATTACCCCTGGAAACTCTTGCCCCATCACTGATGGTGCGGTCGCTCTCATGCTGATGAATGAAGCAAAAGCGAAAGCCGAAGGAAGAGAAATTCTGGGAACCATCACGGGTTTTTCATTTACTGGATGTGAACCCAAACGAATGGGAATGGGACCCATCTATTCAAGCTCTCATCTCCTAGATGGTTTAAAAATGGATCTTTCTCAAATTGATCTGGTGGAGCTTAATGAAGCTTTTGCTGCCCAAGTTCTAGCTAATCAAATGGCATTTTCTTCTGATAAATACTGTCAGGAAAAATTGGGACGTTCCAAGGCATTGGGAACTTTGTCGGATGATAAATTAAATGTAAACGGAGGAGCGATTGCACTGGGGCATCCCGTAGGCTCCACGGGGGGAAGACTGGTCCTCACGTTGTTGTTGGAAATGCAACGAAGAGGTTTGAAAAGAGGTTTAGCAACTTTGTGTATTGGCGGCGGTCAGGGAGCTGCATTTGTGTTGGAGAGGAACTGAGGAAAATATGGAATTAACACGCGACAACTTTCAAAATGAGATAAAAAATTTTCGGGCTCAAATGAAACCAGATTCAGTGAGCACTGCTGAAAAATCTCTGACCCTTGAAAAGCGCGGGGCAGTCGGAATTATTTGGTTCGATCAGCATGAGGAAAAAGCCAACAAGCTCTCAAGTGCAAATATGATTCGCTTCTTCGAGCTACTATGTGAAGTCGAAGATGATGCCAATTTGAAAGCCTTACTTGTGATGAGCAAGAAGCCCAGCATTTTCATTGCAGGAGCCGATATTGGAGAAATCAGGACTTTGGCTTCCGGGTCGACGTCGTCTGATTCTCTCATGAAGCTACAATCGGTTTTTACTTACCTCGAGCGAATGAAGATCCCTTCGATCGCTGCGATCCATGGGGCCTCCATGGGAGGGGGAACCGAGCTTGCATTGGCTTGCGATTACCGCATGGTTAGTGACTCTCCTCAAACAAAAATTGGCCTTCCAGAAGTCTTGTTAGGGCTCATTCCAGGTTGGGGAGGCACTCAGCGTATGCCTCGACTCATTGGACTGGAAAAGTCTTTAGATATGATTTTAACCGGGAAGACAGTGGATGGCACACGAGCCAAGAAAATGGGCTTGGTGGATAAAGTCGTTCCTCAGGAATATCTTTTTGAAAAAGCTTTGGCCTGGGCAAACGAACTCGCTGGTTCAGGAAAAAAGCGTAAGTTTGGAACGCGTCCTTTAAAAGAAAAAGTAATTGGGTCGATTCCCGGTGGCGTTTGGTTCGTGTGTGATCAAGCCAAAAAGCAAGTCATGCAAAAAACGCACGGCAATTTTCCAGCTCCCCTAGCAGCGATTGACGTAATCCGAAAAAGTTACGGTGGCTCAATCGACGAGGGATTAAAAACTGAAGCAGATGCTTTCATCAAATTGATGGTTACTCCCGAGTCTCAAAACTTGATTCATGTTTTTTACCTCAATGAAGGCGTCAAGAAAGATAAAGGGGTCCAAGAAAAAATTACGCCAAAAGAAATTAAGCATGCAGGAGTGATCGGAGCTGGTGTGATGGGCGGAGGGATTGCTCAATTGTTTGCTGCCAAAGGCGTGCGCGTAAGGATGAAAGATATTAACTGGGATGCGATTGCTAAAGGATATGAGGCAGCCCAAAAGATTTTTAAAAAGCTTGTGGACCGGCGAAGAATGAAGACCTCCGATATGGATAACGCTATGGCGCGAATCGAGGGTTCGACTGACTTTGCTGGGTTTCGCCATTTAGATTTAGTGGTAGAAGCCGCAGTGGAAAACCTTGAGATTAAAAAGAACATCTTCAAGGAACTGGATAGCAAGATGGATCCGAGTGCCATTTTGGCTACGAACACTTCGAGTTTATCTGTGACAGAACTCGCATCTGTAACCAAACATCCAGAACGCGTTGTGGGGATGCACTTCTTTAATCCTGTGGATAAAATGCCTTTGGTTGAAGTGATTTACGGTGAAAAATCTTCGGCAGAAGCCATTGGGTCAATTGTCAGTTTCTCGAAAGCGTTAGGTAAAACACCTATCGTGGTTAAGGATGCTCCTGGCTTTGTTGTGAATCGAATCCTAGGTCCCTATCTCAATGAAGCGGTTCATCTTCTGATGGAAGGGGTGCGTCCGACCGATATGGATCGCGTGATGGAAAAATTTGGGATGCCCATGGGTCCCTGTGCTTTGTTAGATGAAGTGGGCCTCGATGTAGCGAGTAAGGTATCCCATGTTCTCTATGGAGCTTTTGGCGAACGGATGAAATCTCCTGCAGCCATGGCGACAGTTGTCACTGAAAAAAGGCTAGGCAAAAAAGTTGGTCTTGGGATTTACCGATATGAAAAAGGTGAGCGCAAAGAAGACTTAAGTCTTCTTGAAGTGTTTAAACCAAAATCCCGAGCTTCCGATTTGACCGATGAAGTGATTGTGCGCCGTTTGGTTTATTTGATGATCAATGAAGCCTCTCGATGTGTAGAAGAGAATTTGGTTCGCCAAGTTTCTGATATCGACGTTGGGATGATTTTCGGAACAGGGTTCGCACCGTTTCGTGGCGGCCTCTTGAAATATGCAGATACTGTGGGAGCAGAAGTCATTGTAAGTGATCTCGACATTTTTGCTCGTAAGTACGGAGACCGTTTCAAGCCAAGCAAACTGATGCAGGAATACTCTGTCAATCGTCGCAAGTTTTATTCGGAGTAAAACTGCCTAGAGTCCAATATCGTTTCGGAAGTGGATACCTGTCCAGTGAAGCCGCGAAAGAGCCTGATAGGCTTTTTGGCGTGCTCCGGCTGGTGAAAAATCGAGCGAACCGACCCCAAGAACTCGGCCTCCATCGCAAACTAGCCCGCCATTTTTAGAAGCGACTCCAGCAAAAAACAAAAATACATCGCCAGTGATTGATTCTAGCCCAGTGATCTGGGCGCCTTTTTGGGGGGATTCAGGATAACCTGGGGCGCACGCTACAACATAGACCGATGTCTTCGGATTCCATTGCGGAGGGGAAATCTCCTTAAGTTTTCCTTCAGCGGTAGCTATTAAGAGATTCAACAAAGAACCTTCTAGTCGAGGCAGGACACATTCCGTCTCGGGATCTCCAAAGCGTGTATTAAACTCCAAAACCGAGGGATCCCCGTTCTCATCAATCATGATCCCAATAAATAAGATTCCCCTGAAATTCAACTGAGATTCTTTTAGAGTCTTAAGAAAAGGGCTAATCACTCTTTTTTCAATTTTTGATTCAAGCTCGGGAGTCATGTGGGGGGAAGGTGAAATGGCGCCCATGCCCCCCGTATTGGGGCCCTGATTTCCATCAAAAACTCGTTTATGGTCGGTGGCTGAGGCTAGCGGCAAAAAACGGTCGCCATCACAAAAGCCAATGTAACTGACCTCCAGACCGGGAATAAAATCCTCAGCTAAAACCTGATGAGGCCCCGAACCGAAAAGGTTTTTCAACCAGACGGATTCCCCAAAAGCTCGAACCTCGTCGGAAGATTTAGCAATGATAACGCCTTTTCCAGCGGCTAAGCCATCTAACTTAAGAACCCAAGGCCAATGATTTCGAGGAAAACTGATGAGGTCTTGATAAGAGCTAAAAACTTGAGAAGGAGCAGTTGGAATTCCTGCTTTTAACATAAAGTTTTTTGCAAATACTTTGCTCGTTTCTAAACGAGCGGCTTCTTCATCTGGGCCTACCACTCGGATTCCACTCTTTCGAAAAGCGTTTGCGTATCCCTGAGCGAGCAGGTTTTCGGGGCCGATAATTACTAAGTCGATTGAATAGTCTTTAGCCTTTGAAACGAGACCCCGCAGGCAATTAACATCTCCAAAATCCTGAAAGCCCTGTTGTCGGGTTCCAGCGTTCCCTGGGTGAATCCAAATTGAACGACACTCTCCTTGGTTCTTGAGTTTCCAGCCAAGGGAATGTTCGCGGGCCCCGGAGCCCAAGATAAGCACGTTCATTAAGGGTAAAAGTAACCGGCGATTTAAAAGTCCTGCAAGGATTTTATCGCTGGGATGTAGTTAGGGTGGTAAGAAAGGATGGTTTGAAGTTCTCGATAAGCATCCTCTTTTCGATTCTGAAGCTTAAAAATCTTTGACTGAAGAAGGCGGGCAGCCGCCGATTTCGGC
>RFNV01000188.1 GCA_009927005.1 Pseudomonadota bacterium
TTCAACAGAAGGACTCTCAGTAGACGGGGACTCTGAAATATTGACTTCATCCGAGCAGCCTACAGGAGAAACTGTAATTGCAGGGGTTCCTGTAGGCGCTTGGGTGAGAGCCAATAAAGATAAGCTGAAAGACTTTCAAGTCAGTGCTCCGACAAGCCAGAACCTTCGTGTTTTCGTAGGCTGCTACGAATTAAAAAAGGGACCTCAAACAATTGAAAAAGAAAATTGTGAAAAGCTGCTAACCGCTAAAGACGCCAAACTGTTCAACGAAAGAAATCGTTACTAAATCGGCTCATTGAAGTATCCTGATTGGGTGCTTTCGTTCCTTTCCACACTTTTATTAAAGCTACCTCCCGAGACAGCTCACTCTATCGCACGGTTTTTCCTTCGACTCTTTCAATTTGCCAAAAAAATTTGTGGCTCTCGAATTGCGCCGGGACCGTTTCTCATAAAAATTCCCCCCCACCATGAATTTAAAGTCAGAAGTCGATTAGGACTTGCCGCTGGGTTTGATAAAAATGCTGAAATGTTTCCAGGTCTTCTTCATTTCGGGTTTGGATTCGTTGAGGTCGGTACCGTTACCCCGTTACCTCAAGCTGGAAATCCAACCCCACGGATTTGGCGAGTAGCTCCAGAGGCACTGATAAACCACATGGGATTTAACAATGTAGGGCTGAAGGACTTTCAAAAGAACCTCCGGAAATATCGAAGTGGGATAGAAGCTCCAGTGTTGGCCAATATTGGAAAAAACAAAGCAACGCCGAGTGAGCTAGCTATCGGTGATTACGAACAATGTATCCAAGCTCTTCGGGATCTGGTGAGCGGTTTTGTAATCAATATCAGTTCTCCCAATACTCCCGGTCTTCGTGACCTTCAAAGTGTTAGTTTTCTCCAAAGCCTCGTTTCGATTCTTCCCGACGATAATCCAAGTTTCATTAAGTTAGCACCGGACCTGTCAAAAGCGGAATTTGAAGAGTTGTGCCAGTTTGTTTTGAATTCGGACCGCTTGAGCGGAGTCGTGTTAACGAATTCCTCACGGAGCTTAAGTGAAATGAGAGGATTTTCTGAAGGAGGACTTTCCGGGCCTCCTCTTTTAACTACGAGTTTGGACTGGGTTGAAAGGGCACGCAGTGTTTTTCAAGGACGAAAAATCATTATTGGAGTCGGTGGGGTTAGCTCGTTAGAAGATGCACAAAAAATGCGAGAAGCAGGAGCTGATCTCGTAGAAGTGTACACAGCTTTTGTTTATCAAGGCCCCAGACTCATCCGAGAGATTACGAAGACTTTTTAATAAGTTTGAGAAGACCAGCTTCATCCAGAAGCTTGATTCCCAAAGCCCTCGCCTTGTCCAGCTTACTTCCAGCTTCTTCTCCCACTACGACGTAGTCAGTATTTTTACTGACCGAACCCGTGACTTTGCCGCCATTCTCTCGGATGAGTTGGGATGCCTCATCTCGTGAAAGAGAGGGAAGGGTACCCGTAATAACAAATGTCTGACCTTTGAGTTCGCCTTGGTGTCCGCTTCTCGCGACTTCCCATTTAGGGTTCACTCCTTTTTTCAAAAGCCGCTCAATTTCACTTCGATTATGTGCTTCATCGAGGAATTCTCGAATTTTCTCAGTCACTGTAGGGCCAACTTCTTCTACTTGAGCAAATTCTTCGTCTGTTGCCTCGATAAAGTTTTGTAAGGAACCAAAATGAATCGCTAAGAGTTCAGCCGTGCGCTCTCCCACTAGGGGAATGCCAAGAGCAAAGATAAAACGATCCAGAGTGGTATTCTTACTTTTTTGGATCGAATCAACCAGTTTTTGAGCTGAGCGATCTCCTTGTCGCTCCAGAGTCATCACTGTTTCTTTATCTAGATCATACAAAGAAGAAAAATGACGAATCAGTTTGTTTTCAAGAAGTAAATCAATCCACTTGTCTCCAAGTCCTTCAATGTTCATGGCTCTTTTCGAACAAAAATGCTTTAGGCCTTCGGCAAGTCTGGCTGGGCAAGCAATGTTGGGACATCGATGGGCAGCTTCCCCTTCGATCCGATGGATAGTGGAATCACAAGCAGGACATTTTTTGGGAAATAAAATAGTTCTTTCACGGCCAGTGCGTTTTTTTTCAATAACGCTCACAACGTCGGGAATGACATCTCCCGCGCGCTTTACAACAACGGAATCGCCAATTTTAAGTCCTAAAACGCGGATTTGATCCTCGTTGTGCAGTCCTGCTCTTTTTACTTCAACGCCCCCAATCCAAACCGGGTCGAGGACTGCTACTGGAGTAATAACTCCCGTTCGCCCCACTTGAAAAACCACATCTTTTAGAGTGGTGACCCCTTCCTGCGCCTTGAACTTATAGGCCACAGCCCATCTAGGAGATCGGGCAACAAACCCTAGCTCTTCTTGGTCTTTAAAAGAGTTTAATTTAAGAACAATGCCATCAATTTCATAGTCGAGAGAATCTCGTTTTTCTTCAACCTTTTTGTAAAACTGCTCTATTTCTGTGAGGGAGTGAACTACTTTGTAGAGTGAGTGGGTCTTTAGGCCCCAGGATCGAAAACTATTGAGAAGATCCATTTGTGTCTTTGCCTTTAACCCTCTCACCGAAGCGACGCCATGAGGGAAAAAATCAAGTTTTCGATTAGCCGCTATTCGCGGATCGAGTTGTCGAATAGAGCCAGCTGCTGCATTTCTGGGGTTTGCAAAAAGAGGTTCGCCAGCTTTGGTTCGTTCCTGGTTCAATTTCTCAAAATCTTCTTTGAAAAGAATGATCTCGCCTCGAACTTCTAAAAGGGGAGGGAAATCTCCGCGAAGATGAAGAGGGATGCTTCTAATCGTTTTTACGTTTTCAGTGACATCTTCTCCCGTTTCGCCATCACCTCTGGTCGCTGCAACAACTAGCCCCCCGTTCTCATAAACCAGCTCAATGGCCAGACCGTCAAATTTCGGCTCTACGAGAACTGAAAATGTGTTGCCCAGGGTTTCTTCCCATCGCTTATAAAAAGCTGAAGATTCTTCTTCGTTATAAATATTCTGAAGACTCAGCATCGGTTGAGAATGCTTGTATTTGCTGAACTTATCTATTGGAGCGCCGCCCACTTTTTGGGTGGGGGATAAGGGACTTTTGAGTTCCGGGTGTTCTTTTTCAAGCCTCAATAGTTCCTGAAATAATTTGTCGTAAGCTTCATCAGAAATGACGGGAGAATCTTCAACATAATAGTGATAATTATGTTCTTCGATTTGTTTGCGTAGACTTTCGGCCCTTTGTTTTGTCGCTGATGAAACCATGTTAGCCGCGGAGCTTTAAAACTCGGTAAGCAGCTTCAAATACAATATTCGAAGACATCTTGGA
This sequence comes from Pseudomonadota bacterium, assembly GCA_009927005.1. GTDB lineage: Bacteria > Bdellovibrionota > FAC87 > UBA2466 > UBA2466 > RFNO01. The sequence goes on from RFNV01000188.1 coordinate 3,346, forward strand.
TGTGCCAATTGTTCGATTACGAAAATGAATCGGAAACTCAAAAGGGTTGAAGCCCGCCTTGAGGGCTCGGTATTTCATTTCTACTTGATAAGCATACCCACGAGAAGTGACGGTTTGGTAATCAATCGTTTCCAATGCTTTTCGACTCCACCCATTAAATCCGCCCGTCATGTCTTGAGGAGAAACCCCAAGAATTAATTTTGCGTAAATGTTTCCGCCCCGACTGATGGCTTTGCGGTGCCAACCCCAGCCAGAAGTTTGGCCGCCAGGGACATACCGGCTAGCAATCACGCAGTCATGAGTTTTCAATTCCTTTGCAATTCGCTTGGTGTCTTGAGGATCATGTGAAAAATCCGCGTCCATTTGAATAAAAAAGCTATAGCCTTTGGCGATTCCCCACTGGAAGCCAGCGCGATACGCAAAAGCCAATCCTTCTTTTTGTTCACGGCGCAGAAGATGGACTTGCGGGTTTTTTGCAGCTATCGCCTCTACTAAATTGCCGGTTCCATCTGGGGAATTGTCGTCGACAATTAGTACGTCAACTTCCGGAACTTCCGAAAGCATCCGTTCCAGAAGAGGCCCGATGTTTCCGCCTTCATTGTAGGTCGGAATAACAACTAATGTTTTTCCTGACGATTGGGTCATAAGGACAGGGGAGCGTAAGCAAGCCCATGAGCTTCTGCAACCGCCTGGTGTACGATTTTCCCTTGGTAAGTATTGAAGCCTTTTCGAATAGCCTCTGAAGCCTTACCAGCCCCTTCGGGGCCTTTGTCTGCTATTTCTAAAGCGTAACGAAGAGTAACGTTGGTTAGAGCGTATGTTGATGTTCTAGAAACTGCGCCCGGCATATTCGTAACACAATAGTGGATTACCCCTTCGTCCATAAACGTTGGGTTTTCGTGAGAAGTCGGCTTACAGGTTTCAACGCAACCGCCCTGATCAACTGCAATGTCTACTACCACAGAACCAGGGGACATAGACGCAACCGTTTTTCGGGAAACCAGTTTGGGTGCTTTAGCTCCCGGAAGAAGAACAGAGCCAATCAGAAGATCGGCTTTTGATACGCTCTCTTCAATGTTGTCGATGTTAGACATCAGAGTCAGAACCCGGCCAGCAAAGATGTGTTCTAGGTATTCTAAACGGCGAGCATCTTGATCGATGATCGTGACCACTGCACCCATTCCCAAAGCAACTTTAGCTGCATGAGAGCCAGCGACACCACCCCCGAGGACCACTACTTTTCCTGGCATTACACCCGGAACGCCTCCTAAAAGAATTCCTTTTCCAGATTGAGTGCTTCCCCAACTGCTTTGCAAATAAAACGCCCCGACTTGAGCAGACATTCGACCAGCCACTTCGCTCATAGGTCTTAAAAGAGGGAGAGAGAGATCCTTCTCCTGGATTGTCTCATAGGCAATCCCCGTTACTTTTTTTTCTGCTAAAACTTCAGTGAGTTTTTTTTCTGCTGCGAGATGAAGATAAGTGAAGAGAATTTGTCCTGGGCGGAGTAATTCAAACTCAGACGAAAGAGGTTCTTTAACCTTTATTACCATATCAGCAGCCCAAGTGTCCTGTGCAGTGGGAACGAGTGTTGCGCCTGCTTTTTGATAAGCTTCATCCGTAATTCCGCTGCCAACGCCCGCATTTTTCTCAACAAGAACCTTGTGGCCCCGAGCGGTTAAAGCACGAACTCCTGCAGGAACTAATCCTACTCGGTTTTCTCTATTCTTTATCTCTTTTGGTACGCCGATGATCACGGTGTTTTCTCCGGTAAAAGGTCTAAAATGTCATTCGCATCCATTTCTATCGGGCCCTTCTCTTCGGAATGAAATTGGAGCTTTCCTCTGAGTTTGCCTCCAGAAATTCTGATCCAAGAATCAGTAACGGTTCCGTGGAAATGCTTTCCGGCCTTGTTCATTAAGGTGTGTTTTTCCTTAGATTCCAGGGCTTTGTCTATTTTTTCCAGAATCGGAAACATTGGCCAAAGTTGTATCAGAGACAGGGCAAGTGGGCAAGATTACTACCAATAATGAGCTAAGGGTACCGTTCCAGGGAATTCCAAGGCAGAACTGAGAGCAGCAGAGGAGGTGACTTCTACGAAAAGCTCTTGCCCTTGCTGTGCCCAGGCAAGTGGGTGAGGGATGCTTGAATCAGAAAAGAGTTTAAAGGAGGATAAGAGATCTAAAAGAGGAAGTTCCCAAGTAACTGGTTCTATGAACTCACCCTCAATTCCTTGGTGAACAAGAGCCGCTTCTGAGATTCTCAAAGTGATTAGCCCGGAGCTTACGTGAAAAGATAGAACCTCTAACTCTCGAATTGAAATCCCATTTCCCAACTGCGCAAAAATATTAGAATCCCTCTCTTTTCCAAAAAGAGCGGGTTCCCATGGGGCGGTGATGGGAAAATCTCGAGAGGAGCTCCTTCGAGAAAAGCCGGGAACTTGCTCATTAAAAATCACGGCCGGAGTGCTGCCATCGATTAGGAGGGTTTCTCGACGGGGACGGCCCTCAACATCTACTCGGTTCTGTTGTTTCCAGTTATCAATTACTTGAAAAGATAATTGCGGGAAAGCGCCTTTTAGGTGTTCAAAGGATTCATGAGTCCGCGATAAAAACTCGAAGTGTTGAATGAAGTGCAAAAGAAGCTTCGCAACACACGAAGGTGACCAGAGAATCGCCAATCTACCCTTGGGGGAAGGCCAGGGGTGTTGAAGAGCTTTGTCCAGGTGCTCTCGGGTCATCAGTGTTTGTTCCAATTCAGAAACAAATGATTCGATATCTGTCCGGCCACGTTGTATTTTAAATCGACGACTTTGTTCTCCTTTCGTCGCTAAAAACTCAACGCTAAATCGCGCGAGGGCTTCTTGTCCCTCTTCTAGCTTTGTGTCTGAATTCGCGAATAAAAAATGTTTGGTTATCTCCTCGTACCGGGCCCTAAAGTCAGAAACATTCCCGAGATCCAGGAGGATACGCCTGCACGCTTGTTCTATTTCCCGCGCTCGGTCCCAAGATTTCCCGTTAGGTTCTGTGCAGCGAGTAAATACCGTTGGGTAGTTGGGGGTGCGGTGTCCCCGCAGTAATTCAGAAAAGCTCGAAGGGTCTAACAGTGTGGAATGTAAGGTTTTAGGTCCCTCGGGCCCCTGTAAAATGAGTTGAGCCCCACCAGTTTCGGAACTTCTTAATCGCGATGCTTTGGGTTCAAAAGTGAAACTTCGTTGAAATGCGGAATCAGCATAAAACTCAAAAGAATGAAGCGGTGTGTTTTCAGGAAATTTAAATAGATTTTCCCAAACTGGCTTTTTTAGCATTTGCGTTGAACTTTTTAGCGAAATATCCTCGATATTGCCCCGGGCCACCGGATAGAATAATAACATGGCTCATCCCGGCGCACCTAAGGTAAATTTGGGGTTTCTGACTTTACTCTTCGTTGGGGGAGCTGCCTTACTCACTGTTTCTGGTTGCGCTACTTCTCAGCAATGTCGAGAAAATCCTGCCCGTATCTCACTTGAAAAAAAAATCTTCACTCTTGAGGACCAAATAGAAGTCCAAAAGAAAAAGATTTTGTCTTTGCAAGGAGAGTTAACAAAGCGAAAACCAGATCTGGCCCTTGAAGACTCAATGGGGGAAACTCTCGCAGATTCATCCTTTGAAAGCATGAATACATACTACGAAGCCATCAGCTTGAGGGATGCAGGAAAATATGATGAGGCGGTGGAAAAGCTCAACCGTTTTATTTTGGAAAATCCCGATCACGTTTATTCGGATCGAGCCCAGTTTTTAATTCTTGATTCTCATTTTAAAAATCGTGAATACGGCTTAGCTCTGGTTGATTCCTTTTTGCTTGAGAATCGTTACAGCGAAAGTAGAAAAATTCCGGAAGCAGTTCATAAAAGAGCCTTAGCGTATTTGAACTTAGGCGATAAAGAAAAAGGCGCCCAAACACTAAAAATGTTGCTCGAGTCTTTTCCCAGTAGTGCTGTCATTCCAAGTGCCAAAGAGACTTTAGCTTCTCTTCAACCCAGTGAGACTCACCCATGAACCCATTTTTTGTAGGTCTATTTTTGTCATTGGGCATAACGAACTTCTGCTTTGGCCGAACACCTAGTTTGTTGTCTAACTCAAATTCAAACCCTATCTCGGAAGCCCGTTGGAACAACTTAACTGCAGATAAGGCAGGCAGTGCTTATTCAGTCAGGGCAGGAGATACCTTATCTACCATCAGTCAAGAGCAACTGGGAGAGCTCGGTTATTGGCCAAAAATTTGGGAAATAAACCGAGATACTATTCATAATCCTCATCTTCTTGAACCCGAACAAAAAATACTTTTCACTCGGTTAGAAAAACAACCCTCCCGAGAAGTGTCTAACCAGTCTGTTGGAGTTGTAAAACAAAAAGGTCTTGAGGAGGAACCAGATCAGTTGCTGTCCTCTGGAATAGCAAATCAGCACCGATTAAGATTTCTGGTTCTAGAAGGTGAAGAGATGTTGGGCATCATTACCGGCTCTTATGATGATAAGAACTTCTTGGGTTCCGAGAGCAAAATTTATATCGGTCCTTTGGTTAAAGAGAAACTTCTTGTGGGTAAAAAGTACGCTGTGGTTCGGGAAGTGGAAAAGATATCGCTCAATTCCAAACCGGTCATTCAAATTATCGGTGAAATTGAAATTGAAGGTTATGGAAATGAACTTGCGAGAGCTGCTGTCCTTTCAGCCTATGACACAATGGAAAGAGGGGATAGAGTCATGGATATCCCAGCTCTGTCGATGCAAGAGCCACCGCTTAATCCTCCATCAGATCTTACGACACGCGTATTCTTGGGCGACAATTTAGAGCAAACCTGGTTTCATGAAGGTCAGCTTTTAGTTTTGGATAGGGGAAGAGAAGCAGGGATTCGGTTAGGACACCTCTTCAAAGTATTTGAAGACACGGATCCGATCCTTAAAGATCAAAAGTTAGTCGAGCCCACTTCAAAGGGCGATGTAAAGATTGTTCACCTGAGCGAAAAATCTAGTGTGGGATACATAATTAAAAGCCGGGCAGGGATCGAAGTGGGAGATGTTTTGCTTGCTCAAAATGTTCTATCCGAACCGGTAAAAAAAATTAATACCAATCGCCAGACAGTCACTATCGATTAGTTTCTTAGGTGCTCCCCCAAAAAGATTGTCATTTATTCTTCCAGTTTTTATTGGAGACGCATGGATGTTCATGGAAATCTCCTCAAACACTTTAGTTCTCCCCATTATCGTTCTCAGAATCCAGTTCAGTTGGTTGAAAAGACTCTCCTTTGGTGTAGGAAGAACCAATGCCATATTTTAGAATCTGAAAATATCAGCCCCTTGCTGGGTAAAATTGAGCAATCGCCACCAGTTGTTTTTGTTCGCGGAAACTTAAAATGTTTTCAATTGCCCGGATTGGCAGTCGTTGGTTCTCGAAAAGCTTCAAATTATGGGCTGGCGTGCGCTTATCGTTTCTCCCGAGAGCTTGCCGCCCAGGGGTTGTGTATTGTGAGTGGGTTAGCAAGAGGGATCGATGGAGTTAGCCATCGGGGAGCGATCAGCACCGGGGGAAGTACAATTGCAGTGATGGGATCAGGCTTTGCCCACCTGTATCCCAAGGAGCATCAGAAATTAGCTTTTGATATTTTGGATTCAGGAGGAGCGTGGTTAAGCGAATACCCGCCCTTTGAGCCGCCACTTCCTTTTCATTTTCCGCAACGAAACCGGCTCATATCGGGGCTCAGTTTAGGGACTCTGGTCATTGAAGCAAAAAAGAAAAGTGGTTCCCTAATTACCGCACTCTGTGGATTGGAACAGGGAAGAGATGTCTTTGTGGTTCCAGGGCCCATCGATTCGGAATTGTTTCAAGGCGGTCACGAACTTATTCAGAGCGGAGCAAAGTTAGTATCTTCAGTAAGAGACATTCTTGAGGAGATTCCCCTTCTCATCGGCCCCTCGGATGTTAAACAAAATGAAAAAACAACCCCCTTTTCTTTTGGTCGCGCGTTTACTTTATCCGATTGGTTAAAAATTTACGGGCAAAACGGAATTTCAGAACTGCAGAAAGCGGTGGAGCAGGGACAAGTGTTTGAAACCGCCCCACAGCGATATCTATCCACATCTGATCTTCAATCCAAAGAACCTTGCCAAATGAAGTTTTCTTAAGAACAATATTAAGTAGTTAAAAACAAAATCAATACATTGCGACAAAAAATACTTAACATCCTGGGGCATCTTTCCCAAAGTTTGCAGCAAAATAAGGATCTTTTTTATGATGCTGATCAGATTTGGGAAGAGTTAAGTGCACAAGGCTTCTCTGAAGAAGAAATTTTAGGAGCTCTTTCGCATATTGAAAAAACGATGCTAGAAGAAATTGGACCTTTCTGGAGTCAGGACATCCCGGTCTGTCGGGTATATTCGCCGAAAGAATCAAATCAAATTAGTTGCAAAGCGCGCGGGTATCTTTGGAAATTAAAAGTTCGTGGTATCATTGATCACGCCTTGGAAGATGAAATTATTGAAAAAGCTATGAATTTGGAAGGGGAGACAGGACTGAGAGAAATAAAAACCGTTGCAGCCCTTACCCTTTTCGGTTATGAGCACAAACTCCACGGCGAGTCTCAAGTTGGGTTAACAGATTCGTTTTTGATTTAAGATATTTAATGGAAACAGCTAAAGTAAAAAAGAAATCTTCGTCCAAAGCCAAAAAATCGGCCAGCGTTGAATCCATTCCTCGGTCGGGTCCTGCGAAAGGTTTAGTTATTGTTGAGTCCCCAGCCAAAGCAAAGACGTTGAAGAAATATTTGGGCAGAAACTTTGATGTGAAAGCATCGGTTGGTCACATTCTAGATCTTCCAAAAAGCAGTTTGGGTGTGGATCTAGACCATGATTTTACGCCCACCTATGAGCTGATTAAGGGCAAAACCAAAGTAGTTGAGGAATTAAAAAAAGCTGCCCTAAACGCAAATAAAATTTACTTGGCAGCTGACCCTGATCGCGAGGGAGAAGCGATAGCATGGCATATTGTTGAAGTTCTCAAACTGCCCGAAGATCAAGCCCACCGAGTGCTTTTTCACGAAATTACAAAACCGGCGGTACTTAAAGCTATTGAGAACCCCGTTGCCATGTCTAGAGAACGGTACGAATCTCAACAAGCACGCCGAGTTTTAGATCGTTTAGTGGGCTACAAAATTTCTCCGCTCCTTTGGACAAAAGTGCGCCGTGGGTTATCAGCGGGACGCGTTCAGAGCGTTGCAGTCCGGATGATCGTCGAGAGAGAAAAGGAAGTCTTAGCTTTTCAGCCAAAGGCCTATTGGACTATTGAATCCCTGCTTGAAGCAGATGGAAAAAATTTCCCTGCCCGACTGATTAAAGTAGCGGATAAAAAAATCGAGCGAACGGACATCGACAGTGAAGAATGGGCCAAAGAAATCGTTCAGGATTCTGCCAGTGCGCAGTGGAAAATTACGGGAGTAACTCAAAAACAACGGCGACGAAATCCCGATCCGCCATTTATCACTTCTACACTGCAGCAAGAGGCCTCAAAACGACTTTATTTCAGCGCGAAAAAAACAATGACACTTGCCCAGCAGTTGTACGAAGGGGTCGAGTTAGGTGATTTAGGAGCACAGGGGTTGATTACCTACATGAGAACGGATTCAACCCGACTCTCAGATGAAGCGATTAAGAACGCCCGCGAAATTATCCAGAGGATATTAGGGGATGAGTACCTTCCCAAAACGCCTTTGGAATATCGAAATAAGAAAAATGCGCAGGACGCCCACGAAGCCGTGAGACCGACTTCGGTTGAGTTCACTCCCGAAATAGTTAAACCGTACTTAGATGTCGATCAATATCGGTTATACGAGTTGATTTGGAAGCGCTACTTAGCATCCCAAATGGAACAAGCAGTTTTCGATCAGACTTCTGTTGATATCGAAGCCACTGCAAAGAACGGAAAAGTTTACGGCTATCGAGCTAATGGATCGATCCTGAGATTCGATGGTTTTTTGGTCATGTGGCAATCGGATGAGAAATCTCCTGAAGAAACAGATTCAGTGAACCTACCCGATCTCACTGAAAAAACTCGATTGGCGAAGAAAGGGGTGAAAGACGAAAAGCACTTCACTCAACCGCCGCCACGGTATTCGGAAAGTTCCCTCATTAAGGAGCTCGAAGAAAAAGGCATTGGGAGACCGTCCACTTACGCCTCGATCTTGAGCACGATTCAGGACCGAAAATACGTAGAGAAAAAGGAAAATCGTTTTTATCCAACTGAGCTTGGAAATATCGTCACCGAATTGCTGATTCAGAGTTTTGCTGAAATTTTGGATGTTAAATTTACTGCTAATCTTGAAGATCAGCTGGATCAAATTGAAGAGGGAAAACTCAATTGGATAAAAACCCTCAAAGATTTTTATACTCCTTTTGAGAAGGAACTCGCGACTGCCTCTGAAAAAATGCGCAATATCAAGCGTGAGGAGACGGTTACAGAATTAAAATGTCCCAAATGTGAAAAACCTGTCATTTTAAAGTGGGGAAAGAACGGAAAGTTTGCTGCTTGCCAGGGGTATCCAGATTGCCGGTTCACGAGTGAATATACTTTAGATGATGATGGCAAAGTGAAACTCGTCGAACAACAAGTTACCGACGAAAAATGCCCTGCCTGTTCTGCTCCGATGGCGATCAAGACGGGACGTTTTGGTAAGTTTCTGGCTTGCTCGAGTTATCCGACCTGCAAAACTACCAAGGCCATTACGACTGGAATTGAATGTCCCGAATGTAAAAAGGGAGAGTTGTCTGAGAAGAGAACTCGATTTGGTAAAGTGTTTTATAGTTGTACTCAGTATCCTAACTGTAAGTATGCAATGTGGGATAAGCCTATCAAAGGAAGAGCGTGTCCCGAGTGCCAACATCCTTTTCTCGCCGAACACTACACAAAAAAAGAGGGCGCATCAATTCGTTGCCCCAATAAAGAATGTGGTTTTGTCGAAAAAGTGGAATCCAGCGGCTCCCCGTCTTAACAGCACCCATCTCTCAGCTTGTTGCCTTTCATTCTAAAGCTAGGTTAAAATTTAAGTAATTCTAACGGGATAGGTTAAAAACATGCCATCAAATATCGTGAGCAACATGGCCGGCACCTTATTAGAAGTGACGGTAAAAGTCGGAGATAACGTAAAAGTTGGGCAAGAAGTTCTCATTTTGGAATCAATGAAAATGGAAGTGCCGATTTCAAGTGTGGTCGCAGGAAAAGTAACTGCGATTTTGAAGAACAAAGGCGACTTTGTGAATGAAGGCGAAACAGTGATAGAGATAGCCTAGTGCAAAATCGTGTCATTCAACTTACCGATGTGACTCTTCGAGATGGCTTACAAAGCGAACCCCTAATCATTTCCACACCCCAGAAGTTAAATTTATTTCAGAGCCTTTTGAGTTGTTCGTACTCTCGATTGGAGTTTACGAGTTTTTCGCATCCGAAGTGGATCCCCCAATTGGCGGATAGCGAGGAGCTATGCGAGGCGGTATTTAAATCCCCTTATTTTGGACAGACCGAACTCATGGCTTTTGTTCCCAATGAAAAAGGGCTGGAACGATTTTTGAAGTTTCCTATACCATGGGCAAGTTTTTTTACTGCTGCAAGTGAGACTTTTCATCAGAAAAACGTCAATGCAACAATAGACGCCGGATTAAAGAATCTCGAAGGGATGATAAAAAGGGTTAAAAGTGAGAAGCGAAGAATTCGTGTTTATATTTCAACTGTATTTGGTTGCCCTTACGAGGGGGAAATCCCGATCAGCACCCTGGAGAAGGTTCTCAATCGAGTAGTCGCATTAGAACCGGATGAAATAGCTCTCAGTGATACCATCGGGGTGGCCAGTCCAGCGAGAGTTGAAAAAGTAATCAAGAAAGCGTTGGAATTTTATCCGGCAGAAAAGCTAGCGCTCCACTTTCACAATACGTATGGGATGGCACTTAGTAATATTGCTGCAGCTATTTCGATGGGAATCACTCAATTTGATGGGGCTACCGGGGGAATTGGCGGGTGTCCCTATGCCAAAGGCGCTTCGGGAAATGTGCCAACGGAAGAAATAGCTTATTTTCTGAATCGCCAAGAGAATTCTCACCAGATCGAATGGGATGGACTGGGTAAAACTATCAGACTTTTAAATCAGCTGGGCTTAACTTTAGATAGTAGGTTGGCATCTGTTCTGAAAAAAGGGGGCACGTTGTATGGCATCTAATCATGTGCTGTTGAAGCGAGAAGGATCGGTCGTGGTCGTTACTTTGAATCGCCCCGATAAGATGAACGCTCTTAATAAAGAAATTTTAGAAGAGTTCAAAAAATTACTCGATGTGCTTGAAACCGATCGAGTGGCTAGAGCGATTGTACTCACTGCTTCGGGCGAAAAAGCCTTTTGCGTAGGGGCCGACCTCAAAGAGCGTCAGGGAATGAATGAGAAGGATGTTCTTTTAAGACTTGAGATGGTCCGGTCTCTGTATCTTCGATGGGAGAGATTGGCGATTCCAAGCATTGCAGCTTTAAATGGGATTGCCTTAGGCGGAGGCCTTGAACTGGCTTTGGTTTGTGACTTAAGAATTGCCTCTGAAAGCGTAATGCTGGGGTTACCTGAGACAGAGCTTGCGATTATCCCAGGAAATGGCGGGACCCAGCGGTTGACTCGCACGGTGGGAGTGAGCCGAGCAATGGAGATGGTACTCCTTGCGAAGCGATTAAGTGCCCAAGAAGCGCTTTCCTGGGGGATTGTAAATCATGTGTCCGCTCCAGGACAGTTAATGAAAGATGCGATGGTCTGGGCAAATAAAATATCTGAAGCCGGCCCAATTGCGATTCAGCAAGCTAAAAAAGCAATCCAGCGAGGAAAAGAGAAACCTTGGGAAGAAGCTCTCCAATGGGAAGTAGAATGTTACAAGCCCTGTCTTTATTCCAAAGATCGATTAGAGGGATTAAGAGCTTTCACCGAAAAACGGAAACCGAGTTATCAAGGAGAATAAGATGCCAGATTCTGAAGAATTTAAGAGGCACCGGGAGCGCATTCTTCAAGGTGGAAATAAGAAGTATCATGAAAAGAATTCGAGCGAAGGGAAGTTGTTTGCACGAAAGAGAATTGAACTACTCGTCGATGCTGGATCGTTTGTTGAGGATGGGCAATTTGCAAACTGCTTGAATGACGAACTCCCCGCCGATGGAGTCATTACCGGAATTGGGAAAGTAGATAATCGTCCAGTCGCCATTCTGGCCAATGACTCCACAGTAAAAGCGGGTTCTTGGGGAGCTCGAACCGTTGAAAAAATGATTCGTCTGCAGGAAAAAGCGCAACAATTGAAAATCCCTGTGTTTTACCTAGTCGACAGCGCTGGAGCGCGTATTACTGATCAAGTGGAAATGTTCCCTGGAAGAAGAGGGGCTGGAAGAATTTTTCGTAACCAGGCTATTTTATCCGGTCAAATTCCTCAAGTGTGCATCCTTTTTGGGCCTTCCGCTGCTGGTGGTGCCTATATCCCGGCCTTCTGTGATGTTTTGATCATGGTAGAAGGAAATGCCAGTATGTACTTGGGCTCACCTCGAATGGCAGAAGCTGTCATTGGAGAAAAAGTAAGTCTTGAGGAAATGGGAGGAGCTCGCATGCACTGCACACAGAGTGGGTGTGGCGACATCCTCGTTAAAACGGAGGCAGAGGCGATTCAAGTCGCCAAAAAGTATTTATCCTATTTTCCTCAAAACTGCTCCGACCACCCCAACGCGATTGCGAGTCAGAAGAGTAGAAAACCCGCAAAAGATCTGAAAAGCTTGATTCCAGACTCTCCTTCTCGCGCTTACGACATCAAAGAGGTTATTGAGACCATTGTAGATGAGAACAGTTTTTTTGAGCTAAAAGAGCTGTATGCGGCTGAATTAGTGACAGGACTGTGTCGGATTGAAGGGAGATGTGTCGGGATAGTGGCGAACCAACCCCGGGTTAAAGGAGGGGTATTGTTTGTGGAATCATCCGATAAGGCTGCCCGATTTATTCAGATTTGTGATGCTTTTAATATCCCGCTTTTGTTTTTGTCGGATGTTCCTGGCTTTATGATCGGCTCTAAAATTGAAAAAGAGGGGATGATTCGAGCTGGGGCGAAGTTTATTCATGCCATGTCTAATGCCAGCGTTCCTAAAATTACGTTAATTATTCGAAAAGCTTTTGGTGCGGGACTGTATGCAATGTGTGGTCCTGCTTTTGATAGCGATTCTGTCATCGCACTTCCATCGGCTGCAATTGCTGTGATGGGCCCTGAGCCAGCAGTAAACGCAGTTTATTACAACAAACTGGTGAGCATGGGATCTGATGAACGTAAAACGTTTATTCAGGAAAAAATGCGAGAGTACGAAAAAGACGTGAATATTTATCGAATGGCCTCTGAATTGATCGTGGACACGATTATTGATTTCGAGGAAACCCGAACGGAAATTTTCAGACGTTTGGAGTTTATGAAGAGCAAGAAAAAGGATGTCAAAACGCACACAGCCATTCTTCCGATGTAAGGCCTAGTTTTGGTTGCTGCCGATAGCTCTGGGAGGACGGGCGGAACCAATCGTGGTTACCAAAATTCCGATTGTGAGGAGATACGGGAGTGTTTGGATCCACTGAACTGGTATCGAGATTCCTTTCCAGCTAATCCCTTGAAGAATCATAGGGAGGGCTTCGGTAAATCCAAAAAATAGTGAGGCAAAAAGAACCGGGATGGGGCGCCATTTGCCAAAAATGACCGCTGCTAGGGCGATAAATCCGCCTCCCGCAGTCATGTCTCTTAAAAATTGGCTTGAGTGTCCAATCGACAAGTAGGAGCCTCCCAAAGATGTCAAAGCTCCTCCCAGGAGAAGTGCAAGCGTTCTTACCTTTTCAACAGAAACACCAGCAGTTTGTAGCGCCTCTGGTCCATCTCCGGCGCTACGGATTCGTAAACCAAATCGTGTTCGGTAGATTAAGTAATGAATGCCTAGAGGCAGGACTAAAGAAATAGCAATCATCCAAGCTGCGCTCAGACGGGCTGCAGTAGGCACAGACGGAGTGTTAGTCGAACTCCCAAACCACGCCTGGGATAAAAGTGGCGGGAGGCCAGCAGCTAGGATATTGATGGCAACTCCGCTAATAATATGGTCCGTCTTGGCCTTTTGAGTAAGAAAGGCGTGAAGGCCCATAAAAATACTTCCCGCAAACATTCCAGCAACGACACTAGCGATCGGGTTTAGGGTCAGAAGATCGACCGAAGCTGCTGTAAATGCCGAAATTAAAAGAACGCCCTCTAGGCATATAGTGGCGACACCGGCGCGTTCACAGAGGAGCCCCCCCATCGCCGCAAAGATCAGAGGGGCAGACAATCTCAAGCTGGAGGTGAGTAGCTCAATCATTTCAAGCGCCTCCTTTGCCAAAAGTCTCGAGTTGAAACCAAAATGATGAGAATGGCTTGAAGAATCAATGACACTTCCTTGGAAATGTTCTGACTAAAAAATTCCAGTTCCCGAGAAAAATTTTGGAGACTGCCAAAAAGAAAACTAGAAAAAATAATCCCTATGGGGTGATTTCGTGCCAAAAGGGCAACTGCGATGCCAGTAAATCCATAGCCAGGAGAGAAACCCTCGATAAGCTTGTGTTCATTTCCCAAGATGTCATTCGTTGCCACAAGGCCAGCCAGCGCTCCGGAAATCATGAAGACTGCCAAGGTCCGTTGAGAGAGGAGGACGCCCGAAAAGACGGCCGCTCTGGGGCTTTGCCCCATTGTGCGGAGTTCAAATCCAAAAGAGGTTCTGAAAAGCAAAACATACACAGCAATAGCCACTGCTATAGCAATGATCAGACTGACATTTACCGGAGTGGTGGGAAACCAGAGGGTTTGCAATTGATAGCCAGCGGGCAACACACTTGTTTCCGCTGACTGACTTTCCGGATTCTTGAAGGGGTAGAGAATCAGATAATTCACGCAGGAAAGCGCGATGAAATTCAAAAGAATAGTCGTGATTACTTCATGAGTTCCTCGTTTTGCTTTGAAATATCCAGGCAAAAATCCCCAGAGCGATCCCGCGAGGGCCGCGACAACAAAGGATAGGGGAATGGCGCTCCAAGGGGGGAGGTTAGGGAAATAGCGGGAAAAAGCTACGATTGCGATTGCTCCCCAGAGCAATTGTCCTTCGGCACCAATATTAAATAGGCCAGCATGGAAGCACAAAGCAACCGAAAGTCCGGTAAAGATAAGGGGGGTTGTATAAAAAAGAGTGTAGCCTAGCCCAAAGCGGTTTAGGAAAGTGTGTTGCAACGCCTCGGAAAGAGCATTTAAATCCTCGCCCATGAAAAACAGAAGCAAAACTAAAAAGGTCAATGAGACAAGCAATGCAATTGAAACCGAGAAAAGTTGCTTCATGTCTTGGCTCCAGTCATCCACAGGCCTAACTCTTTAACTGAGATCTGCGATGTTGGACTTTCAAAGACGATCATTCCTTCTCTTAAAACGGCAATCGAATCGGTGATCGTGAGAAGTTCATCCAAATCAGAGGACACCAACAAAATACTTGCGTCTCCTTCTGCCAATTTAAGAAAGTGAGAATGGATAAATTCAATCGAGCCAATATCCACTCCCCGAGTGGGGTGGCAGGCCAAAAGAAAGTTAACCTTTGAGCTGGTTTCTCGCGCAATCAGGAGCTTCTGCTGATTGCCTCCTGAGAGCGCCTTTACGGGAAGGGAAGGTTCTGCGGGGCGAACATCAAAACGATTCATCAAAGTTTGAGCAAACGACAAAACCTTAGATTCTCTTAAAAAGCCACGGCTCTCAAAGCGTTTCTCTCGTTGATGTCCCAAAACAAAATTGTCTGCAGAAGAGAAATTTAAAACCAATCCTTCTTTTTGCCGATCCGGGGGAATTAACGAAAAACCAGATTGGCGTTTTGAATAAGCGGAACTTGAGTTCAGAGGGATCCCGAAAAGAAAAGCACTCCCAGTGAAGGGTTTTGCCTGGCAGATAATCTCTACGAGTTCCTGTTGCCCTTGTCCTTCGATGCCAGCAATTCCTAAAATTTGTCCAGGGTAAAGACTCAGATTCAGATTCTTAAGTGGTTTAGACGATTGAGAAGAAGAAGAAAGATTATTTAATTGTAGGACCGGTTGAGAATCCTCTGAAAAACCCTTGCGTTTGGGGAGCGGGGAACGTTCTCGTCCCATGATTAATTGGGATAGCAGTCCTTCAGAGAGACCGGCTGTTTCTTGGGTTGTTATTACTTTTCCCCCTCTCATGACGGTGACGGTATTCGTGTAATTAAGTATTTCCTTTAGTTTATGGGTGATAACGATGATTGTTTTGCCCTGTTCTTTCAATGTTTTCAATTTCTCAAAGAGCAAAGTCACTTCTTGGGGTGTCAGAACTGCAGTGGGTTCATCCAAAATGAGAATGTTCGCTTCCCGGTAGAGAAGTTTCAGGATCTCTACTTGTTGTTGTTCTCCGATGGAAAGATCCTCAATACGAGCAGTGAGCTCAAGCGAAAAGCCATAGATCTTTTGAAGGGAGGTCAGCTTCTCTAAGATACCATTGCGATCGATCTGAAAACGATTCGGCTCGAGTCCCAGGATTACATTCTCCCAGACGGTTAGAGAGGGAACTAACATGAAATGCTGGTGAACCATTCCGATGCCTTTTGTGATGGCTTCATGAGGATTCCTAAAGCAAATGCTGTGGCCGTGAAGCAAAACTTCTCCTGAATCTGGCTTAAGCAAGCCGTACAGAATTTTCATTATGGTCGACTTACCAGCCCCATTTTCCCCAATGACCCCGTGAATGGAGTGCTGGTGTATGGCAAAAGAGACTTGTTCATTGGCGTGTAGCGAACCAAAGCGTTTCGAAATACTTTTAAACTCAATTAGAGGAGAAGTGTTCACTTAGAGGTGCTCGTAGATTTATGCAAGTTGTAAAAATCAGGAACTATTAAAGTGCCACTTAATATTTGTTCTCTAATTTTTAGAGCTTGTCTCTCGATCTCGGGAGTGAGTATTTTGCGATTGTTCTCGTCAATGGAAAACGAAATTGCATTTTCCTTAAGGCCCATATGAACGGTGCCCCCTGAGAAGAGACCATTCAATTTGAGGGAGATAGATTCGTAAACTGCCTGATCAACTCCCTTTACCATGCTTGTTAAAATCGTGCCGGGTTTAACCCAGTTTTGATTAGAATCAACCCCAATGGCATATTTCTTCTTTTCCTCCGCTGCATCAAAAACCCCCAAACATGAGGAGCCCGCGGCACAGAAAACAACATCTACTCCCTTTGAAAATTGAAGCATAGCTAGCTCTTTTGCGCGTGAGGGATCTCGCCATGCTTCGGAGGATGCGCCTACATAATGGGTAAAAGTTTTAACCTGGGTCGAAATAGCGGTGGCTCCTGTTCGATAACCCAATTCAAACCGTCTGATGAGAGGAATATCCATGCCGCCAATAAAACCCACGGTCTTTGTTTTGCTGCTTAGAGCTGCGATCGTTCCAACGAGATAAGAGCCTTCGTGCTCTTGAAAGATTACAGAGCGGACATTAGGGAGTGAGCTGGGAGCATCGATAAGCAGAAATGAAATGCGAGGGAATTGTTTTGCAACAGCTTCAATAGCCGACTTCTGAACAAAACCAATCCCAATAATCAGGTCGTATCCATGTTGAGCAAAAGTACGAATCGTTGGAACAAATGCTGAGTCGCTCGAGCATTCCAAAACCTTTAAATGGATATTTAGTTCATTTTTTGCCCGAGTTGCTCCCGTAAATGCAGACGCATTAAATGACTTATCATCTTTGCCTCCGCGGTCGAGAACCAAACCGATTTTCAGGGGCTGACGTGTTTGTGGAAAAACGGATTGGTTTAAGAACAAGGCAAGAAAGTAGAGAAACCAAGAGAGCTTGGGCATGGTTAGCTTTTCAACTCGTATCTAAGGGGCAATTCAAATTGGAGTTGCTGGTAAGTGTAGTGAGCGGGGGGAAGTGGGACTTTGTCTAGTTTTTGGAGAAATCGAATCGCTTCTTGCTGGAGGAGTTTTGGGGCATCAGATTCTGCCAACCGAATATCCTTAAGATTGCCCTCAGGAGTGACCTGAAAACGAACCTTAACAACTCCAGACAATCCCAGATCTTTCAAAGCGCGAGGAAAAACCTTGGCTGAGTCTAAATAGGCATGAAGGATTGAAGCATATTGTATCGAAGAACCTCCCTGACCGATTCCTTTCGAATCAGTGTCACTGGGTGAAGGGGGGGCAAGTTCGGAAGGGTTTCTCTGATCCCCCTTAGTCTGGGTGGGAAGATCAAGGGGGCTAGTCCCTGGCAAAGGGGCAGTTGGGGCACGGTTGGCAAAACTGGGAAAAAAAGAAACCTCAGTAGCATCCGCCAATCCCCCTTTTTTTCCGAGAAGCTTCTCAAATGCCGAGGGAGCCAACGGAGAAGCTACTTTATAAAACAACAGTAAATGCACAAAAATACTGACAAAACTGGCCAAATGAAGTTTGATCGAATCAAACGAAAACGTGGTCTTGCAAAGCGTGGTCATGAGGATTTAAACCTTAATCAAAGTCCTCGAAAGGAGCAAGTTTTGGTTCTTCTAATTATAGGGTCTTTTTTATGGGGTACAACGGCCAGCGCAGGAGCTCCCGCGATGTTTCAAGGCACAGATAAAGGGCGTCCGTGTTCTCTCTATGTCCACCGTGAGCAAGAACAAGCGGGGGTCTACGAAGTGGAAGTATCTACGAGTTACGAACACAATGGACAAGGGCTTGGAAAGATTGTCCTGACGTTCGATCCCAACTCCGGAGGAAAAATCCTCCAATGGCAAGACCCCAAGACCAAAGAGTTTTTGAAAGTTGTACTGAAAAACGAGAGCGAAAGTTTGTCTGAGCCTTCCGGATTTCGTTTAAAGTGGATGCACTTTGATCATTTGCATGATGCTACTTGCAGTGAACTTAAACCCACGGGTGCGGAATGAAAAAAATTATCGGCAGTTTAATCCTTTTTTCAGCGTGGGCAGCCTTTGGTGAGGGACAGGAAGTTGGATCTCTTCCAGAGATTGTTGTGCAAGAGGAGGAAACTAGTTCAACCTCGGAGCTAGATAAATCGTCAGTCGTTCCCACAATCAAACTCCCCAAAAAAGAAACTGGAACAGAAAAAAGCTCCCAATTTATCCGAAGCGATAGCGGGGGAGAGCGGGGTGGATAGCCAAACTTCTTGTGCTACTTGCGGCTCCAAACGGATAACCGTCAATGGCCTGCGGGGTGAACATACGACCATTTTAGTTGATGGAGTTCCCCTGCATTCTGCTGTTTCGAGTTTTTATGGTGTAGATGCAGTTCCCTTGTCAGGAGTTGAGTCGATTGAAATTAGTCGAGGGTCGGGCGCCTCCCTAGTAGCTCCCGAAGCCATTGGTGGTGTTCTGAATATCATCACCGAAACTCCCCACAAAAATGAGGTGGATTTAAATCTAGCTTCTGGCTCTGCCCAGAATTGGCTTCTGAGTGGTGCCGTTTCAGATTCTAGTTTCATGAAAAATACCCGAGTATTCATTTCAGGACAGTGGAATCGGCAGGGATATTGGGATTCGGGTCGTACTGGAGTGTGGGACGTAGACCAGAATGGAGTAGCGGATGCTCCGTTCTTCTCAAATGCCGGCATTCTGGTAAAGGGTTTGGTTGATTTAGGAGCACGGGATAGTTTAGAGCTGAGATACGGCTGGCAAAATGTTTCTATACTTGGAGGAACGGTCGATGGTACCAAGCCCTCAACTTTCCTTCCGATCGTAGAACTTCCCAAATTTCAAGATAACAACGTTGAAAAACCTTATTTAGATGATCAACTCAAAATTGCCGACACTATCACTCTGTCACGACAAGAGGCCGTTGGGCGTTGGCGACATAAGGTAGGTGAAAGTTCGCAGCTGCAAGTAACTTCGAGTGCTGCTTGGCAGAATCAGGACTCGATCTATTTTCATGGTTATGATTATCGTAATCAGGACCTCCTTGCCTTTCAGGATGTACGTTTGTCGACGCCCCTACCATCCGACCATGTGATTAGTTTCGGAGCAGATGGCCGTTATGAGCAGATGCAGTCCTTTTCACAGAAACTCTATGACATCAAAGGCCTGCCCCCTGATGATTTTAAATTTAGAAACGTTGCTTTATTTGTTCAAGATACTTGGTCGCCCAGCCTCAACCACGAATTTAACATTGCAGGTCGTTTGGATTATTTAAACATCGATTGGCCGCTTCAAAAATCAGATGAACACCAAGTGCAAAAATTGTTGGGATCGCCTCGATTCTTTTGGAAATGGACCCAGTCATCCAATTGGACTGCCAGAATATCTTACGGGCGCGGGTATCGGGCACCCTTAAGTTTTTTTGAATCCCAACACGGGCTTAGTGAGAATGGTTTTACGATTGGACTTACGGAGATTGAAACAGCGCATTCAGTAGGAGTTTCGGAGAACTATACGATTGGTGCCTGGGATTGGAATGCCAGCGTTTACGGAACTCAATTGAGTCATTTGGCTTATGCTGCCGATCCCGTTGATGAGTTCAGTCCAGCGAAGTTTGAAAACCTTAACAAGGACGTAACAGTACTCTCTTCGGGGATTTCCGGAACTTACCGATCGGGGTCCTGGCTTTTAGAACTGGGATTAGAGGATTTTCGTTTGCCCCAAGATTACAAAAAGCTTCTTCCCGTGGCCGCGGTTGAGCAGCGTGCGCGCATCAGAGCTGAGAAAAAGTTTGGAGCAGAGTGGGATATCTTTGCATCTGCTCAAATAACTGGGCCAAGAAATTTATCCGACTATGGGTACAACAAACACTATGTGAATTTCGAACTGGTCGAAACGGACTTGGGGCCCGTTGATACTCTGAAGGAGCTAAAGAACCAGAAAGCCCCTTTATTTGCTACTCTGGATATTGGCACAAATTACCGGCCCTGGAGAAATTGGGAGTTTTCCTTGTCGGTGCTCAACGCAACTAATTTTACCCAAACGGGTTGGGGAGATTCCCCGCTTGCTTGGAATCAACATGGTTCAGATCCTAATCATTTCCATCTCGATAATTTGCATGTGTGGGGACCTCTTAGGGGGCGAGTGTTTATGATGTCGGTGAGGGCGACACTTTGATAAGGAGAGTTCTGCTCCTGGTGTGCCTTTGCTCTGTGAGTCTTGGTCTTGGCTGCGGAGATGATGAGCTTCCGGGGCTGATACCGATGACCCAGAAATCCGTATGTATTCGGAGATGGGATAAAGAACAGATTGTCGTGATTTCGGAAAGAGACTGTGTTTTTTGTCGAGAGTTATTGGTTAGAATGAGAAAAGAAATGTCGGTTCTCGATCAAAAAAAGGTTGAGGTTCTTTGGATTGAGTCCAGTCCAGCCGCTTGCCTGGAAAATGCACAGCGGTTCCCCGAGTTCGGAATTGCTAAATGTATTTCAAGAAGGGTAGTAGCGGATAAGTGGGGAATTAACTCAACTCCCATCGTATTTTGGGTTCAAGACGAAAAAAGAATGCTGAAAAAAGGCCTCTTCGCTAGCCAACAGAAACTTCCCTGGATTAGTTCTCCTTCATCAAATAGGTTAAAATAGGCAGATGAACATGGAGTCCTACGAACCGATTCTTGAGATGTCTCATCTTTGGTTTTCCTTTCCCACGGAAAAGGTTCAGATTTTGAAAGATATAAATCTAACTCTACGTTCGGGTGACCGAATGGGAGTTCTCGGACTGTCCGGAGCTGGAAAAACGACACTGCTTAAAATTATTTCGGGACTCTTAAGTCCTTCCAAGGGCGAGGTGATTTTAGATGGGGAACGGGTCGATCGCCAAAACATGATAAAAAGTCGATCCCTATCACAAAAAATGGCCATGAGTTTTCAAAAGGGTGGAATCTTAGATTCGTATAACGCTTGGGAAAACATTGATTTTGCGTTGGCCGAATTGACGAGGCTTTCCAAGCCGGAACGAAAAGAGCGGTCCTTTCATTTTCTCAATCAAGTGGGTCTTGCTGGCGCTGAGAACAAAAGGCCAAAAGAGTTGAGCGGTGGCATGCTAAAACGTCTCTCCTTGGCCCGAGTGTTTGCGCTAGAACCGGCGGTTCTCCTCCTAGATGATCCAACTGCAGGTCTTGATCCGGTGACTGCAGATGAAATTGTTTCGATTATTGAGAAATATGCGGAGTCTCGAAATGTAATTATTGTTTTTTCTAGCGCCGATCTTTCCGTGTGTTTTCGCTTAGCCAATAGGGTTGGGTTCTTGTGGAATGGAACACTCAAACAGGAACCCTCTGTTTTTGATTTTAAAAAGAGCCCGGATCCTGCCATCCAGCACTTTATTCGAGGAATAGAGTATGCTCGAACTTAAAGCGATCTCAAAGACTTTTGGTAATAGGGCAGTTCTGAGGAGTGTGAGTCTCACACTGAATCGAGGTCAGATTTGCTTTGTTTTAGGGCGATCCGGAGTGGGAAAATCGGTACTTCTAAAAACAATCGTGGGGCTAATCCCCCAAGACAGCGGAGAAGTGTGGATCCAAAGCGAGAAGACTGATCCCCAAAATGAAGAACAGATGGTGTCGGTTCGTCAAAAGTGTGGGCTGGTTTTTCAAATGCCGGCTTTGCTCGACTCCCTTACGTTGCAAGAGAACTTAGAATTTGGATTAAAACCAGAAAAACTGGCAAGGCTAGGGAAATACTTAGATTGGGTTCAGCTTTCGAGAGAACGGTTATCTCGCTATCCAGCGGAAGTCAGTTTTGGTACCCAAAAGAAGGCTAGTGTTGTTAGAACTCTCCTCAGAGAACCACAATTTATTTTATTTGATGAGCCCACCACAGGACTCGACCCAGTTTCGAGACAAGTTACTAATCAAATGATTCGCAATGTGGTGAAAGAGTCCCACTCTGGTTGCATCGTGGTTTCACACGATGTTCAAAGTGCTATCGAACTCGCAAGCACGATTATTCTTCTGGATCAGGGGCAGGTGATTTTTCAAGGGACTCCAGAGTCTTTTTGTAGCTCAGAACAGCCGCTGGCGAGAGCATTTTGTAACGGGATGGTGCTCCTTGATCATTGATTTTCAAAAGTTCCTGGACGGGGTCGGTACCTGGTTTCTTTTTTCTAAAAATGTCGTTGGGTTTTTTATTAGGGATGGGATAAGCCGGAAGGTACTAGTACAGCAAATGTACCAAGTTGGAGTCCGCTCAATGGTGACCACCTGTGTGGCAGGGTTGTTTGTCGGCGCTATTCTCGCCATCCAAATTAATCTCCAACTGAAGGATTTTGGCGCGCAAAGTTTTTTGGGGGGATTGAGTACGTCCACAACCATCAGAAACCTAGGGCCCGTGTTAATCGCTTTTTTACTAGCGGGGAGAGTAGGGGCTTTTTCCTCAGCTGAATTGGGAACGATGGCAATTACTGATCAGTTGAACGCCATTCGTTGCTTGGGTTTAAATCCGCTTTCGGTGATTATTATGCCACGATTGGTGGCTCTCACGATTTCCAGTTTTTTGCTTCTGGTCTTGGGATTGGGATTGACGGTTTTTGGGGGAATAATCATTTCCTCTGTTTCATTAAAGGTAAATCCCTTGCAATTCATTTCACATATACCCCAATTTGTTTCGGGAGTTAGTATTTTCATTGGGGTGTTAAAAAGTTTTCTTTTCGGAATAATTATTGGAACGATCTCCTGTTTTGTCGGCTATCAAACAACTGGGGGAGCTGAAGAAGTTGGAAAAGCCGTGAGAAGAACGGCAGTCGTAACCCTGGTTTCAATTATCGTAACTGATTTTCTAGTGTCATTCGTGGTGGAGTCGATTTCGCAATTACTTATGGGGTAGAGGTTGTGATTAACAGCTTAGGAAAATGGGCAATGAGAGAGTGGAATCAGCTGGAGTACCCCGCTCTGCTTTTCTGCTCTTCTTTTGTTGGATTTGTCAGCTCACTAACCAGAAGGGAAATTAGAGGAAGAGAAATCATAAAGCAAATTTACGAATGTGCAGTGATGAGCATCCCTGTCATTAGTTTTTCCTTAGGAATTGTTTCGCTGATGAGCGTTCTTGAATTTTCATGGCATATGAGAGTCGTATTAAGACAAGATGCTTTGGTTCCTGCTTTCTCTTTGGTACTCACTATAAGAGAAGTGGCTCCGGTGGTGACTGCGATGCTTTTGGCTTCTCGTGTGGGTGCGTCCATAGCTGCAGAAATTGGAGTGATGAAAATTACTGAACAGCTTGATCAGTTGAAATTATTAGCCGTTTCCGAAGTGGATTATCTTTTAGTACCAAGATGGTTAGGGTGTTTAGTAGCCAATGTTGCTTTGACTTTGATCTCAATCGGAATTGCTGGGGTCGTCACGATTTTTATTGGGGCTCGGTGGATGGGGTACCAGCCGGGTGAGTTTTACAATTCTTTGCTGCTGTTCACCACCGGCTACGATTTAGCGGGGGCTTTGGTTAAGTCTCTTTGCTTCGGTACGTTGATTCCGTTTGTTTCTGCTGGCTATGGATTACGCTGTGCTCTCGGAAGCCAGGGGGTCGGAGAGGCTGCGACACAAGCGGTCGCAAGAAGTAGTTTATTGATTATCATCATAGATTTATTTATCAATTCACTGTGGTGGATGCCCTAAGTGTCTAACTGCTCCGCATCAACTTTTCTCTTTCGGTCCTAGCTTGCCTTTAAGGTATAATCAAGTAGGTTTCATTCATTTCCTCAGCTCATCCAACAATAATTCCATGGAACAGCAGCGCAAAGAATTCTGGGTAGGAACACTTGTTCTTTTTTCGGTCGGTTTACTTTTGGTTTTTGCTTGGCTTTTAGGTTTTGTACAACCCCTCGGAAAGCGGATTCATCTTTCGGTTTTTTACCAGTTTGCTGGGGGAGTTGAAGTTGGGGCTCCCGTTCGGGTAAGCGGTGTAAAAGTTGGAAAAGTCGAAAAGATCGAATTCTTATCTTCGCCTGCCTCGGAAAATGTGGCCGGCACCTCAGTAAAAGTCCTGATTGGTTTAGATTCGCAGGTAAGAAATCTTATTCGTCAAAACTCCAAATTTTACATCAATATTGCTGGAATTATAGGTGAACGTTATCTCGAAGTTACCCCTGGCAGCGAGGACAGCCCCGTTTTAGAAAATGGATCTGAAGTGAGAGGGATGGATCCCCCCCGAGTAGATCAGCTCTTGTCGCAGGGATATGGCGTATTTGGAAGAGTTCAAGAGTTTCTGGAGAGAAATGAAAACACGATGCAAGAACTCCTCACTAGTGTTCATTCGTTAATGACCGACACCAACTCTATTCTAAAAAAGTTAGATCGAAAAAAGGTTAGCCAACTCATTGAAAACCTCAACACAGTGAGTGCTAATGTTGCGGTTTTATCACAACAACTGAGAAGTCCAAAAAGTTCGAAGTTTATCGATCAATTAGCTGATTTAGTTGATCGCGCTCATGAAATAGATAAGCCTGCCCTCCAAAAATTTCTTCAAGAAGAGGGTGTCAGAGCTCGAATTTTCTAGTTCCCAAGAACCGGAGATGCTCACATGAGAAAAATTATTTTGCTGCTCATAATTTTAACGAACGTCTCCCAGGCGGGCTTTCTCGATGACTTTAAAATGGAACGTCGATTTGGAGCAGGCTTTGGAGTCGGGGGGCCATTAAGTGCGTTAGGGTTAGAAGTTGAATTTAATATAAAACCCGAGGTTTCTATTACCGGGGGCTTAGGGACCGGAATGGATTACTCAACTCTAGCGGTCAAGGGCAGGTACTTTCTTCTGGGAGATCAGGTCAGTCCTTATTTCCTGTTTGGAGTTGCTCGGTGGTGGAGCCAAGGAACGACTCAAAATGATATCGGACCAGCAGTCCTGAAAAACATTTTTCTTGAGGGGTTAGATCCACGCATGGGATTTAGCATCTGGACCATCTACCCCGGAGTTGGGGTGCAATTCATTCATGATTCAGGGTTCTCAATTTATTTGGAAGCTCACTATTTATTCAAGGTCATAGACTTTGCAAATGGTACTTACGCTGGAATGGGAGTTTCTTGGTTCTTTTAGTTAAATATGAAGCCAGTTCTTTCACATTTTAAAACAAGCACGAGAAGTCTTAAGACTCAGTTGGCTTTTTATTTTGTTCCCGCCGCTTTACTTCCGATTGTAGGGCTGAGTTATTATGCCACTCGAGTATTTGAAAAAAGCAGCCAACTCAGTCTCTTTCGGCAAGCCACTTCTGAAAGCAGTCTGATCATCGGTGAAATCAGTTCCTTTGAGAAGACTTTATCGAGTCAACTCAGAAAAATTGCAGCCCAGCCTAGCCTCGTTCGAGGACTTTCCAAAAAAGACACGCGCGGCCTGACTGATACCCTGAACGGGTTTAAAAACTTGGGGCGTTTGAGAATTTATGATCCCGAAGGGGATTTCATCGCTGAAGGTTCTGGCGAAAAAGCTGGTCGGCCAAGAATTTCCTATATTCCCCGAGAGAGTTTAAAAAGAATTAAAGCTCAAGGGGTGATAGTTGAGCGGTATTTCAGTGAGGATGGCTCGGGTCTGTTAATTCTCGGGCGGGCCTTACTGCAAGACGAAAATAGGCTGTATGGAATTTTGGAGCAGGAATATTTATTCGGAACTAGTCAACTGGCAGAGCTCAGAAATAAAAGGCATGTTGAGGCGTTGCTGATTAAGCGAGACTTCAGTGTGGCCGCATCCAGTATGGCCATTGGAAGAACCGAGCTAAAAGGTCTTTCCCAATCACTTGTCTCCTCTCCAGCGGCCGGCGGCCAAAGTTTCCATCCAATTTGGTTAGGCGAAACGCGATATGCCTCTTACCTTTATGATCTGCCAGACATTTCAGGTAAAAAACAGGATTGGGCTTATCTCGGAATCCTTCTGCCTTTGAGCTCAAGCGATGAAGTGACTCGTAAGCTTCGCTGGAACATCATCTATATCACGGCCTTTCTTGTGTTGGGTTTTGGGTATTTGGTCGTGGTGTTTTCCAATCGTGTGGTCAAACCGATTGAAGTGTTAGTTACCGCAATGAAACGAGTAAAAACTGGTAACCTGGAGGAAATACCAGCTAGCGACTCCAGTTATGAAATTGATTACCTGATAAGCGCTTTTAATGACATGATTCGAAATGTGAGCGTTGCCCGTCGGGCACTCGAATCGAAACTTGAGGAGTTAAAGAAGGCGAACAGCGAAATTAAGAACACGCAAACCACTCTTGTCCAGTCGGCAAAAATGATTTCATTGGGCCAGATTGTTGCTGGAGTCGCCCACGAACTCAACAATCCCGTTGCTTTTATTTATAGCAACATGCACCATCTTTCTACCTACATCGAAAAAGTAAAACGAATCATTGTTGAGTATAGAACCACTAGATCTGGGCTTTCTCCTCAAGAGAGTGAAAAGATAGAAAAATTGGAAAGAGAACTTGATATTGATTTTATTTTGGGTGACATGACCGAACTTACGAAAAGTTGTTTGGATGGAGCTAATCGCACCAAGGATATTGTGACGGGACTGAGGACCTTTTCAAGAATGGATGAGTCTGTCTTTAAGGTAACCGACTTGCATGAAGGCATTAAAAGTACAGTTCGGCTTTTGAACACGGAATTTAAGAACCGTATTATTGTTCATCAAGAATTTGGCGAGATCCCCGAAGTTGAATGTTCACCCTCACAGATAAATCAAGTGTTTATGAATCTATTGGCGAATGCTGCGCAAGCCATAGTTGGTCGTGGAAACATATGGATAAGGACCCGGACCGTGGGGGACTCAATTGAAATTCAAATTGAGGATTCGGGTACAGGGATGAGTCCCGAGACGGTTAGCCAGATATTCGATCCGTTCTTCACGACAAAAAAGGTAGGAGAAGGAACGGGGTTAGGGCTGTCAATCGCCTATGGCTTGATTCAAAAACATAATGGAAAGATTGATGTGAAGAGTGAAATGGGAAAGGGAACAACGTTTACAGTTGTGATCCCTATCCGGCAAAGAGTGAACAGAGCAGGATAAAGAGACCATGAAGATCTGGAATATTGGGTATCCAAGAGTAGGTCAGGAAAATGAATGGTTCCCTGCGGTGCGTTCTTTTGAGCAAGGGCATCTCACCGATGAGGCTCTTCTGGAATTTGGGAAAAAAGTAGTTATTGATCGATGGCAGATTCAACATGAGTTAGGGGTCGACAGTATCCCCTTAAATGATTTTAGTCTCTGGGATCCGGTTTTGGATACTGCCTGGCTGTTCAATCTTCTGCCCCAAGCAATGGACGGGGGAGAGGGATGGGTCCGCTCCCAAATGCTTTTGACCCGAGGGAATGCGGATAAAAAGTATCGAGCCATGAGTCGATTAAATTGGTTTCGAACGCCTTATCAGTTTTTTCAGCCGGAGTGGGATGGAAAAGCTTCTCTACGTCTCAATCGAGAAAAAATCGATTGGGAAATAAAATGCCATAAAGGTCTTCCTTATCAATTTCACATCTCTTTAATTGGGCCTTGGACTTTGGCCTATTTAACTAAGATTCAAGGGGGGACTCGATCAGAACTTCTTAAGGCATTGACGCCTCTTTATTCGGAGCTCTTAAGAGATCTTAAGAAAAAGGGGTTTGAATGGGTTCAGTTGGAGGAGCCGGCATTTTGTGTTGATCTGCAAAAGGACGAAGTCAAAACCATTTCTTCCGTTTACGATGGCTTGAAGGGACCACTTCCAAAGATCTTAATAAGCACTTTTTACGAGTCTCCAGATCCTTGGCTTACTGAATTTAGCCAACTTCCGGTACAAGGATTTCATTACGACTTAGTTTCGGGACCTGCTGTTCTTAGTTGGATCAAGACCCGATCATTTCCCAAGGACAAACTCTTGGGCTTGGGACTCGTAAATGCTACAAACGTCTGGGCGGCTTCCGTAGCGAGCCTTTATAAGCAGATAGAGATTCTTAAAGGGTTTCATCCCGCAGCAAAACTATTGTTGTCTCCAAGCGCCTCTTTATTTCATTTGCCGGTCACAAAAAAGTGTGAAAAGGGGCTCGAGGATAATTCTGGAGTTTTTGGCAATCTTAGCTTTGCAAATGAAAGACTCGAGGAATTGGCTCTGCTTAAACAAGTGCTTCTCGGAAATGTCAGTCTTTCTGAAGTTGAGAAGATCGAGGCAATCAGACGGGACAAGCTAGCCTCCCTACAAAAACGGGTCGATTCCGTTCGAAATCAGATTAATCGACTTGATTTAACTTATCGAAAAAGGGGATCCTCTCTTGCTAAGCGAAGTAAAACGCAGGCAAAACGGCTGGGACTCCCGCGGTTGCCCATTACACTTTGTCAGGTTCTCTCAGTTGATGGTTCGGCAAAGGAATTGGGGACAGATGTAACTTTATCGGACTCCCTAAACTACGAGCAAAGGCTCCAAGAGTATACCGAGAGATGGTCGGGATTTTTCTCAACGCAGAGTGGA
Organism: Pseudomonadota bacterium; assembly: GCA_009927005.1. Classification (GTDB taxonomy): domain Bacteria; phylum Bdellovibrionota; class FAC87; order UBA2466; family UBA2466; genus RFNO01. Next base: position 31,790 of record RFNV01000188.1, read on the forward strand.
TGGGTGCAAAAAAGTGGCAGTAATTGTGTTAAGCCACCTCTCATATGCTCGGATTTGGAGTGGAAGGATAAAAGCAAAGAGGAGCAGGGCAGAATGCTCTGGGCTCCAGGGGCACCCCTCATAAAAGCTATTGCCCTAGGTCCGGTTTCTATTATCAATCAGTCTTTCATTCGACAGGACATTCCAAGAGAACAAGTAGTACTTCAAGCAGCTGTTGCGGTTAGAAGTGAAGTTAAGGCGCTTGAAACCCGAGGGGCACCCATTATTCAAGTAGATGAGCCAGCGATCACAGAAGGAGTTCCCTTAAAGAAGCAGAAGTTATCTGTCTTTTTGAAACATCAAATGGACAACCTGAAAGTTGCGACTTGTGGTGTGAAAGATGAAACAAGTCTTCACTTAAATATGGATAACGCCGAGATACCCGTTCTGATCGAATGGCTACCGAAAAGTGATGTCGATGTGGTGTACTTTAGTGCAGGTTCGCAACTAAATGAAAAGTTACAGCTGTTAAAGGGAACAAGCTTTGAGTGTGCTCTTGGCCCTGGGGTTGTGGGGCAACGGGACGAAAGCATCCCTACAGACAAAGATATTGAAATGAACATAAGAAAATGTTTTGAAGTGATTCCCCCAGATAAATTGTGGATCTGCGCAGATGTTCCTGTCCGCGAAGTTTCCAATGAATATGCACGGGGAGTAATTCAAAAGATGGTACTTGCTACCGACCGGATCCGACGCCTTCTGAGCGGCAAACCCTAAAAATACCGTTCTTCGACAAAACGGCTGCCAAGCATTCTTTCTTCTAAACATTGAAGCTTATTCAAAGCCTCCTCAGGGGCATTAAGCCTGAGATTGTCGCAAAACTGAGCCTTGCTTAGGGCCTGCGTCCAAACCATCCTAGGAAAACATCGTTCCTCTAGAAGGTGAATCAGGCGGAGTGTCTTGAGTGCATCGAAAGCAGTATGAAAATGTCTTAGTCGTTGTTGAGGAGTCGCTCTTGTTAAAAAAGCAGAGTCTATGATTTCGGGAACTTTTAGTTCCTTGAGGCAAGTGAGCGCTTGAGCTTGAGAAGCTGATAAAAAACGGATGTAGTTTTCGATCTGTTTTCGTCCCGAATCCAAATCTCTTGAGAGCGACTCTGTTATTTCGGACAGAAAGGCTTTTAAAAACGAAAAAGATTCAGGCGCATAAAGGGTGAAAGGAAGTTGGGAACTTAACTGGTCATGAATTTCGATAGTCGACTGTCCCGTTCCAAAAGGAACTCGTCGAGAAAAGCGACCTCTTAATGTTATCGGTTCAGAATTGCGATATTCCACCGGACCTAACTTCCTAAGCTTATTGAGCAAGTGAAAATCTTCGCCAGCTTGCCTGTCTTGAAAACCTCGTACCTGGACATAAGAGTTATCCCTTATTGTGAGGCAGCTCCCAATCGTAGGGTAGGCATAGGGAGAGCGAGCCCAGTGAATCCCCAAAAAATAGTAGCGTAGGTGAATTTCGTATAGGAGAAGCGCTTGGCTCCCCTCAAATCCTGTTAAGTCATGACGATAGGGAAAGTGAAAAGCATTTGCTGGAGAGTCGGGCATTTCAAAATAGTCTGCGGGCAGTGTGGCATCGGCATCTGTGGTAAAAAGCCACGGGCTTCTCAGCTTTTTCTCTGCACGAAGCCGGCAAAGAAGGTCGCATCCAATTTTTCTGGCAAGCCCAACCCCTTGCTTGTTTTGAAAAGGGCTACGAATGGCACGATCCACCCAAAGCACCGTGAGATGATGCGATCGGCGTTGTAGCAAGAAACAGTCATTCCATTCAGAAGAGTCCGAGTTAAGGAAAGAAACGAGTTCTAGATTTGTTTTGTTGTATTCCGTTTCGGAATCACTCCCGCCATTAATAACCGCCACTACAAGTAACTGTTTGTTTTCTCGGGCAACTAAAGCTTCAAGGGAAAGGAGTCGTTCATTTACTTCTAGGGGGGATTCTCCTCTGAGGGGCAGAGCAACACCAAAGTCCGCTGAAATCTCTGTTAGGAGTGTTGAGGAGAGCTCCCGAGACTCTGGCTCTGCATAGGTGCTCAAATATTTAGAGAAATGAGGCGGTACCATTAATGAACAGTGGGCCTAATCGGGCACTTTTTAAAAATAGAAGCTTCCAAATCAAGCCAATAAATGAGTCTTTTTTCAACTGTGTCTTCGTCGAAGAAACGTTTCGCTAAATGGTGAAATAAATGCAGGTGATGGTACTCGGCCTTAGCCAGCCTTTGGTAAAAAACCTTTAAATCGGGGTCGATTAAATGCTCTGAAAGTAATGAGAGTTTTTCTGTTCCTCTAGCTTCAATCACCCCTGAAACGAGTAGACGATCCAAAAACCTTTCTTCTCGACCAAATCGGACTTCCTTCATTAAAGCATTTACGTACGGATCTTGTTCGTCAGGGGCAAGGGGGACTCTGCGCTTCACCATGATTCGGTAAACTTGATGGAAGTGTTCTAGTTCCTCGCGGGCAAATAAGATCATGGGTTCCAAAAGTCCTGGGCGATCAGGGTAGCGAACAACAAAAGACATTCCGACGGCGCTCGCTTTGCGTTCGCAAGAGGCATGGTCTGCCAAAAATGTATTAAAATCTTTTAGGACGCACTCTGCCCATTCAGGGGATGTCTTAGCCCGAAGTTCCATGTTCGAATGGATATCTGTTTGATTGGGTCTGGTCAATATGCCTGTTGCTGCATGAGCGATCGGTAAGTGTTTTGGGTAAGCTGGAGATTCCAAAGCAAGCTAGTGGTTACTAAAAAGGGAAAGATAAAGAGCCACCAAGCTTCGCCATGTTCTTGATATTGTCTGAACATCTCAGAAAGGGTGGGAGTGGGAATGGGAAATCCCAAACCAAAGTAATCGAGAGTTGAAAGAGTCAAAACTGTCGAAAAAACAAGAAAGGGGAAAAAGGACAGGCCCAACGGCAGCACGAGAGGGAGAAGGTGTTTCCATAAGATCCGAAAAGACGGAATGCCTTGGGAACGAGCTGATTGAATGATAGGCCCATTGAGTACGAGTTCGCTTTCCATCCGAATAAATTGAGCCAGGGGACCCCAACTGAGAAAAGATTTTAAAAGACCTAAAATCGGAAGGTTAGAGGGATAGAAAGACAGACAAATCAAAGCCAAAGGAAGAAAGGGAAGCGAGGATACGGTGTCGGTTCCAAGATTCAAAAGTTTTTTGAATTGAGTAGAGGAAACACTGATCAGAATTCCAATCGAGATGCCTAGAATACAAGTTAAGACAGCAACTAAAAAACTAAAGGCCAGTGAATAACCAGTTCCAAAAAGAAGGCGTATTAAAACATCTCGGCCCAATTCGTCTGTGCCCCAAAAGTGAAAAAAAGAAGGAGGTTGGAGCGGAGGAAGAGCGCTGTCGATCCACTCGGGGATAAGAGTAGGAAAAAAATGTTCCCAAGCTTGTTTAAAGAGCACGAGGAATAAACCGATAGCCATCCAGCCCCATGAGAACAGGCGAATCAGACTCATCGAACCTCACTCCACAGAAAATCCCGCATACATCCCAGAAAGATCCGTCCGCCCCCGAGCAAAAGCGAGATCCCAAGAAGCACTGGAACATCTTGATTTCTAAAAGCCTCGAAACTCAACATTCCTATTCCGGAAATTCTAAAAACTGGTTCGACAATAATGGAAGTGCCGAGAACGACTGACCACCACCAGGGCAGAAGCGAAAGAAAAGAAGGGATACAGGGTTTTATGAGATGCCTCTGAAGCAGTTGTCTTCGGCTTAATCCCCTTGCTCGCGCGGCCTGGGCGTAGGGCTGAGTCTCTTCCTTCAGTAATCGGTCGCATACCAGCGACGCCAAAGTGGGAACTGTGGTAGCAACATAAACTGATAACGCAAGAAAGCTCGAGCTAATAGGGGAAGCAAAGTGGGCTAAACCGGAGGCCAATGAAAACGCAGGGATACAAAACAAGCCAGCGTTAATCAAAAGAGCTAATTTTCCGAAGGGTTTTTTAAATTGAAGTGCTTGGAAAAGCCCCCAGGAAATACCGAGTCCCACAAAAAGAAAGAAAGCAGGAATCATGAATCTTGCGGTAACAAGAACCCGCGACTGAATCATCTTTCCAACGTTCTGACCCGTCCAGAATGATGTTCCCATTGAGCCATTTAAAATGTTTGAGAAAAAATGGTTCAATTGGACTGAAAGAGGTTTGTTTAAACCCAAGCGTTCTTGTAGGAGTTGTCTATGTTCCTCGCTCAATTGGGTTTGGGGGAAAGCTTGATTCGATTTGGACGCAATCACGGCAACCGGATCTGAATGCAGAGAGGCATACACAAAAAAAAGAAGTGTAGCTAAACAGAAAAGCGAAAGCAGAAGTTCGAATACCCCCGCTATGTACCTAGTGGTCCTTTTGCTGTTTCCCGTGCCATTCATTAAAAAGCTGATTCCATTTTGAATAATTATGATATCCCCGTCCATTAAAGGTGTACTCGTTCCAAAAAGCAATTCTTTGAGATTTGGGTTCCCAAGAAAAAGCGATGGGGAAGTCCTCGGCTATCAATTTGTCGAGTTTTTTAACCAAGTTCTTTCGTTCCTCAGGGGCTGAAGCCTTGTGAAGTGCCTCTAAAAGGTTATCAACCTCCGTATTCGAAAAGCCCGTTATATTCCCTGACTGGGGATCCTGCGCTCCGCTGCCTTTCCAAGTCATATCGAGATCTGTCATAAAAGGATCTCGATTTCGGGAAAAATCTAAAGCATCAAACTGTCCCTGATTACGAAGTTTTAGGTAGGTTCCCCAATCCACTACTTTAATAAAAGCCTGAATCCCACTCTTTCTGAGATCCTCTTGATAAAGGGCTAGGTATTTTGCAGCAGGAGGGTTTCCCGTCAGAATTTCAAATGAAAACGGGATGCCATTTCTCTCTAGTACTTTCTTTGAGTTGAGAACCCAACCAGCTTCTTTTAGAAGGGTGCCTGCTTGAACAGGATCAAAAGCTACGGGGCGATTGTTGGGGTGATGATATTCAGAGCCATAGGCGGCAACTCCCGTGGTGGGTTGATATTGTTCGTAAAAGAAATCACGGATTAGGCGCTTTCGATCAAATAGGAGAGCTAGAGCTTTTCTGACGCGCTTATCTTGAAAGAGAGGTTTTCGTAAGTTCCAAGCAATTCCCGCCATCCCAAAAGGAATTTGATTTCTCACTTCAAGTTTTTGGATTGAGCCATTTTGAAAGAGAGGGTGGAGAGTGTCGATTGCCCAGGATTTAGCAGAGAGAAAATAGAGGTAGTCTATTTCGTGTTTAATCAGCATTTGAAATAGCAGAGAGGGATCAGACTGGGTGTGAAATTCAATTCGGTTTAAGAAGTATTTCCCCTTGTTGGTCGGTAAATCTCGTCCCCAATAGCGGGGATTTTTGTTTAAAGAAATGCTGTGACCCCATTTGACTTGATCAAAAACGTAAGGGCCCGAACCGATAAATCGCTCATTAAAATCTTTAGTAAAGGTTCCATGAGAAAAATGTTTTTTGGATAGTACATAAAACTGAGAAAAAAGAGTCGCGCCAAGGGGAATTGGTTTTTTGGAATTGAAAATAATTTTGTCTTTCGAAACCTGACAGTCACCGAAGTCGATAAAGAGGGATGCATAAGCTTGAATATTAGGAACTGACGATTTCAGGATACTCCAAGTAAATAACACATCCTCGGGAGTGACAGCAGAATCATCAGAAAATTTGGCTTTGGAATCTAGTTTAAATTCGAATCGTGTGTTTTCCCGATTCGCTGAAAAAGTTTCGGCCAGGCCAGGTTCTGGCGCTAAAGTATCCGAATTGAGGCGAACTAAAGGTTCCAAAACGAGGGAAGTAACCGCTTCCGAATAATCATCAAAGCCTAAGTAGTACAAATTGGAAGTCGGGTAGCCCGCAAACCCAACTCGCATTTGATTGCCTGATGGGGAAGCCCCACAGACGGAAACCAGGATAAACCCCAAAAGGAGGAACAATAAGCCTTTCATTTCAAGCGGAAGTATAAGGTTTTTTGTTCCTGAAGTCGCGTTCCTGGCTAGTAAATTCTAAAAGCCTGCTCGATTAAAAGTGGCAGACCTTGCAGAAGCTCGTCCTCCAGAAAGAGAGGATGAGATGAAACATTACCAACTAAAAAGAGAAGAAGTGCTTCGAATTCTGGGGGATCAATCCCTAAAAAGGTGGTGGGTAGCTGAATTTGCCGGGGTCCATAAGACGACGCTCAGGCGTTGGCTTCAGGGGAAGACCCGGTTTGTCTTGAATAAGAATGCTGAGAGGCTAGCCCAAGTTCTTGAGACCCCCCTCAGTCAAATCGCGGAGCCTACCAAAAGATGGCGCAGCAATGAATTAAAAACCATTAAAAACAATTAGTTACGCATCGCTAGACGTTGCTTGACGATCCTGCCCCTGTCTCCTAGGCTGCCTCGAATATCGATGAGTTTAGGAGTTCGGGGGGCCCTTATGAGAAATTTTATCTCACTTAAGACCAGCTTATTAATTTTGGTGCTTAGCTTATCTGCTCAGGCAAGCCTTGCCCCTTTCTCCGATATTTCTTCTATTCGTCGAGAGTTTCTTGAAGACCACCGCGTTTTTGAAAAAGTGATTGAAGGCAAAAGTGAGTGGGAAAGCACTTTCTGTCATGGGGTTTACTCTTACCGCATCATGGTGCGAACCCAACTTAAAGATTTGGATATCCAATTGGATCAGGACGGCTCAGTTATTTTAAAAGCGGTGCTGCACGAGCCTTACGTTGGCTTTCAAGGAAATTATCAGGGAGCCTATTCCTTTTGCTTTCCGGTTTCTGATTGGTCTGGCTTAACGGCAGAGGATGCTAAAATTGAGGCAAAGGTTGAATTTACCGATACTGAAGAAGGTCGAATTCTGGTGAATATAAAAGTTAATTCGGTGAAGCTGGGGCGGCTGATGAGTGATTCTTTATACCAATCGTGGGAAGAATCGATGACTCGACTTGTGAACAACGGGCTCAGTCAAGTTTGGGCTTCTCAATTAGGAGATTGGTTTAGCTCCAAAATCTCATCAATGGTGAACGAACACTTACCCAGTCTTCCTAAGGGAAAATAGGACATGCTCAGAGATTTTCTTGATTGGTTACGAACTGCACCTTATGAAAAACGTCAAAAAGCACTGATGCTGCTTGGGGTTGGATTGATTGTTTTGCTGGCCGCAGTTATTTCAACAGTTATTATTCTAAGAGCTCAGCACTCTTCTACCCAAGTTAGTCATTTACAGGATTCGGAAGGGGCGCACTCAGCTGAAACTCACCCCAAGGGACCTTACAGCATTTCTTATGAGATCAATCAGATTTCTATGGCTGTGATGAATCGCAAGGGAACCAAAACGGCCTATGCCCAGTTTAGTTTGGTTTTAGACTGTCCCGATGAAGAATCTCATAAAACCCTGTCGATGAATCGAGCCAAACTTTTGGATGCTATTTTTGTTGTTGGTGGTGGTTTCTATCTGGAAGACTTTCAAGGGGATAAAGCAGCCAAGTCTTTTGAGAAGTTTAAGAAGGATCTTCTTCAAAAGTACGAAGCAGATTTTCACGCACAGGCCCCTAGAGAAATTTCTCTCAAAGACTGGTTCGTTAACTAGCCTGATTTTGTCAATCTATTGTCATTTTTTTTAGCATTTTTTTCTGTGTTCTCTTTGAATGCTATGCCTAGGCCGTTTGGCATTCTTTTGCAATTAAGAGTGAGGAGACGCGTTTATTCACGCAGTATACGGAAGTAGAACGATGAACTGGAGAGGAATCATAATTTTAGCCATCTCTGTCCTGCTAATGAGTTGCGGGAAAAATGATGGTATTCGAACAGCCGGGGGAGGGCTTTATCCACAAGGTCCTTCAATGCCAGCGTTACCTCCAGGCCCACCTCAAACTGGTTACCCAACTTATGGCGGCGGGTATGGTCCAGGCATGGGAGGCTATGGCGGGGGAAGCTTTCAGCCCGGGGGTTACAATCCTTACGGGAACCAGTTTTATCCGTGGATGCCGATTTATGGGTACTACCAACAAGCTGTTTATTTACAGCCTACGTTTGTTATCCTTTGGAGTGGCTGGCAAAACTTTGCTTTGGTAAATCAGATCCCGGTCTATGACTTCACTCAGTTTTGGTACAACTACTGTCCTCAGGTGATGCCAACCCAACTCTATAATTATTTTTCTAATACGTTCTATCCTTGGATGACGCCCTCCACCGTTTTTTATCCAAACTATTCTCCTCAAACTTTCTGGCAGAATTATTCGGGATTGCCTTACCTGTTTTAGTCAAATCTCTGACGCTCTTTTTGTGAGACTGACGTTAGATGCACCGCTCCCCCCGGTGAAATGTGGCATTTTTCTGGCACCTCCTTTGCACAATCGGCCCCTAATCACTTTAATCTAGCGGGGGGAGTCTATGGCCGAAGCAGCCAAGAAACTACAAGAAGTACCCAAGAAATTAGAAGCCGTTCCAGCAGCAGGAGCAGCCGAGAAGAAAAAGTTTGATGTGCTGGGACTTGTTTCAGTACTCATCATTTCATTGAATCTCGCTGCTGTCGTAGGCCTAGGAATGTACATGAAAAAAATCTGGGCCAAGATGATGGAAGTTGAGACCAAGATGGAAGAGGTCATGCAAGCCCAAAAAGAAGAAGAGGTCCCTCCCACAAAAGAAAAATTGGCAGGAAGAACGATTACTCCTCCAGTCCCCGCGACTCTCTATCCTTTAGAGAGCTTTCTCGTAAATATCTCAAGTGATCAAGGTCCTAAATTTCTTCAGACTCAGATGGAACTTGAACTTACGGATTCTGCCACAGAAGAAGAGATTACAAAGAAAAAAGCAGCTATCCGCGATGCGATCATCGTTCTATTGAGTAGCCGTTCTTATAAGCAAATTCGAGAAACCACAGGAATGGTTACTTTGCGTCGAGACATTCTTCGTGCGGTAAACAATTTATTAACAAGTGGTCAGGTTCGGGAAGTGTATTTTACGCAGTTTCACTTCAACTAAGAGGAGCAAACACCATGCCCGAAGTGCTCAGCCAAGCTGAAATCGACTCCTTACTCTCTGCTGTCTCTACTGGTGAAGTAGAAAGTGATAGCGGAAAGAAGGAAGAACCTCTAAAAGCCGGGTCAACAGGCTCTGAAAGTAGTCCCAATTGGATTGCTTATGATCTGACTTCCCATGAAAAAATTGTTCGTGGGAAAATGATTGCACTCCAGGGAATTCATGAACGATTCGCTAGATTGTTCCGAGCTTCTCTCACCAATCATCTGAAGCGACAAGTGTCAGTCAGCTTGAACCGAATGGATTTTATGAAGTTCGGGGACTATCTGAATAATCTGGTTCTTCCAACTTCGGTCAATATCGTCAACATGACCGATTTGAAAGGAAGTCTTTTATTCATTGTGAGTTCAAAGCTCACTTACGCTTTAGTCGATGCGTATTACGGTGGTTCCGAACGGCCTTTCTCTAAAGTCGGGAACCGTGATGAGTTTACTAGCATCGAAAATAATATGATTTCTAAAGTGTCCAGTGTGGCTCTGAAGGACCTCCAGGAATCCTGGAAGCTTAACTATCCATTAAAGCTTCAATATCTTCGAAGCGAGACTAATCCACATTTTATTGGAACTATTCACCCCTCAGAGCTTGTTGCGGTCCTTACCATCGATGTGGAATTCGAAAGTCTATCGGGCCCTTGCTTTGTAGTTCTTCAATTGGAACCGCTTAATAAAATCCAGGAATATCTAGCCTTCAACGTTACAGGGGATTTTTCGGTTGAAAATGGCGAGTGGCGGGACCACTGGATCAGAGAAGTGATGTCCACAGAGCTTTTACTTCAGGTTGAACTTGGGGCTACCCAAAAGAAGTTAGGTGAAATTGAAAGCCTTCAACCCGGAAGCACTCTCTTACTGTCTCAGGATTCCGTCGCTCCACTTACGGTATATGTCCAAGGGCTTCCCCTTATGGCAGGGATGATGGGAAATGTTCGAGGTAATTTAGCAATACGAATGACTCAGACTCTTCAAAGCAAAGATTCATCAGAAGGAGATATCAATGAACAAGGCAAGGTGGCAAATGGCTAATCAAGATCAGGGTGGAGAGGGCTCAACACCAAACTTAAAAGTTGTTGAGAACAACCCAAAGGACGGTCAGCTCGAATATGTTTTAGATATTCCTTTAAGAGTGAGTGTAGAGCTTGGACGCACCAAGATCTTAGTTCAAGATCTGATCAAGCTGCACAAAGGTTCAGTCATCGAACTTCAAAAAATGGCTGGAGAAGCTTTGGAAGTCCTTGTGAACGATAAGGTCGTGGCCAAGGGCGAGGTGATAGTTGTAAATGACAAATTTGGTGTTCGACTAACCGATATCGTAAGCAGTACACAACGAATCCGACAATTAGGAGAAGTGGCATGAGGCAGGTCGTTCTACTCACCTTAATTTTCATGGGCTATCTAGCCTTTGGTTATGAAGTAGAAAGGGTCGCGATCACGGGGCAGGATCGTGCACAGATCGAATTCGTCGGACAACTTCCTTCGAGCGCCCCTAATTGGAAGGTTCAGGAAAATGTCCTTGAAGTCTCTTGGCCTAATACAAAACTAGCGCAGAAACATGGAGACAAGATTGAACTCACTTCTCCCCATGCTTTGATTAAGAGAGTAACGCTTCTTCAAGGGGCTAACGATACCTTAAAAGGCAGAATTGTAATAAACGGAAGCATGGAAGGAATTCGTGAGCGCATGAAAGTAGCTAACACTGGGAGTGCGACAAGCGTTTCCATTGAGTATCCAGCACAAAATGCCAATACGATGAAATTGCTTCAAGAGGAGCAAACTCCTATTGCAGCTTCTGCGTTCACCCAAAAAAATGAAGGTGCAGGAGGATACCGAACAGTAGTAGGTATCATTTCGCTGTTTCTCCTTTTGTGTGTCGTTGGAGCTTTAGTGTTCTTTCGGTTCTTTAAAGGCAAGGGAGCTCTCCGAGGTGCCCGACGTTATTTGATTGAGCAGCTAAGCTATTGTCCTTTAGGTGCAAAATCGGGGGTTAGCCTCCTGAAAATTGGAAAAGAATTTGTATTAGTAGGAGTAACACCAAACCAGATCAGTATGCTTTCCCAACTTCCTAAACTTCAGGAGCAATATGAAGAAGAGACAGGTTTTGAAAGAGGAGTGTTTCAGGAAGCTGTAGCAGAAGAAGTACAAAGGCTCCGATAGGATCTCACCATGATGATACCGTTTGCAAAAATTTTAGTTGCCGCTTTCCAGAGCGGCATTGCCTTTGCTGCAGAGAAGGGCGCCATCCCCCCCGTTCAACTTTCGTTTGGTGCGGCAAACACTCCGGAACAAACAGCAGTGGCCCTAAAAATCATCGCACTCCTTACGGTGTTAGGACTTGCACCGTCATTGCTCATTATGCTCACATCCTTTATTCGGATTGTGATCGTAATGTCTTTCCTAAGGCAAGCCATCGGTACTCAAGTTCTTCCCCCGAACCAGCTTATCGTGGCGCTTTCCCTATTCCTTACGGTTTTCATTATGGCGCCGGTGTGGAAGGGGATAAATCAGGATGCCTTACAACCCTATTTGAAAAACAAGATTTCGCAAACAGAGGCATTAAGTTTTAGCGAGAGCTATATCCGCAAATTTATGTTTAAACAAACCCGAGATAAGGATCTTGGTCTGTTTGTAAAATTAGCGGGATTGCAGACGCCTGAGAAGCGAGCCGAAGTTCCAACCTATATTTTGATTCCAGCCTTCATGATTTCAGAATTAAAAACGGCGTTTTATATCGGATTCATGATCTATATTCCGTTTTTGGTTCTCGATATGGTTGTAGCCTCTATTCTGATGGCAATGGGGATGATGATGCTACCGCCAGTGGTGATTTCGCTACCCTTCAAACTCATCTTGTTTGTGCTAGTGGATGGGTGGCAGCTGATTGTTGGTTCACTGGTAAAGAGTTTTGGTTAAAGGGGGAATCATGACACAAGAAGCTGTGTTAGATATCTTGAGGCAAGCCCTAAAGACTGCAGTGCTTTTATCCGCTCCGCTTCTTTTGTTTGGATTAGTGGTAGGGGTTATCACGAACATATTCCAGGCCGTGACCCAGTTGAGTGAAACAACATTAGCTGTCGTTCCAAAGTTTGCAGCCATGTTTCTAGCGCTTCTCCTATTTTCTCCATGGATGCTTGATGTGATTACTGATTTTACAATACAGCTTTTTGAAAACATCCCTGCTGCCGTGAGATAAAATGCTATCGGAACTCTATCCATATGCTTGGAATAACTATCTCGATATCACTTGCGTCCTTTTAAGATTACTTGGTCTCTTCCTTCTTGCCCCCGCTTTCAATCATCGATCGATTCCCGCGGTGATTAAGGTCGTCCTTGCTTTTGCTCTGTCCCTCGCACTCTATCCCGTGGTTAGGCCTTATTTAACTCCCTTTCCAAATGATTTGTATGGGATCATCGCACTTGCTGTCCGAGAGAGCTTAATTGGCTTTTTTCTGGGGTTTTCAATTCATATTGCAGTGGAGAGCATTCACACAGCCGCTCAATTTATCGGTTTCCAAATGGGTTTTGGGGTAGGGGGCCTGATGGATCCCCAAATGCAAAGTTCAGTTACCGTTCTTGTTCCGCTCTATGGGTGGGTAGTTCTGATGCTTTTCTTTGTTTTAAATCTGCACCATGAACTCCTTTATCTCTTCGTCCAAAGTTTTCGAATCACCAAAGGAATTGAGGGGACATTTCTAGAACACGGCAATTTGATGAAATTATTAATCGGGATGTTCGGAGAGTTGTTCGTAACAGCAGTGAGAATGGCTGCTCCCTTCACACTCCTAGCACTGACGAGCAACCTAGCCGTTGGCGTTCTGAATCGTTTGATCCCCCAGATGAATGTAATGCTTTTCAGCTTCCCCATTACCATTTTATTGGGCCTGATTGTTTTTTATCTCGTGGCCCCAGAGCTAATCGATTTTATTGAAAACATAATGACGGAATCGGGAGAAAAAACACTCGCGATTTTAAGAGCGTTGTAAGGATCTATGGCATTCTTTGAAGGCTCAGATGAGGAAAGAACGGAGAGCGCAACTGCGTATCGCCGTGAAGAGTTCCGTAAACAAGGTACGGTTGCTCTTTCTCGCGAGGTTATTTCAGTCATCATTCTGTCTACAGTCATGGGAGTACTCTATTTTTCACTGAAGGGCTCCTTCTATGAGTTTTCAAAGCTCATTGAGAGCTTCTTCAAGTTTGGAAAAGGGGCTGAGCTCTCCAAACAGGATATTTTGGCGATGAAAAACCAAATTGGAACAAGTTATTTTCTCATGGTCGGCCCTGTTTTCGTTGGGGTAGTCGTCACAGCTTTTCTTGCGTGTGCTGCCCAAGTTGGCTTTTACGTAACTTGGGAGCCACTCACACCAAAATGGGATCGGCTAAACCCAGTGAACGGACTACAAAGACTACTTTCGTCAAAGGGGTTAGTGGAAGCCCTGAAATCACTCTTGAAAATGGGGTTGATCGGTTGGGTTCTTTGGAAGTTTGGGGTGTCTCAAGTTAACACGTTAGGCCTGCTCTTTGGAAAACTTCCAGGAGAAGAGCTGGTATTGATTCTCCAATTACTCGCAAAGCTTCTTTTCACGATTATGGTGGGTTACTGCGTAATTGCAGCTGCTGACTATGGCTTTCAGAAATATAGCCTTGAAAAACAAATGCGAATGACCCGACGGGAAATCAAGGAAGAGTTCAAGTTAAGAGAAGGGGATCCGTTAATCAAGTCTCGAATTAGAGGAATCCAAAAGCGAATTGCGAGTAGGCGCATGATGGACGAGGTTCCAAAGGCTACTGTTGTGGTAACCAACCCGACCCACTTAGCAGTTGCTCTACGCTATGAAGAGGGAATGCAAGCTCCCAAAGTGGTAGCGAAAGGTGCCGGGTTTATCGCAGATAAGATTCGTGAGCTCGCAAAAGAAAACAGTGTTCCGATTGTTGAGAACAAGCCCCTAGCACGTACGATGTTTAAGAATATTAAGTTGGGGCATCCTATTCCAAAAGACTTGTATAAAGCAGTAGCTGAAGTGTTGGCATATGTTTTCAAACTCAAAGGGCTAAGAAGGGCAAGCGGTGGCTGATATGAACGAACAAAAACCCTCATTCTTGTCGATATTTAAGCAGACAGATCTTCTCATTGCAGTTGGGGTCTTAGGAACGCTGTTAGTCATGATCGTTCCGATGCCAGCAGCAATTATGGATCTCTTGCTCGTGGGCAGTCTCACACTAAGCGTAATAATTTTATTAGTAGCTGTCTATTCGGGGAGACCCCTTGAGTTCTCTGTCTTTCCCACCATTCTTCTTTTTGCAACATTGTTTCGATTATCACTCAACGTAGCAAGCACTCGACTCATTCTCTTGAACGGAGCTTCGGGAACCGCAGCTGCAGGACATGTCATCGAGACCTTTGGTAGTTTTGTGGTTGGGGGAAACTACATAGTGGGCTTGGTGGTTTTTACACTTCTCATTGTAATCAACTTTGTGGTTATCACTAAGGGTTCGGGGCGTGTCGCTGAAGTAGCAGCTCGATTCATTCTGGATGCGATGCCTGGAAAGCAAATGAGCATTGATGCTGATTTGAATGCTGGCTTGATCAATGAGACTCAGGCGAGAGAGAGACGTTCCAAAATTGAGCAAGAAGCTGATTTCTACGGAGCCATGGATGGTGCCAGCAAATTCGTTCGTGGCGATGCGATCGCAGGTATTATCATCACGGTTATCAATATCATCGGAGGTTTCCTTATCGGCGTTTTCCAAAAGGGTCTTGATCTGGGAAAAGCTGCTGAAATTTACACTTTGATGACCATCGGTGATGGTTTAGTGACTCAAATTCCTTCACTCATTGTTTCTACTGCCGCAGGTATTGTGGTTACTCGCGCCGCTTCTGGAAATAATTTATCAAAAGAAGTTGCAAAGCAGTTGTTCTTCCAATCCCGAGCACTCGCAGCAACTGCAGGAATCTTAATTTTGATGGCCTTGATGCCAGGTCTTCCTACGGGACCCTTCCTCTTCTTGGGAATTATTTGCGGAAGTATTTCTTACTTTGTCAGTAAAAAAGAAAAAGCAGAAACCCTACAAAAGAATGAGGAAGAAAAGAGGCAAGTTGAAGTTCAGGCCAGCGAGACCAACGTTCCCCCCGAAGTGGATACATTGGAGCTACAGGTGGGCTATGGCATTGTGAACTTGGTGGAATCCGAAAGTAAGGGCGAATTAATCGATAGGATTTATCAAATCCGAAAAGAGTTTGCCAAAGAGTTGGGGATTATCGTTCCCAAGGTTCGAATCAAAGATAATCTGGAGCTTCAACCATCACAATACTCCATTCTGATTAAGGGTGTGCCAGTGGGTGGGGGAGAAATTCTTTCCGGCTATGTTCTTGCGATGGATCCGGGAGGCGTGGAGGAAGTAGTTCCAGGAATCGAAACTAAGGAACCTGTTTTTGGCTTGCCAGCATTGTGGATTCCCGAAAAAGATAAAGAGAGAGCTCAAATGGCTGGATACACAGTGGTTGATTCGGCAACCATCATCGCAACCCACATGACCGAAATCATCCGACGTTATTCTCAGGAACTTATCGGAAGACAAGAGCTACAAGCGTTGATCGATAACTTAGCTAAGAGTCATCCGAAAGTTGTCGAAGAAGCCATCGGTACAAATGCCTTTAACCTGGGAGCGGTATTGAAAGTGTGTAAAGGCCTTCTAAAGGAGCAAGTTCCCATCCGAGATCTCCGCACCATTCTTGAAACTCTAGCGAATTACGCAAGCGTGACCAAGGACACTGATCAACTCGTAGAATATGTTAGAGCCGCATTGTCGAGAACCATTACCAGCCGTTTAAGCAATGGAACGGGTTCGCTCGAAGTAATGACGATGTCACCGTCCACGGAAGAGCAAATTATTCGGGCTTACCAACGACAGGAGAACGGTGGTGCGACCCTAAACCTTGAGCCTGGTTATTTCGAACGACTTGTGAAAGCGCTTAATATTACGCTTGAGACCACTGTGTTTAATTCAGGCACACCTGTTCTCTTGTGTCGCCCGATGATTCGAGGACTATTAAAAAAGGCAATTGAGCGGTTTGTTCCAAATCTTCAGATTGTATCTGCAAACGATATTTCACCGGACGCAAGTGTGAAAATCATAGCTTCTGTGGAGGCATAATATGTTTGTTAAAAAGTTCGAGGCTGAAACTCTTGAGCAGGGATTAAAAAAGATTCGACAGGAACTTGGTCCCAATGCCCTTATTTTGGGGACACAAAAAAAGAAGAACGGTCTTTTAGGGAAAGGGTTTATTGAGATTACGGTAGCCGCTGAGAAGAAACCCGAGACCCCAAAAAATGATATCGACGAGCAAACCCTAGCGCGGCTTTTCCCACACCGAAAGACGAATGAAGTTGAAAAAAAGGCGGAAGCCCAATCAAAGCCAGTCGTAAAAAAGGTGAGTGGCTCTTTTTCTCGATATATTGATATTGAAGATGAGCCACACAGGGCTTCGGCAAAGCCAACAAACAAAAACAGGTATGAACTTGAGTTTTTGAGACTGGGAATTTCACAGCAAGCTTCCAAAGAGTTGGGTAATCGACTTCTTTGCGATTTTCCTGAAGGGCTGTCCGATCCTCAAAGTGTTGAAAATAAGAAGGGTAAACTGTTGCTCAATCAGATGAGAACCCTTAATCCAAGTCATTTGCTCGATCGAAAGGCATGGACTGTCATCGGAACAGCTGGATCGGGAAAGACAACTAGTTTGGTTAAGCTCGCTCTTTACCTACGCCAAGTGAACAAACCTGCTTTCCTGTCGACGTTAGATTCTCGCAAAGTCGTTAGCGCAGTTGAAATGAGCCAATACAGTCGTATGTTAAAAATTCCATTAAAGAAAATGGAAGAGACGGCTACGCCTGGGATCCAGTTAATTGATACTCCGAGTATTCGTTTGGACTCCGAGCAAAGTAATTGGGGGTTAGTAAAAAAATTAGAGGCCAATCGACCGGCAGTGTTTTTATCTTTAGAAGCAACACTGCGACTCCCCGAGATGATGAGGATCGTCGAGTTAGCTCAAACCCTCTTTTCAATCGAAGCCATTTTGTTAACCAAAATGGATTTAGTCACACAAACTGGATTTATTTACGACTTACTTAACCAGACGAAACTTCCCATTTGTGCGGTAAGCCAGTCTCAGTCGTTCAAAGATTCTATCCACTTTCCAGATGCTACTGGATTAAGTCAGTTGATTTTAAGAAGAGGAGCAAGTGTATGAGTTACGGATGTGTCGGTACTAAAGTCGTGAGTTTTTCAAGCGGTAAGGGCGGGGTGGGTAAGACCAGTTTGGTAGCTAATCTAGGTTCCTTGTGGGCCTCCCGAGGAAAAAAGACACTGATTATTGACGCGGATTGGACGCTCGGAAAGCTGGGAATTGCCATGGGCGTTCGGCCACAATGGACGGTCGAAAAAGTTCTCTCAGGACAAATTGCGTTAACTGATGCCATTGAAAAAGTTAGCGAGAATTTATATCTGCTTGCTTCACCGTCGGGGCTTTTAGGTTTTGAAGAACTCGACGAAACATGTCGCAATCAGTTATTTTTTGAAATAGAAAATCTTCATGATCAATTTGATCTTATTCTTCTCGATCATTCTTCGGGACTGCATAGCAGCGTAACCGCTTTTGCAGCTGCGGCGCACCAACATGTAGTAGTTACCACTTCAGAACCCACCAGTTATACAGACGCCTATGCTATAATGAAAATACTTTCACAGAAGTATTCGGTGAGGGAGTTTTGGTTAATCGTTACTATGAGCCACAGCTCATCAGAGAGCGATAAAATCATGACCCGATTTATGGACGTAGCGAGAAGTCAATTAGATGTGAAAGTAAAATTACTAGATATTTTTCCCTGGGAGCCTCGATTGAGTGAGGCAATCAGAAAGCAAAAAGCGTTTACGAGTTTGTTTCCCCAGGATGCTTTCACTGGAAAGCTGAAAGATATTTGCAGAAAAATGGACGATACTCCCATTTCAAAGAGTCATGGATTGCGGTTTTTTTATGGTTCGATGACAGAGAAGACAGCCTAATCTTTTTAATTGAAACGAGAGAACTATGGCGACACCCAGTGCAAAGAAGTTTAAGACGACCGGCAAAAGAGTTGATCGTAGAACTAAAGAAAAACTTATTATTGAGTATTCTCCGTTGATTAAATTCATCGCTCAGAAAATAGCGGTGAGATTGCCCTCCAATATTGAATTCGATGATCTGGTCTCCAGTGGTGTCATTGGATTGATGGATGCAATTGATAAGTACGATCCGACTCGCGATAATAAATTTAAGACCTACGCTGAGTTTCGCATTCGTGGAGCGATTTTAGATGAGTTAAGAGCTCAAGATTGGGTTCCGGTCCGTTCGGAAAAAGCAAAGCAACTAGAGCGGGCTCATAGCAAATTAGAACAACAGCTCAGCAGACTGCCCACCGAAGATGAACTCATTGATGAACTAAAAATTTCAAAAGAAGAGTACTTTGAACTTTTAAATCAGGTTAAGTCAGTCTCTATCTTGAGTTTAGATGAAGCAGGGAGCTTCAATAGTAGTGACCGTAAAAATCTTTTAAATCTTTTGGATAGTTGTAAAGTGCCGAACCCTATTTCAGAGCTCAACCTGAAGGGGGTAAAGGAAATCGTAACGAAGGCCATCGAAGTTTACCTGAAAAGCAAAGACTAGTGCTGAGTCTGTATTATTATGAGGATTTGAATTTGAAGGAAATTGGAGAAGTACTAGATGTTACAGAGAGCCGCGTATCGCAGCTGCACACGCAAGCCATCATGTGGTTAAGAAGAAAATTGAAGGCCCACTTCGAACATGATAGAGAAATTGAGTGATTGAAAAAGAGTTAACTGAATTTCTAGCATTTATTTCTACCGAAAAGGGGCTTTC
>RFNV01000222.1 GCA_009927005.1 Pseudomonadota bacterium
ACCCAGAGGGTCCAGCATCTCACCATAGTACTCCAAAAGCCTGTCAGTCCTTCGGTCGTTGATGGGAATGTCTAAAGGCCCCTCTAACGCGGGCCGTTAGTTCGCTTTAGCCACTCGGCTTTTAGCTGTTTTGCTTTGTGTTCTAGATTTTGAAAAAGTTCGATAGCTCTGCTGGGCCATTTGAAAAATGTTCATCCCAGGATGATTAGGCACAATGCCCTGCTCTCGTAAATAAGCATTGAAGAGAAGCATCTGATCTTGGGCTGAAAAAGCCTCTGCAGGCAAACCAAATAAAGCGGGAATAAACTGAGTCGAAAATGCAGACCCAGGAACTTCAACTGCATTTTTGTTGCTCTTCGAAATTTTGATTCCTTTTTCTTCTTCTTTTTTATCGCGCGATTCAGGATTAATTTTCGTTAGCGACTCGGGTTTATTAGAATCCGGTCCGGCACCGAGCATTCCCAGGCTTCCTGCATCACCTGCAGTTCCCATCACGTCATTGGCAATTTTCGCAAACTCCTTTTGAGCATCGACCTGTGCTTTTTCCATAATTTTAGTCGAGTAATCGTTTGGATTTAGTCCAAGAGCAGTCAGGGCAGCTGAGGGATCATTTAATTGCCCCGAGAAAACCAATTCCTTAAATTGACCGGGTTCAATTCCGTTTTTATTTAGGTAATCGTCTAATTTGGGATCCAGTTCAGGATATGGGCTTGATGAAGAACCGTCTTTTGAAGTCCCACTGTTTGGCGAACCAAGCACCAATTGATCTCTCTGGCTTCCGTTTTGTTGACCAACACCACCCGATGCTCCCATTTGGGCAAATTCAACAGATCCCATTGAGATGAGCATTGCCCCAACTGGAAGATTTCCAGCTAGTAAAAATCCCACTCCCGCCGAAGTGAGTGCTGCCCCTGTTGCGCCTGCCACTTGAGCTGCGTGATTCGCACTGTCTCTTGCAGTGCCCAAGGCATACTCTCTTCCGTAGCCAACGACTTCATCTCGGTTGGATACTTTCTCGTTGCTGAGATAAGCAGACTCAACTCCAGCTAACGCTGTAGTCGCTGCGAATACACTCACGATACACAAATGGAGCTTTTTCATGTTCTCTCCTAACCTTCTAAATCCTTTTTGACCTTCTCACAAAGGCCGATGTTTTTTCTATCTTTCAAATGACATAACATTTGAATGCGGGTTTTTTTGTAGCCCGCTGCTAAACTTCTAAAGATGCCGGGAACTCCCTTTAGGGATTGTTCTTCAGGAGTCATGAAATAAAGAAACTGAGGCACTCCGTTCTTTTTAAAGCTCTGCGAAGAAAGATCGCTACCGGCTCCCACATCACCACCTAAAGCTCCATCGCCTGCTCCAGAGGAGGATCCAGTCATTGAAACATCATAAACACGGTATCGAGGTGAACCATCATATTCAGCCTCTTCATCAAATGTTTCGCCGGTAATATTAAAAGGAAAATCTCCGCCTAAGGAACCTAGGCTTGCCTGACCAGCACCCATCTGGCCACCTAGCATTCCTCCCATTCCCGAATTCAATCCACCATTCATTCCTTGTTCAAAACTCCCATTGCCCATTCCCGAATTCATTGGAGAAAAATTTGCTGAGCTATTTGATACGGAAGCAGCAGGAACTGGAGTTCCTTGCATTCCAAAGCTAGCATTATTTCCAAGATCCATTTGTTGATTCCCCGTTTGCAGCTGAGGAAGGTTCAACGAGGTCTTGGGTTTTGTGTCCAACTTAAAATCTTCATTGGTGCTGCTTTTTGAAGGCGGTAGTGAGAAAGAAGATTTTTTATCATCATCTTTTTTAGAGGAGTTCTGAGAAGAAGAAAAATTACCAAACCCCTGATTTCCTAAACCGCTCAAGCGGTTCGCAAGTCGGTCGAATCCATTGGAGAATTGATTTTGAGAATCATTATCATTGTCGTTCTGCTGCTGCGGAAATCCAGAAGGGCTTTGGGAACTTCCGCTGTCACCCGGCCCTCCACTGTTTTTTCCTTTTCCGCCCTGTCCGCCTTGTTGGGCAGCTGCTAGTTGTTGGGCGAGTTGTTGTCGGTCTCTCTCTTGTTCAAAAGCTCTTAGTCCCTCTCGGTCTTGAGCGGCTTTTTTAGCAGCTCTTTTTTCAGCAGCTTCACGCGCTTCTTTTTCCTGAGGGGTTTCTTCGTCTCCAGATTTCTTCGATTTGGATTCTCTGTCTGAGCTAGCAACTCCAGCAGCAAATAGTCTTGTCTCAAATTCATCTGTACTGGAAATAGGCTGGCCGAGATCACGACTTAACTGATGGTATTGGTCCACCAGCTCTACAGCTTCGTTAACTTTTTCTTCCCCAAATTGTGATTTTACTTCCTGGCCTCTGGAATCCACTAGCAAACGAAATGAATTTCTACCCATTTCATCTGCAATATTTTTAAGCCGCTCCTCGATAGATACAAGCTTGCTCGCCGCTACTTGAGCATCAGCCCCGACAGGTACATGGGACGAATCTCGAGCTGGTTCAGCAACGGTCAAATGTGCTGTTAAAATCATCACCAGCACCAGGCTCAGTTTAAGCGCAATTGTCTTCATTCACCCCTTAATAGGTGCAAGCTAAGATCCAAACTTTTTGAGCGTGATTTCAGCGTGAAGGAATTGTGAATTGTGAAGGCCGAGGGGGGTGTGGATTCCCAAAAGGCTTCAAGGCTTTACCCTGTCTAAAAGTTCGACATTTTGGAGGAGCTGGACAGTCGCCTAAAACTTCGACGGCTTTTTCGCTTCGCGTTATCCTCATTTCTTTTTCCCCTCGCTAAACCGTTTACCAATCTCATCCCATTCGATAGTTTCTGTCTTTAACCACAAGGAAATACTTATGAATCGACCCATTCCAGCCCTGAACGACAAAGTAGTAATTGTGGGCGCTAAGCGAACTCCGTTTGGAGCTTTTGGCGGGAGCCTGAAAGCGATCACCGCGACTGATTTAGCAGTTGAAGCATCGAAAGCAGTTCTTACCGAAACCAAAATTGCTCCCGAACAAATCGATCATGTGATTTTTGGAAACGTGATTCCCAGCTCTTCTGATGCGGCTTATCTCGCCCGTCACGTGGGTTTGAAATCTGGGATTCCTCTCACAACCCCAGCTCTTACTTTGAATCGTCTATGCGGATCTGGATTTGAAGCCATGGCAGATGGGGTTCGTCGTTTGAGATTGGGCGAAGCCACGACGGTTCTGGCGGGAGGTACCGAAAACATGAGCCAAGCTCCATTCACTTTACGAAAATCGCGCTTTGGTTATCGCATGGGAAATGGAGAGCTGGAAGATACGCTAGTCGCCGGGCTTTATGATTCCTATGCTCAATTGCCCATGGCTTTAACTGCAGAACGCTTAGCTGAAAAATATTCCATCACTCGCGATGAAGTCGATGCCTTTGCAGTACGGTCCCATCATTTAGCAGCCAAAGCTTATGATCAAAACCTTTTTCAGTCTGAACTAGCACCAGTTGCAACACTTACCAAAGACGAACATCTTCGACCAAACGCCTCTTTGGAGTCTCTTAAGAAACTCGCTCCTGTTTTCAAAAAAGATGGCGTGGTCACTGCGGGAAATGCGAGTGGGATTTGTGATGGAGCAGCTGCTCTAATTTTGACTCTTGAATCCATTGCAAAAAGAAATAATTGGAATGTGCTTGCGACTTGGGAGGGGGCATCGGTCGTGGGCTGTGAACCGAAGGAAATGGGAATCGGTCCAGTCAGTGCGACCCAGTCCCTTCTTCGTCAAACCGCTCGGTCTGAAAACGATGTGAAGTTAATTGAAATCAATGAAGCCTTTGCAGCCCAGGTGATTGCAGTTCAAAAAGAACTCCGCTTCCCAGATTCAAAACTAAACGTAGACGGTGGGGCGATTGCGTTGGGGCACCCTCTTGCCGCCAGCGGAGCTCGCCTAGCTGTTCACTTGGTCCATCGACTGCGACAGCTTGGAGGAGGCTTAGGAATCGGTACCGCCTGTATTGGGGGCGGCCAAGGAATCGCAGTACTCTTAAAAGTTGAGTAAGTTTTGACCTATTTGTTTTACATTTTACTTTCTCTTTTTGCGGTGTTTGCCCAGGCAGAAGAAAAAACTGATTGGGATTTCAAAGCTCAGTTTTACCAGAGAGATAATACTCGAAACACCCTGAAGGGCCGAGGCGCTGCTTGGGTTCGAAAAGGGAGCCGGCAGATCTGGGCAGATGAACTCGAAGTCGACCTTACATTAAATCGTGTATTTGCGACTGGTAATGTTCACATCAATGACGGAAAAATCGATATATTTTGTGATAGCGGTACCTACTCGCTGGAGAGTGCTGATGGAGCGCTAGAAAATGTAACTGTCCTATTTGGTCAAACGGTAATTTCTGGGACCTCTCTCAAACAAGTAGCTCAGGATCAATACGAGCTTACCAATGGCATTTTCACAAACTGCAACACCACTCCTTTTATCGACAAAGAAGCTGGTCGTTGCCCCTTTGATGTCAAAATTTACGCTCGCAAATTTTTTCTCACGCTTGATTCTTATGTCCATATTTATGACGGCATTATTTATGCGAAAGAATTACCTGTTTTTTACACGCCTTACTTTATTGCTCCAGCCAAAACCACCCGACAAAGCGGAATCCTAGTACCTTCATCAAACTATCGCCAACGGCTTGGAACCGGTTTTTCAATCCCGCTTTTCCTAGCTCTGTCTCGTTGGCAAGATCTCACGATTACGCCCACCTGGTGGACACTCATTGGATATCACTTAGAACTGGACTATCGGTATGTTTATTCGAAAAATCAAAAGGGTCGAGCTCGGTTCTTCTTGCTAGAAAGATCATTTAATCCAGACACAACTAGTCCATGGATACGGATTCCCGGACGACGTTACTTGGGCCTTGCGAGTGAAGCCGCAGTTGATATCCATCACGAGTTTTTCATTGGGGACCATATTTACAGTCGGCAAGATATCGATTTCGTCACCAATCGTTACTGGAGCCAGGACTTTCCGAATGACTTTGGATCTCTTGGGAACTTTCAATATTTAAGAAACCTTTTGTCTTTTTCGTATCCTTCCGATTCGTACCTCGCTACAGCTGCAATGAAATACAACCAATCGTTAGTAAATACGATCGACTCTGGGGCCGACCAAGGAGCAGTGGCCCAGCTGCCTGAGATACGATTTCACAAAAAGACTGAGCCTTTTCTCTTAAAAAATCTGTACTTTGAATGGGACAATCGTTTTTCCAATTATTTTCGTCCCGAAGGGGCTTTTGATAACATTCCCGATCAAAGACTAACTACAAACCCCGACCTTTCTCAAAATGACCCGCTTCTAGATCTTAGCCATCCGATCAGCACCGATTCGAGTGCCGCCTTTGACGGAAATGATTATATTAGAACAGGTCAGAGGCTCCTAATGTCTCGCAAACTTATTGCAAACTCACCTTTAGCTCCTGGATTTCAGTTACAGCCGTCTCTAAAAGCTGGCCTCTTAGCCTACCATTTCTCGCTCCCGGAACCGTCTTTCAAAAGTCAGACTTTTGTCGAAACAGAAATTCCTTTTGCTTTGTATTTGGCGAGAAACTTTGAATCGGAAGGAACTCAAAAGGAAGTCGTTCGCCATATTCTCCAGCCGAGGGTCCTTTATGGGGCAAGTCTTTTTAAGAGTAAAACCCCCAATCATCCTTTTTTCAAACAGGGCTCTTATCCCGATTTCACTTCTCCTCGCTTTGATGCTTTGGATGACAACACCCCCTACGAATACTTTCGCTTTGAATTAAATAACCGACTCATGAGAAAAACCTCGCTGGGTTCAGAGCGTTTTTTGCTTGCACAGATATCCAACAACTACTTTTTGAAGCCCTCATCAATCAATAATGGCGAAGCCGGCGTTGGTCCGATTGAGAGTTATTTAGATCTTCAGTTGGGCCAGTTTTCAGCTCAAATCCAAGGCCTGTATCAAGTAAAAACGCTCAAAGGCATCCACGAACAAGATTGGTCTGGCACTTTTTCCTACGCAAATCTGCAAGGAGATCGACTGAGTATTTCGACTCTCCTAAGAAAGCGAGCCGATGAAAGCCAGAATGACGAAACGGTTGTTTTTTCAGTCTACAAGACCCTCCCTGTTTATTTCGATATGTTTGGATCAATCGAACAATCTTTTCGACAATCTATAACCCGAAACTATCAAGTCGGTTTTCTTTTTTCTGCAAAACCAAGAAGCTGCTGGTCATTGAGCTTTTTGTCAGGCCGTACTGTACAGAAAGAGCATTATGCTAAACTGGTTTTTGGACTTTCTTTTGGACAACCTCAATGAGCGCTAACTTTTTTATTTTGGGAATGCCGTTGACTGAAAAGGTAGCCCCTTCTCCGCCAATTGTAAAAATTGTGGAGCAGTGTTCGATAGTCATCGGCGAAAGTCGACGAGTCACAGAGCGCTTACTGAGCCGATGCAAGTTAACTTCAGATGCAAAAGTGTTTTACCTAGACAATCAATCTCCCCAGGACAGAAAATCTCTGCTCAACGAATTAAAAATTCTGAGTAAGTCCGAAGGAGCAGCTTGCCTTTTCTCAGATATGGGAATGCCTATTCTCTTCGATCCCGGAAAGGAAATTCTCGAATCAGCCAGGACACTGGGTTTTAAACTTCAATGTCACCCGGGACCGACTTCCTGGGGAACTGCCTGTGCTTTATCCGGATGGCTTCCTCCCTTCTTGCTCGTTGGCTTCCTCTCACCCAAGACAGAAGACCGGATAAAACAATTGGCGGATTGGAGCCATGCTTCAGGCCATATCGTTCTCATGGACACTCCCTATCGTTTCCAAACACTTCTGAAAGACTGTTCCAGCGTCTTTGGATCGCAGCACCAAGCATTTTTAGCTTGGGAAATAGGAATGGCAGAAGAGGCTTATCTATGGGGCTCCCTGAAAGAATTGGAGCAAAAAACGACGGAGAAAAATCTCAGAAAAGGGGAATTCATTCTTATCCTTCGTAAACCCGGTGTAAAATAAGACTTGTGACTTCACCTCGTAACTCCATTCATACCCAAGGTCTGGTTCTCTCAGCAGGTGGAGCTCGCGCTGCTTATCAAGTCGGTGTTCTCAGATATCTGGGAGAAAAATTTCCAGAATTTTCACCCAAAGTGTTTGCGGGGGTGTCCTCGGGATCTATAAATGCTTCGTTTCTTGCTCAGGGCCAACCTTTTTCAGTTAGTACTGAACGCTTACATGAGTTGTGGTACTCGTTGACTTTCGATCAGGTTTTAGAAACCAACTTCACGACTCTTTTTTCGATCCTTAATCGCTGGTTCTACGATCTTTTTATTTCAAAAGTTACTCGCAAATTACTCTTAACTTCTCTTCTCGATGCAAGTCCACTTTCCCAGACTATCTTAAGCCATACCCATTTCTGGAAAATTCACAGAGCAATCCGAGAAGGAAAAGTAGATGGCTTAGCTGTAAGCACCACTAATTATCATAACGGCACCACTACCGTTTTCTTTGATTCCTGCCGAGTGACTGAGGGGTGGGAAAGAGCGCATCGAATTGGAATCCCTACACCCATCAAACTGAAACATATCATGGCCTCATGCTCAATACCGATCTTGTTCGAGCCGGTTCGGATTGGGGACTTTTTCTATGGGGATGGCGCTTTGAGATTCAACTTCCCTTTTTCGCCTGCTATTAAATTGGGAGCCAACAAAATACTAGCTATTGGGATCCGTTGCGCCACACCCGAACCCTTAAATATCGAGCGTACAGAACAAGCCCGGTTGGGATTTGTGGCTGGCGCTGTTCTAAACTCAATATTTTTAGATAGTATCGATTTAGACTATGAAAACTTGCTACGAATTAACAGATTGAAAAGCACCGAACGAGAATCGATAGATGCGCTTCTTCTTCGACCAAGCAGAGATTTGGGGGCTTTGGCAAAACCTCATTTAGACGAAGTTCCGTTTCATTTTAGACAGCTTTTGAAATCCACTGCCAATCCAGAAGAGCTAGGAGATTTGTTAAGCTACTTAATGTTCTCACCACCGTATATCCGGAAGCTTTTGGATCTTGGGTATAAAGACGCTGAGTCTCAAAATGAGGTCATTCGGGATTTTATTCAGAGAAAAGCTGCACCCCGGCCAACATAACTGTTTCACCAGCAAAATAGCCCGCCTCAAGTCGGCTACGAAAACTTCCCTTTCCAACGATGAGAGCGGCTCCGCCCCCGGTCAGAAAGCGACCGTGAGCTAACCGATCCAGCGAATTTCCCAATGATGCAATATTTCCGAAAGCAGCGACGGTGAATTCCCGCCAAACATCCCACTGCCATTCTCCCGTTGCATGCCATGCCATCTCATCGCGAAATCGTCCACTGCGAACTCCGGGTAGAAGAACGTTCCCACTCATTTGAGAGAGCATTCCAAAAGGCTTCTGACCGGTTACTGCACGTAGTCCTGTTGCCAAGTGAAGAAGATGATTGTTTTCGATTCTGATATTTCGTTCGAGCCCGAGGCGATAAACTTCAAAGCCGTGGGTGCTTGCTCGGCCCTTTGCTGCTGCTAACACTTGAATAAAAGCATGGGTTGCCGTTCTATCCCCCGCCCCAACCTCAAAGCTCGAAATCAAACTTGCTTGGCGTTCTCTCAGGGATAAATTAGTGGTATCAAATCCACTCACTGAAGAGGGCTCTCTTAAAAACCATCCAATCGCCGCTTCCACGTATACTTCAGAAAACCAACGCCTAACTCCCAGCGATCCCTCACTTCGAGCCTGGGACACTTCAGTTAATTGGGTTAACTTTGTTTGGGGCCCCAAACCAAAAAATTGATCGATTTCCGAGGAAGCTAATAACCGCCCGGATAAGATAAATGGCTCCCACGTTTCTCGATCTTCGTAGGACAGGCGCCCAAGGGTGACCCCTCGGCTCTGAGCAGAAATTGATACATCTAGCTTTCTTCGGGTATCCCACAGCCGTTCATCTCTTTTTCCAATTAAAATTCCCACTCCTCCCGCTGGACTCCCAACCACGCCAAAATAAAATCGGCTCTCAAATGATTGATCGGCTTGTTGACGAAATAGCTGGGCGCGTGGATCGGGGGGCTGGTGGGTCAAAGCTCTCTTTAGTGCTCTATTGGATAGTTGATGATTTCCCTGCATCTTGTAAATCTGGCTCATAAAGAAATCAGAACAACTCAAATCCGGTCGTAATCGTCTCAAAGACTCCCAGCCCAAGAGACTTTTGCTGGGATCGCCACCCAGAGCACTAGGGATCTGCCATAAAATACGGCCCTCCAGATAGGCCCTCTCTTCAAATGAAAAAGCCTTACCCTGGATGGCTTTTAGAACTCTTTGAATTTCTTCTTTTCTAAAGTGAAGGCCGACAGAATTAGCGTCTGCACCAAATCCTAATTCGGATAAAAAGCAAACCACTTCTCTTCTTATTGGCTCGAGAGGAGATCGTTTTTCACGACAACTCTCTTTTAGACTATTCAGAATCCCCTCTGCCGCATGGATTTTCCCCCGTAAATAGAGGGCCTCTGCTTCAAAATAAAGAATGATATCTTTGTCTTTGGGTTCTGAAGTACGAAGATTTTTTAATTCTATGGGGTCTAGGCGGTTAAAAGCCGGATGCAAGAATGAGAGACCCCAACTCGCTGAAGGAATGAGCAGGATATAGAATAATATTTGGAGAAGAGAAAACTTTTTCACCTGATAACAGGCTCAAGCTTTATTCATCATCATCGTCATCTTCGTCTTCTTTACTACCGGCAACCACGGCGCTCGGGAGAATATTGGATTTGCCGTTGATCCCGTCACGAAGAATTCGACTTGGGGTAAACGTTAAAACTTTTCTTGCGGAGATTTCCATTGCTTCGCCAGTTTGAGGATTTCTCCCCATACGAGATTTTTTCTGACGAACTCTAAACTTTCCAAAGCCAGAAATTTTAATAGATTCACTCTTGCACAGAGTTTCTTTCATACTTTCAAAGACTAGTTCAACCAGATCGGAAGCTTCTTTCTTGGAAAAACCGACTTTCTCATAAACAGCATCAATGAGTTCAGCTTTGGTCAATGTCATTGGTGTCTCCTATAAATTTATTATACTAATAGTTTCAATAAGCTACAAGCGCCCCCCTTTTTAGGACCAGGAGAGTCCACGGCATGGCGTGTCAGCTTTAGTGTTTCACTTTACTGAGGGTATTGCGGCCATTCCTCATGAGGTCTTCTTTGGTGTAGATGAAATCGTTTCTATCAAAACTTGCCAATTCATAATTGGGCCCCATCCGAATAGCATCCACTGGGCAGGCCTCTTCACACATTCCACAGAAAACGCAACGAAGCATATCAATATTGAATTCTAGAGGCACCTTCTCAACCTTCGGATCAGGGTGTTCTGTCGCAGTAATGTGAATGCAGGCTGCGGGGCAATTCGTCGCACATAACATGCAAGCCGTACAACGAATGTCTCCGTTTTCCTTTACCGTTAGAATCTGAAGCCCTCGAAATCTTTTTGAGTAAGGACGTCGTTTTTCAGGATATTGGATCGTCGGAAGTCCCTTCGGATTCAGCAAATTTCTGAAAAAATGTTTAAGCGTAATTCGCATTCCCTGAAGAATCGCGAATAAATAAACTCGTTGCTGGACGGGCAATTGATATTTTTTTGCATTGCTCATACCTTTGCCCCCCTCACACTCAACGGTTTTCTATCGCTCTTTTGCGAAAGTCCCCAAGCTACTTGATGTCCATCCCGAGATAGGAATTGTTTAGGCACACTCGCCTTCAAAGCTTGCGATATCCCTTGCGCATTAACTAGGGTCCCAGACTTCTCAAAAGCGCTCACGTTGGGAAGGATCCAATCGCATTTTTCCAAAAATGCCGTCTGGCTAGTAGCATGCAAAGCCACTTTTGTTTCCACCGGCACCGCAAGAAGTAAATTTGCTAAACCTGGCATTTCGTACCCCTCTAAACCCAACACGAGAAGACGAGTAAACCGCTTGGTTTTTAATTTCTCAACTGCCTGAGCAGCTCTCATCCAGCTCATATTGATCGACTTCATCGCAACTTCAAACCCGCGCGCATTCGGAGTCAGATCTCGGTGTTTCAAAATTCCGTCAAAGGGTTGGGTCTCGGAAACAACACTCTCATCAACCACCCAAGTAAACTCTTTCACTCCCAAAGATAACAAAGTATTCACAACGTCCGAAATTTCTTCGTTTGTCATTTGAGTTGATAAAGCCACTAAGACAGAAGAAGGATCTTGAGTAATTTCTTCCCCCAGGGTCTGAAAAGCTCCGTGCCAGGTCTGCTCAGTCCACTTTCCATCTAAAAACCGCTTTGGTTCCGGGATTCGATTGTCATCATGCACATAGTGAAAATCCCAGCGGCCCCGGTCGCAGATCCAGCTCTTGTTAATTTCAGGGTTTCTTCTCGGTTCAACTCTAAATAGCTTTTGGGTTTGTGGGTTTCGAGACACCACCGTATTGCACCCATGGGCACAGAGCGTACAAACAGTTTTGGTTTTATCTAAGAACCACACTCGTTGTTTAAATCGAAAATCTTTGGCGGTAAGAGCACCCACGGGGCAGATATCAGCCAAGTTTCCCGTGTAGTCATTTTTTAAAGGCTTGTTATCAACAGTGCCTAAGACTGCTCGATCACCACGGTTAAAAATCCCCAACTCATTGGTTTTGGTTACTTCTGAAGTGAATCGAACACAGCGACTGCAAAGAATGCACCGCTCAGAATCCAGCACAATGGTTCCAATATCCTGAACCTTTGGTTTGTGGACCTTCTCATAATCCATTCGGCTTTCGTAGAGACCATAGCCGGCATAGAAATCTTGAAGTTTGCACTCGCCCGCTTTGTCACAGATTGGACAGTCCAGAGGATGGTTGATTAAATGCAATTCCAAAACATTTTTTACTGTCTCTTTTACTTTATCCGTTTTGGTCTTAACCACCATTCCTTCGGTGGCCGGAGTGTTACATGAAATTTGAAGGCGGGGATTCTTTTCAATTTCCACCATGCACATTCGGCAAACCCCTGCGACGGACAAATCAGGATGATAACAATAGTGTGGAATCTCGATTCCAGCCATAGCAGCCGCTGTAAAGACGCTGGTCCCCGCGGGGACTTCAACCACTTTGTCATTGATTGTAAGTTTCACCATTTTTTCGCTCATACGCTTACCTCGGCACTATCTTTTAGGTGAGCTTTGATTTCATCTGGGAATTTCTTCAAAAATCCGAGTACGGGCATCGCTGCCGCATCAGAAAGAGCACAGATCGTAGTGCCCATCATGCTTCGAGCTGTTTTCTGAAGATCCTCAAAGTCTTTTGTTCTTCCCTTGCCATGCTCAATAGCTCTCATCATTTTGTAGAGCCAACCTGTGCCCTCGCGACAAGGAGTGCATTGCCCACAGGATTCATCCCAATAGAATTCGGTTAATCGCTCCAGTAAAACAAGAAGCGAGAAGTGCTCTGGGATCACAATGATTCCCCCAGAACCCAAGAAAGTTCCAAACTTTGTCATAGAATCATAATCTAAAGTCGCTTGGCTAACTTCTTCTGGCGTTAGCGGGGGAGTGGAACTTCCTCCGGGGATGACCGCTTTGAGTTTAGCGCCATCTTTCATTCCGCCCCCATAGTGTTCGATGAAATCCGTTAAAGGAATTCCCATCTCTTCTTCATAAACACCTGGACGGTTTACCCAACCACTCAAGCAGAAAAGTCGTGTGCCTTTGGCAGTCCCTGCCCCATACTGAGCATAAGCCTCTCCGCCGTTCCTGATAATCCAAGGGATAGTCGCTAAGGTCTCCACGTTATTAACGACTGTTGGACACCCCAAAAATCCGGAAACTGCTGGAAAGGGAGGCTTTAATTTTGGCTGGCCCTTTTTTCCCTCCAAGGAAGAAATCAGTCCTGTTTCTTCACCACAAATATAGGCTCCCGCTCCCCGATGGAGAACAAGATCTAAAGAATGGTTCGAACCTAAAATATTTTTTCCGAGGTACCCCTTCTGGTAGGCCTCTTCGATAGCTCGCTCAACAATTTTGGCTGCTTCCGCGTATTCGCCTCGAATGTAAATATAACTTTTATGGCATCTGACGGCGTAGGAAGAAATGATAATCCCCTCAATTAACAAGTGAGGATTTTTTTCTAAAATCACTCTGTCCTTGAAAGTTCCTGGCTCAGATTCATCGGCATTACAAAGAAGATAGATGGGTTTTCCGGACTGAAAGGGAACAAAACTCCATTTTTGTCCGGTGGGAAATCCGGCGCCTCCCCTACCTCGAAGACCGCTCTTTTTAACTTCTTCGATGACTCCATCTTGAGTCAGTGACAGCGCTTTTTTAAGACTTTGATAGCCGCCTTGGGCTTCATAAGTCTCTATTCTGAAAAGATTCGGAGTCTCTATGTCTTTTGTGAGAATTCTTCTCTCAGGAGCAAGGATCTTCATGTTTGCCTCCCGGGTTGAACTGCCACACCATCTTTTAGTTTGCGGATAATTTCCCGAAACTTTTCGGGAGTCAGTTTCTCGAAATAATCATCGTTAATCTGCACCACCGGAGCCGTGTCGCAAGAACCCAGACATTGAACAGGCATCAGACTGAATCGCTTATCCGAGCTTAACTCCATAGGTTTTTTAATACCCAATTCTTCTTCGATTACTTTTAGCAGCGAATCACTGCCCATCATGCAGCAAGTGAGGTTTCCACATACTTGTAAGCAGTAGTCCCCCATGTCTTGTTTTTTCAACAAAACGTAAAAACTGGCCACTTCTCGAACGTGTCGCGGACAGAGTTCCAACAGTCCAGCAACGTAATCCATTACTTCGGGAGAGAGATGTCCCCACTGTTCTTGGGCCATTCGAAGAACCGGAAGCAAAGCAGAGGCTTTGATTTCATAGCGAGTGAGGAGACTCTGCAATTTCGTTTGCCTCTCGGATGTAAACTGTAACTCGGTCATCGATCCAATTCCCCCGCAACAATGTTGAGGCTCCCTAAGGTAGCAACAGCATCCGATACCGTTTGGCCAATGCACATTTCTGGAAAAGCTTGATAGATGGCAAAACAAGGCGGACGACATCTTACTCGATAAGGACGCCCTTGCTCATCGGATACAACAAAAAATCCTAGCTCTCCATTTGCCGCTTCTGTGTAGGAATAAACTTCCCCTTTTGGAGGCTTAATTCCGTGCATGATCAGCTTGAAGTGCGCCATCAACCCTTCAATGCTGCCATAGACTTGATCTTTTGGCGGAAGAGTAATCGCCCAATCGTCTACATTTACTGGCCCTTCCGGCAGATCATCTAAGGCTTGCGTCAAAATCTTTAAGCTTTCTCTCATTTCTGCCATTCGCACGAGATACCGAGCATAGGTATCTCCAGCAGTTTCTGTGACGACCTTAAAATCAAACTTGTCATAGTCGTAGTAAGGATGTGTTTTTCTTACATCGTAGGAATTGCCGGTCGCACGCAAACAAGGTCCCGTAAATCCATAATCCAGAGCACGGGCTTCAGATATAACTCCTACTCCCCTCGTTCGATCCATCCAAATCCTATTGGTGGTGAGCAACCCCTCAACGTCGTCCAGTGTTCTTGGTAGGTTATTGATAATTTTTCGGCACCACTCAACCCAGCCATCCGGCAAATCGGCCATTAATCCTCCGACTCGCGTGTAACTGGTGGTTAATCTGGCTCCACAAGCCGCTTCAAAGAGATCGTAAATATTTTCCCGCTCTCTAAAGAAATACCAAAAACAAGTCAGAGCTCCCAAATCGACTGCGTTTGCTCCGATGCAAACCAAGTGATCGATGATCCGTGACAGTTCGGCCATGATCACTCGAATTCGTTGACAGCGCTTAGGAACTTCAATTCCCAGCAACTTCTCTACTGCCATGACATAACCGACGTTATTCATCATTGCAGAAACGTAATTTAACCGATCCGTGAACGGGATCACTTGATTCCAAGTGTGGGTTTCCGACATTTTTTCAAAACAACGATGGAGATAACCAATCTCCAACTTCATATCTCGAATAATTTCCCCTTCCAGCTTCACGAAAATACGGAGCGTCCCGTGTGTCGCCGGATGAGATGGGCCCAAATTCAGCTGTAAAAAATTGTCGGTATCTTGAGTAGCTTGCATGATCATAGTCCCAAAGAAGCGCTCGCTCTGCGAAGCTGTTGATACCCATCAGAGGGATAATCTTTCCTCAACGGATGGCCTTCAAATTCGTTATGACAGAGAATCCGAGTTAAGTGCGGGTGTCCCAAAAACTGAATCCCGAAAAGATCCCAAGCTTCTCGCTCAAACCAATTTGCAGAAGCGTAGAGATCATGAACCGATTCCACTTCTGGACCGTCCTCTTTCAAAAACAACTTCAGGCGCACTCGTCGTTTTCTTGAGAGGGAATAAAGATTGTAAATCACTGAAAACCGCTCGGGAGGAGCGGGTTCAAACTTTGAGTAATCCATTGCAAAAATATCCATCAGGATTTCAAAGCTTAGTTGCGTTTTAAAAAAACTGAGTGCTTTACGAAGGGCCTTCGGAGAGAGCACGACGGTTAAATCGCCACGGTAGTCCTGAACCTCTAAAATATCCCCTGAAAACTCTTTAGAAAACCCAGGAAGTTTATTTTCCAGTAAGCTTGTGTCGATCTCGGGCACGAACTATCCCTCCCTTGGTAATTTTTTCTTGTAGCTTCATCAGCCCAT
Organism: Pseudomonadota bacterium; assembly: GCA_009927005.1. GTDB lineage: Bacteria > Bdellovibrionota > FAC87 > UBA2466 > UBA2466 > RFNO01. The sequence goes on from RFNV01000222.1 coordinate 15,708, forward strand.
AAATAATTCCCTCAGGCGTCGGAGGACAACCAGGAACGTAAACATCTACAGGCACTATTTCGTCGATCCCTTGCATCACATGGTAAGCGCGATAAAATCCCCCAGAAGAGGCACAAACTCCCACGGCTATCACCCACTTCGGCTCCAACATCTGGTCGTAAATCTCACGAAGAATCGGCCCCATTTTTTCGACCACTGTTCCAAGAACCAGCAAACAATCGCTTTGTCTGGGACTAAAACGAACTACTTCGGCTCCAAATCGAGAAATGTCGTAATGGCTGGATACTGTAGCCATGTATTCGATCGCACAGCAAGCAGTTCCAAAAGGAAGCGGCCAAAGCGAGTTCTTTCGACTCCAGTTAATGAAATCTTCAAGCCGAGTCGTAAAAGCAATGTTTCTAGATTCAGCTTCAACTGGAGATAAAACCGAGGGTTGATTAGTGCTCGTTCCTGACGTCATTTTTAGTCCTCAGAATGGACTATAGAATGACGCTAAGAACCTAAAATAGCAAGTCAATTGGGTGCTTTGAGGCTTGAAAGTCGAACTCGTCCGGGAAGATAAACTAGGGGATCGATTGCAACCCTCTTATGGCGGATTTCAAAGTGGAGATGAGCACTTGTGGCACGGCCCGTCATCCCTACTTTCCCAATGATTTTTCCTCGCTCCACGAAATCCCCCGCTCTCACTCCAATTCTGGAAAGGTGAGCGTAAACGGTAGCAAAGTTAGGGGAATGGCGGATAATGACCATTTTACCGTACCCGGAAATTCGATCTTCCGCATAGATTACTTTTCCAGCCCGCGCGGCTTTAACCGGAGTTCCATGAGCGGCCGCGATGTCTATCCCCTCATGTTGCCGCCCCCAACGCTCTCCGAAAAACGAACTAATTGGTTTTCCTGAAACTGGCCAAGAAAAGCGGGCTTGCTCTAATTCATAGGCCAAGGGCTTGCCTCGAACGGCTGCCGGTGTTCGCGCAATCACGGGCTCAGAATTTTTTACAGTTCTCTGGTGAACAGCTCGAGAAGGCACGACTCGCCAGCTGCTGCAAGCAGGAAGAAAAACAAAAAGGGTAAAAACAAAAATTGCTCTCAACATAATCAGTTGGGTTTGAGAGCTTCCTACCCTCTAGATTAAAAATCCGTTTACTTAAACCTATCGGCTCAGTGGAATGAAACCCCAAGGATGGCATCGTGATGTTTTCATCACAATGTGCCCAAGAAGGGCATCTTTTAGGAGAAAACCAACCCATCTTAATAAATTCCAGTGGAAAATCGAGGAGTGTATTCAGCTGGAGGTGGTTCTTCTTTTGCTTTGTTAGTCCTCGCCCCGATTTGGAGGGGGCTTAGGTGAGCTTTAACTTGCGGAACGTAATTTGGATTGCGATTTGGGTCTTTTCACAGGGCCCTTTTGCTTTTTCAGGACCTCGCACTTGCCAGGAAGTAATGGCTCTAATTGCCAATCGCGATCACATCCATCAGCCTACGGACACTCTTCTCGAATGGCCCAAAAGCATCACTTCACGTTCTCCTGAATTAGCAAGAACAGTTGAATTGGAATTGCTCCCACTCTACCGTCGCGCCCATCATGGTGCCTTTATCACTCGTGACAACGTTCGATTACCTTACTCATTCTTTAAAGCCTCGCCAGAAAGTCTCATAAACGGAAAACCCAGAGCTACTCTGGTACTTGCCCATGGACTCGGAGAAAGTCGGCCCCAGTGGTTAGACCAAATCAAGACATTTACTCGAGAGGGTTACGATGTTTTTATTTACGAGCATCGCGGACAAGCCCATGCCGATCGCTCTCTTCCAAATCCCAACAAGGTTCATGTCAATCGGTTTGAAGATTACGAACATGATATGCATGAATTCATCAACCGAGTGGTTAAAGAGAAATCTGAGGGCCCATTCTATGGTGTTGGTTTTTCCATGGGAGGTCTCATCACCACTTTCAATGGGATCCATCACCCAGAAGATTTGTCTGCTTTAGTTACAATCTCCCCTGCTTATCAAATCAAAACCCGCCAGTTTCCTGTGTCTATCGTGAAGGGACTCGTAGATTTCATGGTTTGGATGGGAAAAGAAAAAGAATATTCGTTTTATCAAAAGGATTTCTCTGAAGACAAGCTAGAGCTTTTGAGACAACACACTCACAGCGCTGATAGATGGCAGGCTTTTCTAAAAGTATTGGAAATGTATCCCATGACCGTTCCTGGCAGCCTAACTCACGGTTGGTTATCTCAAATGCTCGCTGCAAATCAGAAAATACAAAAAGAAATCCCAAATCTAAATAAACCCACGTTGGTGATTGAAGCGGGACAGGATGGGCTGGTCAATCCTGCGGTTGTTAATAAATTAGCGGTTCAACACCCTTGGATTACTCACTATGTAGAGCCCAAATCACTCCATAGCATTATTCATGAAGTAGACTCGATAAGAAATTCTGCTTTTACTGAAATCCTCCGCTATTTAGTTCACCCAGAACGGCTAGACGATCCGAAAAGCCCGCATTCCTGGGAGTCGCTACTGGCCCAATCGGAGAACTTCTTGTCTCGAGGCGAACAAGCTTTTTCTAAGTACGCAGCAGAAGAAGCCCTCAGAAAATGGAAGGCTACAAACCCATCTGAAGCGGCCCCAGAAAAACTTACTCAGACTTTAAAAAAGGTAGATCAAGCGCTTAACCAAAGCCAAGAAGGCCAACAAGGTCTCTATCAATTCTTGAATTTCCGCCGGCAAGAAGAGCTCAAAAAACTTTATCCTTAACTCTTTGCGTCAATCACCGATAAGGTTAGGAATTCAAACTCTTAACTGTGGTGGTTTTTTCACAATGAGTAAAAAATTATTTTTGATTACGGTTTTATGGAGCGCTATCTCCTTTCCGCTTTTGGCCGAGACTCTTCCCCCTGGCTGTGAGTACGACAAAGAGTGTGTTGTGAAACTACCGGGTACAGTTTGTGGGGATGGAAGCGAGTCATTTTACACTTTGGTGGCCAAGAAAAACTCAAACAACCTTTTAATTTTTTTAGAACCGGGTGGCGCATGTTGGAATTCGGAGACTTGCGTATTTGGCCACGTGCTAAGACTCTCAGCAAAAAAGCCTACAGCGAAGCTCATCGCCGAAAAGGGGCTTTTAAATCTTTCAGACCCGACTAATCCCTTTTTTAATTTTTCGAAAATTACGGTTCCCTACTGCACTGCCGACGTTTTTTTAGGGGATAATGAAATAAACTATGGAGATTCTTCTCATCCAAAAATCATTCACCACCACGGCTTTAAAAATGCTCTTCTTACGATGCAAGCCGCGAAGGAACTTTATCCAGATCCGGAACGAGTCGTACTCTTCGGTCGAAGCGCCGGAGGTTTAGGCGTATTGGGACAAATCAGAAATCTAGATGCTGTATTTCCCAAAGCGGAAAAACACGCTCTGGCAGATGCGGGCACCCCTGTGATGCCCCCGTATCTAAATGCAGAAAACTATGAGGAGATCATTCGAAATTGGAATGCTTATGAAACCCTTCCAGTCGTTTCCTCTTCCGAATCCATGAATCATTTTGGTGACCTTTTACGCTTCAATACGAACCATTTCCCTCATATTCGTTATGGGCTCATTCAAAGTTACGAAGATGTTGTCATGACTTATTTTGCAAAGAGTGTCGGCTCCCCTGAACCTTCCGAGGCCGTTCGAAATACCATCATCGCAGCCTCAAATGATTACATCGGTCTTGAAACCCCTCATGCAAAAGTTTTCTTTGTCGAAGGAAAGACTCACATCTTAACTAAAAAAGCGGTTTCCCAACGGATCTCTGCCGGAATGAAACTCAGCGATTGGCTTCAGTTGATGTTCTCCCATCAGCCATGGCCTAATGTACGCCCTGACCTATCCTACTAATTTTAAGAAACGCCTTTTGGGAAAGTCCTTTTGAGTGTCGTATAAAATTCATTATGGGTGCAATCAATCGTAAGTGGGGTCACGCTGACAAACTTTTCCTGGACTGCATGGCAATCCGATTCCTCACTCTTCTCAAACCCTCGATAGGGCCCCCCCACCCAAAAATATTTTTTTCCCCGAGGATCCAGCCCCTGGGTGACTTCGGCTTTGTAGTGTCTAAACCCCTGCCGAGCGATTTCAATTCCCTTCACTTCACTGAGCGGAATATTGGGAATATTTACATTCACTAAAGTGTGAGATGGAAACGGAACTTTCAAAGTTTTCACCAAAACATCTCTGGCGGTTTCTGCCCCCATTTCAAAGTTAAAGGCCTCTCGTTCCCCCATTCCTGGTGCGGGCATGCTCACCATGGAGAAAGCGTAACTCTTGATATTCATCAAAGCCCCTTCTCGAGCGGCTGCAACCGTTCCTGAATAAAATACGTCAGTCCCTAGGTTTGCCCCACGATTAATCCCAGACAAAATCAAATCTGGCTTATCTTTCAGGATGTAGTGAATCCCCAGATAAATACAGTCCGCAGGGGTCCCGCTGGTCGAAAACCGACGAGGCCCGTGTTCCATGATTCGAAGCGGTTTGTGCAAAGTTAAACTATGTCCGGCTGTACTTCGCTCACGGTGGGGAGCGACCACATATACTTCTCCCAAATCCTCAACTGCTTTCGCCAAAAGCTGAATTCCAGGAGAGTCAAAACCGTCGTCATTGCTGATTAAAATTCTCATTTCTTTTCACCTTGTTTCATCAAGTAATCCTCAATAAAGGCATCTAAATCTCCATCTAAGATTCTTTGGGGATCGCCCGATTCATGTTCCGTTCGATGATCTTTGACCAATCGATAGGGAGCCAAAACATAAGAGCGAATTTGGCTTCCCCAAGCAATATCCATTTTGCTATCTTCCACGGCCTGTTTTTCTTTTTGTCGAGCCTCCACCTCCCGTTCGTAGAGTTTCGCTTTTAAGACCTTCATAGCAAGCGCTCTATTTTGGTGTTGGGAACGTTCATTTTGACACGCAACTTGAATCCCCGTGGGAAGGTGGGTTAAGCGAACGGCAGATTCCACTTTGTTAACATTCTGTCCCCCTTTTCCTCCAGCTCGGTAGGTATCCACTCGAAGATCCTTATCAGGAATATCAATTTCAATTTCTTCTTCAATATCTGGATAAACGAATACAGAGGCAAAAGAAGTGTGCCGTCTCGCATTTGAGTCGTAAGGAGATATTCTCACCAGACGATGTACTCCGTTCTCCGCTTTTAAAAACCCATAAGCCGCATTTCCTTGAACAATACAGGTGGCTGATTTAATCCCTGCCTCTTCTCCCTGAGTCTGCTCCGTTATTTGAACTTTCCATCCTTTTTTTTCGCAATAGCGAACGTACATGCGAAGGAGCATTTCTGCCCAATCCTGAGCTTCAGTTCCACCTGCTCCGGCATTAATAGCTAAAATCGCATCTTTTGGATCGTTTTGCCCCGAGAGCATTTCCTGCAGTTCCATCGCACGAACTTGCTCAGCGAGTTGGACAATTTCTGCATTTGCATCGTTAAGATTTTCTTCGCTGGGGTCTTCCTCCACAAGCTCGATGAAGGCTTTACCATCTTCCAAAAGACGATCAGTCGAAATGACTTTCTCAAGAACAGACTGGAGAACTGCTTTTTCTTTTTGAACTACCTTGGCCGCTTTTTGATCAGCCCAGAAACTATCTTGGAGCTCACTATTTTCAATTTCAGAGAGTCTTAGACGCTTTTTATCGACGTCAAAGACGCCCCCTTAGGGTTTCAAATCTCTTTGCAAGATCTGCAGTTACCCGTTTTAATTCTTCTACGCCTTTTTGTTGGGGAACTAAGCTCATAGTCTCTCCGTTTAACTGGAAAGACCCTACACTGCTATCTCTAACTTAGTAAAGACGATTAGAACTTAAACCTCGCGAAATCGGGCGCATTAAATTTCTGGCTACGCCACAGAACTGAACACAGACAGGTCTCGGAGCAGAATAAACTGGAATGCCTCCCGAAGCTCCATTGGTAGAGCACCCATGAGTTGCTGGAGCTAAAACCGTTACCACCGGAGAGTTAGTAATGGGAGTGCTGTAACCAGAGCTGGGGTAGCTGTATCCGTAAGAGGGAGTGCTATACCCTGAACTCGGGTATCCAAATCCATAACTGGGGAATAAGCTGGTGCCCGATCCACATCCGCCAAGGCCTCCAGGGCCCCCCAGACTGCCAAGTCCGGTTAGTCCTCCGTAGAGTCCACCTCCGCAGGTGCCAAGTCCGCCCATTCCACCGTAGAGGCTAGTAGGCAATAAGCCTCCAGCGGATCCGTAAGAGGGAAAAAGAGTGCTTGTTCCACAACTTCCTAATCCACTCAGGCCATAAGAAGGATAGCCTCCCCCGCAGCCATAGCTCGGATAAGAATAGGCAGATGGATATGAGTAGTAGGAAGGATAAGTATAAGAAGGTGTACTGGTAGATGTGGTTGTTTTCGGAGCGAATGGATTTGGTGGATAACTGATGGGTTGGCTATAGCCACCCAAGAGACTCGTCGGCACATACACCAAACTCGCTGTGAGAGATGGGTACCCGCTCGAATAAGCAACTCCACCGGAAGATCCGCAGAGAAGGCTCCCTGGGAAAGTCATGCCCCCACAGGCAAAGGACGCCTTGCTAGTTAAGCTTCCCAGAAAAACTAAACCAATAAAGTTTAGAAACACGAATTTTTGTCTCATAACCCTCTACTCCCCGTGAAACGAATGTTTCTAAGAGGAGCAAGCGCTATGCCATTAAGCTCTCGGTAAAAAGACAATAGAAGACTGACAGCATACAGCCAATTTTTGCAGAAAGTGTCAGAAAGATTACATACTTTTCAGGGGCGATTGAGTTGATAAAGCATTGCCGTTCCCTCAAGAGTCAAGTCGGGCAAAAGCTTTGTTTTTGCTTTTAGCTTTGAGTGAAAAAGAGAGGAGAGTCCTCCCGTTAGAGCAATGTCACAATCCCTATTTACTTGCTTTTGAAGTCTATCTAAGAGCCCATCAATTGCATCACAGTACCCAAACAGCACACCACTCTGAATGCAGGTGATAGTATTTTTTCCGATGACAGAAGAAGGAAATTTAATATCAATCAAGGGAAGCAAAGATGTTTTGGAACTCAAAGATTCAGCTCCCATTCTGACTCCTGGGAGGATAATTCCCCCTTGATAGACTTTATCTTGAGTGATGACATCGAAAGTGGTCGCCGTGCCCAAATCCACAACAATCGCAGGCAACTTCAGTTTTTGGACAGCATAAGCAGTGTTTGCCAATCTATCGGCTCCCACCTCACCCGGGATGTCTACTTGAAGGGTAAAACCCAATTTTGAATTTGCAGATAAGCGAAAAGGCTCGCGCTTCAGATACTGTCTACAAAAACTCGTAAACGTTTCTTCCACAGGCGGAACAACAGAACAAATCGCGATTCCCTCGCATCTCAAGGGATCTAGCCCTCCATGACCCATTAAAGGAAATAGGAAACTGGCATATTCATCGACTGTTTTTGAAATTTGAGTTTCCGCTCGCCAGTGTTGTACTAATTTTCCCGCATTAAATACACCAAACGACGTTTGAGTATTGCCTACATCTAAAACCAACAACATGTTAAATCTCCACTGAGAATCTCTACCCGCTCAGAGCCGCCCGTATCCACCATTAATCCCCCTCGCTCGCTGATTCCCCATAAGGTCCCCGTAATAGTGGTTTTATGCGGCTCGACGCCCTGGATTTCCACTTTTTTTCCCACCATAGCGCAATTTTTTTCCCACAAAGCATGGATTGGGGCAAATCCCTTTTCTTGGTAAAACCGATACAGGTTAAATAACTTAGCTTGAAAAATATTCAGGACGTCATCCATGTCCAGTTGCTCGCCATCCATTAGGGCACTTATCGAAGTTGCTTGAAACGGTTTTTCTTGAAAATCCTCTAGATCCTTTAAGGCCGTGTTTACATTGATCCCGATTCCTATGATCCCACTATAAAATTCATTTTCCCCAAAGGCCTCGGACAAAATTCCCGCTATTTTTTTTTTGTTTACCAGAACGTCATTAGGCCATTTCAGAGAAACATCAAAAACCTTAGGTAATATTTGGCTTAAAGTCTGAACAATAGCGACTCCTGCTAAAAAGGGAAGATCAGTAATCCTTTTTGGAGTCAGAGGATAGAGAAGTACGGAGAGGTAAAATCCCCCAATCGGAGAATGCCATTGGCGACCGAGTCTCCCTCTCCCGTGAGTTTGTTTTTTTGCAAAAACAAGAGTCCCTTCAGGGGCCCCCTGAAAAGCTAACTCTCTTAATTTGTCGTTGGTGGAACTAACGCTTTCAAAACGATAAAGCTGGGGCGCAAAATTTACTGGGATCATAATCGAATATTTTGATTCGGATCCAAATCCTGCTCCTGTTCAGTGAGAAGTTGATCCAGTCGTTCTTGAACCAATCGCTCGACTAAAGGAGGAAGGAGACGAGCTAAAACCTTCTCAACCATTTCATTTAGATTTTGGGATTCTAATTTTTGCTGCACCTGATTTTCGAGCAAAGATTTATAAGCTAAGGACTCTTCACTTCTTAAAATTTGTGGTTCTGAATCACTTGGGAACCGAGGTGTCTGGTTCTGACTTTCGATTATTGATGAAGAACTGCTGCCTCCCCATAAATCGCTGACAGATTCAGTTTGTGGCCGTGTTTCTGGGGCAACCACCGGTGCTGCTGGGCTTTCCCATAAGTTTTCAAGCTGTTCTCTTGCGTTCGTCACTGGTCTTTGCTCCTCTGCTGAAGTTAGGTCCAAATTGACGGCCATCCCAGTACTAGTAATTTCCTCCGCCTCAGCGTCCTGAAAAAGCTGGTCAAATCGTTCAGAATTAAGCTTATTCGACAAATTATTAGAGGATAGCTCAGCGTTCTTCTCCTTATTAACAAGGCCGTCTAAAACATCCTGCAATGATTGGGGGGTAAATGGCTTTTGTAAAACAGCTTGGTAGTGCTTAGCTTCTCGTATATCTCCGGAAGCTAAAAGTACCATTGCCGGCATTTTTCCTTCTCGCCCTAGCCAGGTTTCTACTTCTTTTGGAAATCTCTGCCACTCGATTCCCGCAGCTCTATCACTGACCAAAACCAAACCGGGCTTTTGCTCAAGGATCTGCTTCTTCGCATCTTCTTTCGAAGCAACGAAAAGCCCAGAGTATTTTGATTTATCTAGGCTGAGAGCCACTATTTTTTGAACCGTAACGCCACTATCAATGAGAAGTACTTTATGATTCATGCCTAGAAGTATACCAATCCAGGAGTTTTTTGAAACGCGAAAGTTTCTAAATTCCCATGTCTTGTCGACAACTTATTTGAGCAGAAAAACGATGGCTCGTCGCACCAT
>RFNV01000130.1 GCA_009927005.1 Pseudomonadota bacterium
AAAAAAAAATGAAGTTTTTTTAAAATTTCCATCAATATTTTTTCATAAACAGACGAAAGAGTCTTTGAATGCAGCAGTAGCTTCATTCAATTACTTAGTAGGACTCTCTCGGAGATAGGAAAAAATCTCCCTGATTCTAAGGATAGAATCGAGCGCCTCATATTGAGGTGGGGATATCAACGGAGGATGTATGGGTCTTCGAATCAATACAAACGTTAACTCTCTTACGGCTCAGCACCGCTTAAGTGGACATAGAGAAAATCTGGAACTCACCCAGGATAGACTGGCCAGTGGTTCTAGAATCGTTCGAGCAATGGACGATGCGGCTGGCTTAGCCATCTCTGAGAACTTACGTTCGACAGTTCGAGCAACCGGCCAAAACATTAAGAATGCCCGAGAAGGCTTCCTCCTTCTTCAAACGGCTGATGGTAACCTCAATGAAATTACCAACATCGTCATCCGAATGAAGGAACTCGCTACGCAAGCAGCTTCTGACACCAATGGTGATAAAGAAAGAGGCTACTTGGATGATGAGTATCAAGAGCTAAAAGCTGAAATTAATCGAATCTCGGCATCTACACTTTATAACGGTCGCCCTCTTCTCAACGGCGAAGGCGGTACGGTAGAAATTCAAGTTGGTCCAAAAAACAATGATTCGGTTGACCGAATTAAAGTTGCTAGCAACTTCCAGGTTGATTTGGAATCTTTAGGATTGGATTCTTCGAGTATTGCGAGTGCTGATGGCGCTCGTGAAGTCTTGGAACCTACGGACTTGGCACTAGACAAGATCGCCTCCGTCCGCGGGGCCATCGGCGCAGGCGAATCTCGTCTGAATTCTAGCATCGGCTCTCTCATGCACTACGAGGAAAATACCTCGGCAGCTTACTCGAAAATTCGAGATGCTGACATTGCAAGTGAGACTGCTCAACTGACGAAGTCGAATATCCTTTCGCAAGCCGGGGTATCCGTACTCGCTCAAGCAAACTCTGCTCCACAGTTGGCTTTAAAACTCCTGGGATAAAACCTAACAGGTTTCCCAGG
>RFNV01000332.1 GCA_009927005.1 Pseudomonadota bacterium
AATTTGTGCTTTCATGCTTGGAGTCTCCTGATGATTTAAGTTTGTTTTTACTAACCGTTTTGGATGAGGTGTTTAGTTCAGGATGCTTTAATTGGAGTCGGTCACGAAGGCTTAGATAGCCTCCCACCATAACCCCAACGATTGTGATAACGATAATTGAGTCTCGCAAGGTGTCCCCCCACCGCTGCCGGAGACGAAATGCAAAGAAAAGACCAACTGTCTTAAGCCTGGACACCGTTTAAAACTGACAGAACTTGTCGTTTTCTGGAAAATGAAGCGCCAAAAGTTGGCTTAAGAAGAATTTAGGTTCTCTCTTTAGGCTTGGGGCCTTCAGGAAGAAGGGTCTTGTCGTTGGGAAGTTTGCTCGTTCCTACCGCATCAAATATCACGTCTACTTTGGAACTAAGGGTAGATTTCAAATCATCGGGAATGGAAATTCCTACATCAGACAAAGAAAGTTTTTTCTCACTTGAAACTCGTAACAGGTTTCCGGGTAACCGATTCCGAGTCTTGTCGCTTTCTGCAAAATAGGAAAGCTTCAGGGGAACTTCCAATGAAATAGTTTTGTCATGGTAGGTCAGGCTCAATTCAACGTTGTGAGCTTGCTCACTTTTCTCAGTAAGATTCCCCTTCGTTTCTTTAGCCCATTTTTTTATCGTCAAGCTCGCGGTGGGATATTGTTTTACTTCCCAAATTTTTTCCTGAAGCAAAAGGTCTCTTATCCCACTTCCTGTTTCACAGGAGCGGACATCAATCTCAAGCTCGCCTTTTATTCCCGACTCTAAGCTTTGCGGTTCTAATTCAACCCATCCCCGAAGGAGATGACACTGCGCAATCATCTTCTCCAACGGAGCATCGGAGATAATGGCCATCAGGTTTCTTTGCGTAAGATCTTGAATCTGAAATCGCAAGGGATCCGCCGCAGCTGGAATGGCAAAAACAAGGATTAGGAGTAGACGAAGAATCATGGTTGATAGAGTCTTATTCTCTATCGGATTGGTGCATTTGTCCATGGGATGCGATAAGCACCGACATCGACATTGTCTTCATTAGCAAAAATGATTTGGTTGTCGGAGGAGACGGCAAAACTGACGGGGTCGATCTCGATATAATTCACGTAGTTAAAATTTGAGTCAAAAACGTAGACGCCCGTAGGGATATAAGAAGATGAACTTGAGTTCCCACCCCAACCATAGCCACTCCCCGCTTGGGCCACGTGGTGAACATAAAGCATATTGCCAGTCGTGACTACTTGGACGGCCTTCAATTGCCGTATGACGTTTAATGGATCGGGAGATCCATTCGCTGTGGACCAAAGGATACTGCCATTAATGTCATAAACTACGACCTGATTACAGGCGGCAACAAATACTTTTCCTTGAAAAAAAGAAGACGAACTTTTGTACTCTGAAAAACAGCTGGTGTTGATTGGTTGCTGTTCCCAAACGACGGTATTGACATTCAAGGCTCCGGCTACAAAGCGAGCTCGCCAATTTCCCCGGAAAGCCCATACTTCGTTTGTTGAGGGCACATAAACCATGCTATCAAAACGATACATCGAAGGATCTGATAATCGAGCACTATACGGCAAACTGTATCTAACCGTCGGGACTGTGAGATTTCTTAAATCGATTTCATAAAGGCCTAAGTTGCTGCTCACATAAAGTGTATTTCCAGCCTTAACCATGGACAACACATTGCGAACATCTCCATCGATGAAATTTTTTGAATTTGGATCAAACGCTAAAGCAGAAACTCCAGAAGTAAATGCACCAGAGGAAAAACTGTAATATCCAAATAAGTTTCGAATATCCTGCCCATCAGCCCCTGTTCCGAAAAGATACCCATCTGCACCCATCAAAGTTGCGTTTTCAACCGTCTCATTAAGTGTGAACAACCGTGCAATTCCCGTATCTCTTCCCTGCTGCCGTTGGATATATCCCAATTTCTGAGAACATCCTTGAGTTAAAACCAGAAGAGCTCCGAGGGCTAGAAGCTTCATTTTTTGAAACTGGTTGCTTGTCATAAGTTGAGTCCTTAAAGCTGTTTTCAGATTACAGGTGCAATGGCTGTTCCACCAAATGCCCCTTGAAACCATTGGCTTTTTTAGCCTCTTCTCGTTCAGATTTTGTTGACTCCCTGGGCTTGTGCTCACGGTGTATACAGCTAGTTTTTTCTAACCCCTAAGTGCCCTAACCGGGGCCACTGTCAAAAAGTTCTACACCCTTTTTTAGCCTCAAGACGCCCATTCCGATTTGGCACACACTTGCAGTGTACAGCGCTGGGGACGAAGGCCATCGTCGTTGCGAGGTACGTGTGAGACAAGGGGTAAGATTTTTTGTTAAGCCAAATGCTTTTGTGAATCAACTTCAGTGGTCAAGCCACCATACATGGCTCATGATTGCTTTTCTCATTGTGGCTGGCGTTGAAGCGCATATCGGCCGCAATCATCTTCTCATTGAAAATTTTGCTGATGCTCTTTCCTTTCGCTTAGGAATCGGTAGAGATTTAGCTATGTGGCTCATGGTTTCCACCAAGCTAATCTGTACCGTGATTGCTGCTTTTTTAATTACCGTATTGGTTTGGTTTGCAGGTTCATTCATAGGCCACTCTTCAAGCCAAAGAGTTCTATTCCGAAGACTTTCGATTGTATTTACTTTGGTCCTAACAGCTCATACCGCTCGCCATCTGACGCACCTTTATCCTTGGATGGAAACGGCTAGCCTTTTCGTTTTCTTCTGGGCGGGACTTTTAGGATTCTTTTCTCTTCGTGAACAATTTCGAATCGGTTTTTTAGAAACCGCTTTTCTCGGTGGTTTTACAGCTCTTTTAGTGATTTCTACTTGGCACTATTCAAACCGATTCTTGGAAAACAACGCTCATTCGATTTCTCAACAAATTGCTTATCGCAGTGTTCCCTTCTTGCCTAAGAAGGAAGTGTTGAATACCAAGCGCCGGTAAGTAAACCTTCTATTCGAAGGCAGCTTCATAGTAGTCAATATCGACTCCGTAAGCTTGTCTATTGTAATCGGAGATGAATTCCAACTGGAGTTCATCTCCGATTGCTTCTGCACTCGTTAATTCGTCTTCATTACCCGAATATTCAATTATTTTTCTTCCGGTGAGATCTCTTAAGGTCATCACATCATGCTTTTTTTCCAACTCAAGCTTTTTGAAGTGGACACGCACTCGAGTAGCTCCAGGTTCGCGAATTCTTATCTTCAATTCGGAATTAGCCAGGTAGGGGTGAGGCGTTTCCCAGTGCAGTGAAACCTTTTTCCATTTCCCCGGTGGTTTCGGCTTTTCGGGGGAGAAACCTCGAAGAGCATTCTCCGCATGAATCAAAGCCCCTGTTTTCGAATAGTTTAATTCGTAAGGATGCAATGGACTTGCCGTTCTCAGAATTCGCTCTTCAAGTTCAACCCCTGTCATCGTGGGCCATAAGGCTTTTAGAAGAGCTGCCGTTCCTGCGACATGGGGAGCAGCAAATGAAGTCCCGCTACGAAAACCATAACCGTTGAGTTCCGTTCCAAATATCTCAATCCCAGGAGCTCCCAAATGAACTCGATTTTTTCCATAGTTTGAAAAGGCTGCCCTTTCCCCTCTGGGATCGTAAGCCGCCACTGCAATTAATCCCGGCAAATCAAAACTGGCTGGATAAATTGCGTTTTCGCGGTCGTCATTATTCACTCCAGAATTTCCGGCCGCGGCCACGAACAAGATACCTTTTTGGGTGGCTTTCCGAATGACTTCATAAAGAGCGGGATCAAATCGCACACCACCCCAACTCATGTTTATGATCTGCGCTCCATTTCGAACCGCATAGTCGATTCCTTCAATAGCCGTCGCCGTACTTCCCAAGCCCAATGAATCGAGAATTTTCACAGATAAAAGACTGACAAATTGATTAATTCCCTTAGAGCCTTTACCATTTTCCCAATCAGCTCCAATGATTCCTGCACAAAATGAACCATGACCATTGTCATCCATCGGATAATTATTCTGATGGACAAAATTCCAGCCCCACTCATCATCGGTCCAGCCGTTGCCATCATCGTCTTTTTGGTTTGCTTCTATTTCATTTGGATTAGTGGCAATATTTTTTTGAAGATCCTCATGAGACCGATTAATTCCCGAGTCTAAAATAGCTACCCTTACTTTTTTTGATCCCGTCGTGGATTTCCATGCCCCATCAGCATGAATGTCCACACCACTTAAGCCCGTGCCCCAATTGGAAATAGATTGGCCTTGGTTATACAGAGCCCAGCTTTGGCCAAGTTGCGGATCGACTTGATCGAGAGTTGCGTAATAAAAATTGGGTTGGATGGCCAAAAGATGAGGCGGAAGAATGCCCCAGAAAAATGTTAACGGTTTGGGAGCCGTCACCAAAGCGTAGCGCTGGGATCGCCCCAAGAACCGAATGATATTAGCCCGACCTCGTAAGGATTTTGCGACCGTTTCCCAATTCCGTGGGC
>RFNV01000171.1 GCA_009927005.1 Pseudomonadota bacterium
GCCCCATACTATTGAAGCCTATCAACGCGACTTGCAGCAATTTGCTGAAACCTGTCAAATCAAAAAGTGGTCCTTAGACGATATTCGATTACCCCAGGTCAGAGAACACCTTGCAGGGCTCAGAAAAAGAGAACTGAGCGCTAGATCCCTAGCGAGAAAAAGTTCAGCTTTGAAGCAGTTTTTTAAATTTCTGTTAAGAGAGAAGAGGATTAAAACTGATCCTACTGAGTTGTTATTAGTTCAAGTGAAACAAAAGCGACTGCCTAAACATCTCAGTGTTGATGAAATGTTCCGGGTAATTTCAATGGCGACAGGCGAGTCGGATCTTGAAATCAGAGATCGAGCTCTTTTAGAGTTGTGGTATGCGACCGGCACTCGTATTTCTGAAATGTGTCAGCTTCAAATTTCCGACATCGATTTCGAAGAAAAGACGCTTCGGGTTTTAGGGAAGGGCAATCGGCAGAGATTGTTGCCAGTTGGGGAAGTAGCGATTTCTTGGTGTCGAAAATACCGAGAGGTTAGACACGAATGGATTCGGCAAGCAAATCTTAAAGAAACCGATCCCTTTTTTCTTTCACCGCAGGGAAGTCAGTTGTCCAGGCAGAGTGTTTGGAAGATTCTAAAAAAGTACACTAAAAAGGCTGGGATCAAGCGAAGTGTATGGCCGCACATGATTCGACATTCTTTTGCGACTCATATTCTAAGAAATGGGGCTGATTTGAGAGCTGTTCAGGAGTTGTTGGGGCATCGCTCGATAAGTACGACCGAAGTGTACACTCATTTGGATATTGAGAACTTAAAATTGATGCAGTCAAAATACCACCCTCGAAGCTGAGGGTGAATTACCAAGGATCAAAATATGAGAAACTATTTATTTCTTGGCCTTCTTGTGTTTTTAACCTCAGGCTGTTTGTTAAAGCCATATGAAAAGCCACCGGCCAAGCAGGAGACTCCTTTCTCGGGCGCAGTTTCTTTAGTTGATCTCTCTACTCTTTCAAATAAAGGGGAACTCATTGGAGAAGCTCAGATCTCAGCTCAGTTTGTTAAACCAAACGAGTCTCCTTCACCTAGTCTTTCGATTCGTCGTTTTCCCCTGGACATCGATAAAAATAATCGTGCGATCCAGTGTCAATTAATAAGTAATCGAATTCAGGCAGAGCCGCCAAAACCGGTTTCGGTTGGAAAACTAGAAATGGGGACGCCGACCTCCAGTCAAAAAATTGAGATTCCAGAGGTGAGCACGGGAATGTATCAAAAAGATCTCCTGCCACATTTCGCTCCCGGGATTTATTTTCTGAGCGCTTTAGGGAAGGAAAAATCACAGTCTTTTAGTGTTGATTTTTCAATGCCAGAAGAGGTGAGGGCGGTTCGAGTAAATGATCACGGACTTGAAGAAGGGCCTGCGATTATCCAGAAAAGCGCTGATTTTCTTTTAGAAGTAGATCCCGTTACGGCACCCAATGACATGAATATCTTAGAAATGGTTCTTATCACGCAGAACGAAAACCAGCAGCGAGCTTTGGTTTGTGGCGCTTTAGAGTCAGGGTTAGAGGTGATAAACAGCAAAACCCAAATGGTGATCCCATCCGCGCAGATGAGCGGCTTATACGCGAGTGCAGAGGCTGTGTTACAGGTATTCCGGGTAAATTCCGTGGGAGGCGTTATTTCGGGAGGCCCGAGCCTTCGCATTGAAGGATTAAGAGCTTGGTCCTGGCCTAGCTTAGTTGCGGAGTGATTCTACTGTTCCTGGTATTCCGACGACCGTAGCACTGGGGGGAACATCTTTAAGCACGACAGAGTTCGCTCCTATACGTGCCCCTTTTCCAATGATGATATTTCCCAAAACCTTGGCTCCCGCACCGACAATAACTCCCTCTTCAAGCGTCGGGTGACGTTTCTCTTTTTTGGTACTGACCCCGCCTAAAGTAACCCCTTGATAGAGAATGACTGAATTTCCAACGACAGCCGTTTCGCCAATAACTACCCCCATCCCATGGTCAATAATCACGTTCTGGCCAATGCGAGCTCCTGGATGAATTTCGATGCCCGTTAGGAATCGTCCGATTTCACTAATCATCCGAGGAAGCAGGGGAACTCTGAGCTTAAGAAAGGTATGGGCTATTCGATGCAGCAGTAGAGCTTTGATCCCCGGATAGAACAACAGAACTTCTAATCGACTCTTGGCCGCAGGGTCGTATTTTACATAAGAATTAAGTAAGTCAAACAATGGCTAACCCTTACTTTTCTTACCTAATGAACTGCTTATTTTTATAGACGCTTGTTTTTCAATGGTAGCTAACCAACTTTGGAATAAATCTCTCTGCAAGTTTACAGCTTCTGTTTTTCGTGGCTCACTTTCTGGTGCTTTCTCCTTTGAAGCAGCAGCAGTCGTTACTGATAGGAGTTTTAAGTAGTAATATTTGTCTTGATAAAAATAGAGTCGTTTAGCGATGGGGGCAGAAGGAGTCAGGTCATAGACCGCCTCAATCATCGATTCTCCATTGCCAATTTGAGGAATCGTATCTTTCTCAAGAGTAAATTTTCCAGTCCTTTTTAGTTGAACGCCCGCCTTCTGCAACTCAGCATCTAAAGATTTCCCTTGGGTGAGCAAATCTTCCCATCTTTTCCGTGTGGTATCGACGAACTGATTTTTAATCTGGTCCCGAGCCAATTGTTCAGCCAATTGATTTTTGACTGTTTCCAGAGAGCGTACTTTGGATGGTGAACGGTCTTTCAACTGAACAATGAAGAAACCACCAGGAGCTTCGATGACTCCAGAAATCTGATTTGGCTGTAATGTATTTAAGGTTCCTAAAAGAACTTTATCTATTGTACTTTCGACGACCCAGCCTCGATCCCCACCTTTTTTAGCAAATTCATCATCCGATTGAGTTTTGGCTACTTTTTCAAAATTTTCAGAAGTGAGTGTTTTCTGAACGGTTTGAATTTTTTCTTCAGCTTTTTTTCGTGTTTCGGGTTTAGCTTCAAAGGGCAACCCAATTCGAATTTGCCTAAACTGAACTTTGCCGGGATCTGTAAACTCTACTTGTCGTGCCTCATACTGATTTTTTAACAGCGCCTCATTTTGAAGAATCGTCTTAATAGCTTCCGGGGAAGGGGCTTGTTTTGGGGCCAACTGATCAAAGTTGATTGCCGCGTACTGGAGTTCAACCTGTGTTTTTTGGAGGACTCGGGAAGCTTCGCTATCAGCTGGCAGAGACTTAATGCGAGAAGTCATGTAGCCCTGTAAGCGACCAGCTGCCAATTGGTCACGCTGTCTTCGTTCCATTACTCCGCGATTCGGAAGCTTTGAATATGTCGCCGCGTCAAACTTGCCGTCCTTCTGAAAATAAGGATTGCTTCGAATTTGATCTGCTAACTCTCTGTCTGAAATAGAAAATCCCATCTTTTCAGCTTGTTGGCACAATAACTTAAACTGGATCATTCGCTCTAAGGTTTGTTGCGGGAGTTGCGAACCGAATAATCTTTCATCAAACTTATCCCCAAGAACCATCCGGTATTGATTTAGAGTGAATTCCAATTCGGCATAGAAGTCCCTTTGAGAAATAACATCCCCATTCACCCAAGCAATTGGTTGATTGGGATTAGCTTGATCATCTGAGAATTTTGATACTCCAAAGAAGGCCATCACAATGGCCACAGCCAAAACAATCAAAGCAGAGACCCAATGTTCTTTCTTTTTTCGGAGGATGTCTAGCATAGGAACCTTTCGAATTAATGCGAACTTCCGCTGACAGAACGCAATGAATGTGTTTAAAATAAGGCGATTTATTATAAAATTCAAGGCATTGGTAACATCAAATAAAAAACTAGTGGTTTTTGGATTAAGCACAGTAACTGTGTGCTTTCTTGCGCTTTACATTCACCAACATCGAAGCGGTAAAACGGGTCGGGTGGATAATGCATTGACTTGGGTCACTGGGAACCTGCAAGAGAATACTGGCTTCTTTGCTCACGGTTTACGTAAGATCTCCAATCATTATTTTTTTCTCGTCAACGCTGCAAAAAAGAATGAACTTTTAGAAATTGAAATAGCAGAAGCAAAGCAAAAGTTGGTTCAGCTCCAAGAAGTGGAATCTGCTAATAGGCGATTGGGTACCCTTTTGGATTTTAAGGCAGCTATCCCGACAAAAACTCTTCCTGCTCGAGTTGTTGCTCATGATGTTTCTCCCGACTTTCTGGGAATTAGAATTGATAGGGGCAGTAGGGACGGTTTAAGAGTGGGAATGGGAGTCATACACCCTGGGGGAGTAGTGGGCACTATCCACAGAGTAAGCGATCATTTTTCGGATGTATTAACGTTGGCTGATCCTGCCAGCAGTATTGATGCTGTTATTCAACGAAGTCGAGCTCGAGGGATTATTTCGGGCGAAACAAACTCACTCGATTGCAAGCTGAAGTACATGGATAAATTAGAAGATGTAACTCAGGATGATCCCGTAGTGTCTACCAATTTTGGAGATGTTTTTCCCAGTGGGCTTTTAATCGGCCATGTATCGGAGATTTCTTCAACGTCGAACGGGATCTTACAAGATATCACTGTGAAAACGGCTGTTGATTTGTATCGTTTGGAAGAGGTGCTAGTTGTTATATCTTCAAACCAGTCAGCAAAAAACAATTCGTAGTATAAACCCGCTTATCATGGTCGGGGTCTTTGTTGGATTGGTGTTGGTTCGCACAACCGCGTTTTGGTTATTTCCTGGTCTGTTTTCAAACTGGGATTTGTTATTGCCATTCATGTTGTACTTCGGTCAGAGACGTCCGCTTTTTGAGGGATTGCTGCTCTGGTTTATTTTGTCGCATTTGTTTTCGCTTCAAAGCGTTGCTCCCATGGGGGTCTTTGTTGTTTATTATCTAATTCTTTTTGTCATTGCTCGTCTGATCAGCGAAGCTTTCTTTGCGACAGAAGGCATTCAGATTTTGGGTTTGATTTCTTTATTAACTCTTCTTTCGAGATTTATTCTGCCATTGGTTGCTAGGGCCTTTGATTCTGGATGGCCGGTTTGGTCTTGGCGGAATCTGCATTTGGGAATGATCATCACAAATATTATTGTAGGATGGATTTGTTATCAGGGACTTAACTTTGTAGACCGGATAACTTTCAAAGACTCGCGACAAATTCTTGATTTAGGTGAGGGATTAGCGTGATCGGTCGAGAGGATGAGGTAAAAGAGTACCGCACTCGTATTTGGATGTTTCAGGTGTCCATTGTCTTGGGCTTCCTCATTTTAACAGGAAGATTGCTCTACCTTCAGATTCTGAAGGGAGATGAACTCCGAAGTTTTTCTGAAGCAAATCGCTTGAAGAAAGAGAAAGTATTAGCGGCTCGAGGACGAATTTACGATCGAAATGGAAAAGTCATCATCGATAACCGTGCGGCATTTGATGCGGTGTTGGTATCTCAGTATTACTCCTTTGAGGAACAGGATAATCGGCGTCTCGCGAGTGCCTTAAAAATGAACGCTGACGAATTTGAAAAGAAACTATCAAAAATTAATCGCGGCCCCTCATACGCTCCGGGACTTTTAAAAGCGGATATCAGCAAAGAGCTGATCGCAGCCATTGAAACAGCTCCTCTGGGTTTCCCGGGGGTCGATATTGAAAGCAACGTCCAGCGTAAATATCATTTTGGTGAAGTCAGTGCTCAATTATTTGGTTATGTCAGCGAAGTTGGAAAGAAGGACATTAAAAGTGATACCAAGCTTCAACAAGGGGATTA
>RFNV01000139.1 GCA_009927005.1 Pseudomonadota bacterium
ATGGTCAATCAGCCCTCCTACGACCCGGGAAAAATTTCAGGACGAGAAGTTGATCCGGTTATTTGGTCTAGACTTCAAAACAATCGCGAACGTCCGATGCGAAATCGTGCAATCCAAGACATCTATATGCCGGGCTCCACTTTTAAGACCATTGTGGGGATTGCGGCGCTCGGAGAGGGCGTAGCCAAGAAAAATAAGGGAATGGAATGTCATGGATTTATTAAGACTGGAAATCACAAGCTAAATTGTTGGAAGACGCATGGGTGGACTGATTTTGTTAAGGCTATTCGAGAGTCTTGCAATGTCTATTTTTCAGAGTTGGGCGCAGAGCTAGGGATTGATACGATTGCTCGGTATTCCCGTATGTTTGGCTTAGGAAGCCCCACGGGAGTGCTTCCCAGTGGAGAACAAAAGGGATTGATACCAGATACAGAGTGGAAACAAAAAGCTTTGAAGCAAGAATGGCTGCCGGGAGAAACCCTGAGCGCAGCGATCGGACAGGGGTATGTGACGATCACACCGATTCAGCTAGTAAATGCTTATGCTACCATTGCGACTGAGGGAGTTCGATATAAACCATTTCTGATTCGTCGAATTGAGAAACCGAATGGAGAAGTGGTGGAGGAGTTTAAACCTGAAAAGCAATCAGAAATAAAATTGGATCCCGAGGTTTGGAAAACGGTTAAAGAGGGACTTTTTCAAGTTGTGAATCAGCCCGGAGGAACAGCTTCGGTGAGTGGACGGAGCAAAAAGACCATTATTTCGGGAAAAACGGGAACGGCTCAAGTCAGAGGATTTAGCGATATCTCAAAAATTAAAAATTGTATGGCTTTGCCAGTCCAGCAACGCCATCACGGTTGGTTTGTCGGTTATGCCCCGAGAGAAAACCCAGAGATTGCTGTTGTTGCACTCGCAGAGAACTCATGTCACGGTTCCTCTGCCGCGCCCATTGTGAGAGATGTTATTGAAGCTTACTTTGACAAAATAAATCTTGAGAAGGGGATTCCGGTTCAGGAAGAGAACACAAAAACCACACCTAATAAAAAAGGCTACCAGGTGCCCTTTCAGGAAATGGACGAATAATGCTAAAAACTGATTCCCCAGAAGTTATTCGAAGTTTTAATGTGGGCCTTGCAATTAGTACTTTGTTAATCGTGCTCACTGGGCTTTTAACTCTTTTTAGTGCGAGCCGAGGACCGGGCCTTCAATCGCTCACTAAGCTTCAAGGCATTTATTTCGGCGCGGGTTGTATTCTTGCTGCTGCCATCATTTTTATCAATTCTGATTTCTTAAAAAAATTAGCATACCCAGCTTATGCGATTTGTTTGGGGCTTCTGGCACTGGTTCTGGTAGTCGGGCATGTGGGTAACGGAAGTCAGCGTTGGATTAATTTAGGATTTTTCCGTCTTCAACCTTCAGAGTTCGCAAAAATAGCTATCATCTTGGCGCTCGCTCGATATTTTTCAGATGAAAAAAAGGGAGGGCCTTACTCATTGAAAAGGCTCATCCTGCCAGCTCTTTTGATTGTTCCTTATTTTATTCTCATCAAGAAACAACCTGACATGGGGACTGCTGGGATTGTTTTTCTTACGGCGGCATCGATGATTCTGTTTGTGGGGGTCGAATGGAAATCCATTTTCCTAGTGTTGATGGTTGCCATGATCAGTATCCCACTAGCGTACAAGTATGTTCTTCATGACTATCAGCGAAATCGAGTGAAGACATTTTTGAACCCAATGTCTGATCCCCGGGCAACGGGATACAATGCTCTGCAGTGCCGGATCGCCGTGGGTTCTGGAAAAGTGTTTGGTAAAGGGTATATGGAGGGAACTCAAGCTCAACTCAACTTTATTCCAGAGCAACACACTGATTTTATTTTTTCAGTGTTTGCGGAGGAGCGTGGATTTGTAGGCGCGCTATTGCTCTTGGGCTTGTATGCTAGCTATTTACTATTTTCGGTGCGGTCGATTCTCAGAGCGAGAGATAAGTTTGAGCTCCTGGTCGCCGTCGGATTAACGGCAGTCATGTTTTGGCATGTATTCATCAATATTGGCATGGTGATAGGCGTGCTTCCTATCGTTGGAGTGACACTCCCGTTTTTTAGTTATGGGGGCTCATCGATGATGATGTTTATGATCTGTACTGCCTTGCTCCTGAATATTAGCAGAAAGCGCTATATCTTTTAGGTCTACATATTTCGACGGTAACGGCCACCAATTTCATAAAGGGCTTGAGAAATTTGCCCTAGCGAACAGATCCGTGAAGCTTCCATCAAGGCTTCAAAAATATTTCGTCCTTCCGAAGCAGCTAGTTTCACTTGCTTGAGGGCGTGCGCAGCTTTTTCTTTGTTCTCTGCTTGGAAAGCTTTCACTCGGTGGATCTGCTCCTGTTTCTCTTCATAAGAAGCTCGAGTTAGTTCTGAGGGAAGACTCTCTTCAAAAGACGTTCCAGAAGAACTCAAGAAAGTGTTCACCCCAACAATCGGTAGAGTGCCATCATGTTTTTGGGTCTCATAGTACAAAGATTCTTCTTGGATTTTGGAGCGTTGGTAATGAGACTCCATCGCACCAAGAACCCCTCCGCGAGCGGAGATTCTTTCAAACTCGGCCAGTACGGCCTCCTCAACTAAATCGGTGAGTTCCTCAATAAAGAAACTGCCCTGAAGGGGATTTTCGTTTTTTGCCCAACCGAATTCTTTTGAAATGATTAATTGGATGGCCATTGCTCTTCGAACGCTTTCCGCAGTCGGTGTTGTGAGCGCTTCATCGTAAGCATTCGTGTGTAAAGAGTTGCAATTGTCAAAGAATGCGATCAGAGCCTGAAGGGTAGTGCGAATGTCATTAAAACTAATTTCCTGAGCGTGCAAAGAACGGCCCGATGTCTGGATATGGTACTTTAGTTTTTGGCTTCTTTCATTAGCTCCGTACCGGTCTCTCATGGCAATTGCCCAAATTCGGCGGGCAACGCGGCCAATGACCGTGTATTCGGGGTCCAGTCCATTACTGAAGAAGAAGCTAAAGTTGGGAGCAAAGTCGTCAATCTTCATCCCTCTGGCTAGATAGTACTCCACATAAGTGAAGCCATTAGCGAGAGTGAAAGCTAACTGTGTAATGGGGTTAGCGCCGGCTTCCGCAATGTGATAACCGCTGATGCTAACTGAGTAGTAATTTTTAATTTCATTTTGGATGAAATAGCTTTGTATATCCCCCATCATTCGAAGGGCGAATTCAGTTGAGAAGATACAGGTGTTTTGTGCTTGGTCCTCTTTTAAAATATCGGCTTGAACAGTGCCGCGCACCTGTTTGAGTGTATTGGAACGAATCTGATTTAGCTCCTCGGCATTTGGGGTTCGCCCCATTTCAGACTTGTAGCGTTCGATTTGCTGATCGATTGCAGTATTAAAATAAAAAGCCAGTAACATAGGAGCTGGACCATTGATTGTCATGGATACGCTCGTAGAGGGATCGCACAAATCAAATCCTGCATATAATTGTTTTGCATCATTTAGCGTGCAAACACTGACTCCGCTCTCGCCAATCTTCCCAAAAATGTCGGGCCGTTCGTTCGGATCTTCCCCATAAAGAGTGACGCTATCGAATGCCGTTGAAAGGCGTTTTGCTTTTTCGCCATCGCACAACAAATGAAAGCGTTTGTTTGTTCGAGAGGGGGTTCCTTCTCCAGCAAATTGCCTCTTCGGATCCTCTTCGCTGCGCTTAAAAGGAAATACTCCTGCTGTGAAAGGAAAATATCCAGGAAGATTTTCCATTAAAAGGAAGCGAGTTAAATCAGCTTCCGAGCTAAAGGTCGGAAGAGCGAGTTTTCGAATGGCTTGTTGGCTCAGGCTAGTATGAGTGAGCGGAACAGAAACTGTCCTTTGTCTCACTTGGTATTTAAATGAATCTGTTCGATACTGTTCTTCCAATGATTTGTAGGTTTTCAGCGCTTGGAGTGTTTCTTGGGAGATTTCTTTTTGTATTCCATCAAGCGTGACTTCAAGTTCTTTTCGAGTCTGAGAGCTAAGAGAATTTTCAGAAGAAAGAAGTTCTTTCGCTGATTCCAGCTGTTTTACTTTTTGAACTGTCGCCTTAACTTGGTTCTTGTAATTGCGGACTGTTTGGGAGATCTCAGCCAAATAGTTACTTCTTTCCTTCGGAACAATAGAAAATTGATGCGGAGGTGGGACAATAAAATCGGAGTCCAAAGGTAAACGTTTTGAATCCAGCGAGCGAATCCGCTTTAAGTGATTGAAAACCTGATTCACTCCTGAATCATTAAAACGAGAAGCAATGGTGCCAAAAACAGGATACCGGGGGAGAGTAATATTCTCAAACTCTCGGTGATTGCGACGAAATTGCTTTCGAACTTCTGTTAGGCCATCTAGAGCTCCACCTTTTTCAAACTTGTTGAGAACGACCAGATCTGCAAAATCAAGCATTCCAATTTTTTCAAGTTGAGTGGGGGCCCCAAACTCACTCGTCATTACATAAATATTAATATCTACTAAATCAGATATCGAAGTGTCTGCTTGGCCGATTCCCCCAGTTTCTACAAAAATCCAGTCAAAACCTGCTGCTTTCAATATCTGGATTGATTGTCGAGTGGCTCGACTGATGGAAACGTGAGCCTCTCGGGTGGCCAGAGAGCGCATATAACATCGGGGATTCTGTAAGCTGTTCATCCGAAGGCGATCTCCTAAAAGGGCGCCCCCCGTTTTTCTTCGAGTGGGATCGATTGCTAAAATAGCGACCCTCGCTTTGGCGTCGTCTTCCAAAATTCGTAAAACCAACTCATCCGTCAGGCTTGACTTTCCGGCGCCACCAGTCCCAGTCATTCCAATGATTTGGGTAGAGGAGGGGGATCGTTCGATTGCAGATAAAATATCGAGATAAATCTTTTTCTCTTTTTCGAGGCCTTGCTGCTGAAACGATTCATCTCCTAGCTCAGCACAGGTCAGAAGTTCTGCCAGAGATTGAGTCTCAGACGCGAAATGAGATAAGCGACTCCAATGTTTGTTTTTTAGGGGATGGTCTTTAACCTGAGCCAACATATGCTCAATGATTCCATTAAGACCTAGCTGTCGCCCATCCTCGGGTGAGTAGATTTTAGTAATGCCGTAATTTTCTAGTTCCCGTGCTTCTTGAGGAGTAATTGTTCCTCCACCGCCCCCGAAAATATGGATATGATCAGCATTATGTTTCTTTAATAAATCCTTGATATATTTGAAAAACTCAACATGCCCCCTTGGTAGCTGCTGATCGCTACCGCTTGAGCATCTTCCTGAATAGCAGCCGAAACAATGTCTTCGGCCGAGCGGTTATGTCCTAAATGGATGACCTCAGCTCCTTGGGAAAGCAGTACCCTTCGCATGATATTGATAGCGGCATCATGGCCATCAAAGAGGGAAGCGGCCGTGATAAAACGCGGCTGAATGCTCGGGCTAGAAAAAACTTCCTGATTTGGGTTTCTTGGTTTCATCATTTAGGAAACACTTTATAATCCGGTATTTGAAGAACATCAATCATCGCGAGGGCTCACAGAAGATAAATTATGCGACAA
>RFNV01000235.1 GCA_009927005.1 Pseudomonadota bacterium
CTAGATTTGTTGGGTTCTCCTAAAATTCTTAAGGTTTTTCACGCTAGCCATGCTGATCAGGAATGTCTTTTTTGGACTTATGGAA
Source organism: Pseudomonadota bacterium (assembly GCA_009927005.1). Classification (GTDB taxonomy): domain Bacteria; phylum Bdellovibrionota; class FAC87; order UBA2466; family UBA2466; genus RFNO01. The sequence goes on from RFNV01000235.1 coordinate 86, forward strand.
TTGTGGCTAAGCCAGTTTTGGACACCTCAATTGCCGCTGCTCTGTGCGGAATGGGAGATAGCATTGGCTTACAAAAACTTCTTCGTGAGGTACTTGGAGTTTATGTATCGAAGGGACGGGCACGAGCTAAATGGCTAGCTCGACCTCTTTCGCCGGAGCTACTCCACTATGCAGAACAAGATGTGGCTCACCTGGTTTCACTTTGTGCAAAGATGAAAGAGATTTTGGATCGACTCGACAGGTGGGAGTGGGCTCTTGAGGAAAGTGAAACAGAATCAGGCCATTTTGATGTTTCACCAAAAGAAATAGCGGCAAAAATGGCAAAAGGAGCTCATCTTGAAAAAGAGCAAGCGGTTCTTACTGAGTTAGTTAGTTGGCGAGAAAATCGCGCTAAGGAAGCGAATCTGCCAAGAGGTTGGATTGCAGATAATGAAGTCTTGATTGCATTAGCACGGAGTCAACCAAAGAGCTTGGAAGAGTTAAAGACTTTTCGTGGAATTCACTCTAAAGAAGTTGAGCGAAGTGGCGGAGTAATTTTGGAAGCCATTAAAAGAGGGAAGATGGTGGAGGTTGAAAAAGCTCCCGAGCAACGCAAGGACATTCCCCGAATTGATTCACATGCCGTAAATCTCATTGAAACCTATCTTGCTTTTTTAGCTTCTCGAGCCGAAATCATGCCCCGATTTTTGATGAATAATCACCAAATGACCCAGATTCTCGTTCATCTCGATAAATCAAAAGACCAGTGGGTTGAGATGGGGATTCTCTCGGGACAAGCAGCAAAGCTAATCGGAGACGACCTAAAGGCCCTTTTTTCGGGAAAAAGGGCACTTCGAATTGAAAACAGGCGTTTATCGGTTGTCGATTTAGACTAGGTGCGACGATTTATTGGTGGCGCTTGGCGATAAGTTTTTCGCTTGTTTCTGTCGAAGATAAAGAGGTGAAGAAACTACTCTTATCTCTTTTTTTGGTCTTTTCGTTCATTGGCCATGCAATTGATTTTCAAATTCCCGGTGATTTAGGTGGGACGACAGCGGACATTTTAATGAGGCTAGCTCCTCAACAAGAAGATTTTGATAAGTCTGCAACGGAAGATCCTGGCTCTTATGAAAACAATGAGGAATCTGATGATCAAGAGCCCCAAGTATTAAATCAAAAGTTAGTAGAGGGAGTTGGTGATCCCTCCCGCATTGATTCCTTTGAAAAAGGACTTTATGTAGAAGAAACTCTTCTTGAGGCTGGACTTGAGGATGAGGACAAAATCGAAGAAGAAAAGGCCCAAGAAAAGAAAAAAAAAGAAAAGGACAATTTCTTTGATGAGGCGTCGGCTTCTGGTTTGTTGAGCACTCCAGACCCCCTTGCAGAAAACGAATCTATTTTTAGCAACTCGCCGTTCAATGAAGATATTACTGCGCCTGAGGGTGACGGGCCTTCTTTTGATGAAATCCCTCTTTAAAAAGACAGACAACTGGCGCGTGATCTGAGGGTTGAGAACCTTTTCTTTCATTTCTATCTACATAGGCATCTTCGACGAGTGTAACGGACAGAGGGGATCCCAAAATAAAATCGATCCGCAGTCCATGGTTTTTAGGAAACGAAATATTTCTGTAATCCCACCAAGTAAAGGCCTCCCCCTCGGGATGTATTGCTCGATAAAGATCCTGTAAGCCCAAATCAGTAATTTTTCGTAGGGCATCCTTCTCGGGCTCTGAAAAAAGTATCTGATCTCTCCAGACTTTCGGATCGTAAACGTCCTGATCTGTAGGGGCGACATTAAAATCACCACAGAGAAGAACCGGCAAATTTAAATCAACTTCTTCATGTAAAAATAAGCGGAGTTTTTCAAACCATTTAAGCTTATAGCGGTACTTATCTGAGCCGACCTCTTGGCCATTAGGAACGTAAACACAGATAACCGTTAATCCGTCAATTTGAGCACCAATCATTCTCGCTTCATTATCAAATGAAGCATCGTTAAAGCCCTTCCAAACTTTACTAGGTTTCGTCTTTGAAAGAATCGCGACCCCGTTATAAGTTTTTTGGCCCCAGACAAGGGACTCAAAGCCTTTTTCTCGCAGCGCCTCAAAGGGAAATTTATCTTCGGTACATTTCAGTTCCTGCAAGCAAACCACATCAGGATCTTCTCTTTTTAAGAGCTTGGTGAGTCGGTCGAGTCGCACATTGATCGAGTTTACGTTCCAGGTAACAACTTTCATTTTGAGGTCCGGATTATGATAAAATTAATAGCCATGGAGATGGTTCTAGCCTACGTGACAGCTAAAGACAAAGCCGAAGCCCAGAGATTAGCCCAGGGACTCCTGGAAAAGCGGTTGGTGGCCTGTGTCAATATCATCGATGGTATGGCCTCTTTGTATTGGTGGGAAGGAAAAATAGAACATGGGCAAGAAACTGTTTTGGTGCTTAAGACTCGGGCAGATAAGGCACCCCAAATAAACGATTGGATCAAATCGGTTCATAGCTATGAAACCCCCTGTGTGCTCTTTTTGCCGATTTCAGGAGGAAATGCAGCTTATCTTCAATGGCTGAATTCGGAATTGGAATTAAAAACAAGTGAGGAACTATGAGTAAATCAAACGGAAGTTTTATGCGTGCTTTGTGTATGGGGAAGATTGCCGAGGATATTATTTTCCCTTACCCAACAATGAAAACGGATGAGAAGGAAACTTTAAAAACGATTTTCTCTTCCTTTTCCTCCTGGCTCAAAGGAAAAGACTCAGAGTTTCGGAAGTGGGACAAACAGGGAGAAATGCCAAAAGAGTTTCTCCAAGAGATGAAAGAGTTTGGTCTTTTTAGTTTCATTGTTCCCGAAGAGTTTGGGGGCTTAGGCCTTTCAGTAACAGGATATTCAAGAGTTTTACAGGAGTTAAGCCGTTATGAGGCCTCCGTAGCAATTACCGCTGGAGCTCATAGTTCTATTGGGATGAAGGGGCTGATCTTATTCGGAACCGATGAGCAAAAGAAAAAATATCTTCCTAAATTAGCGACAGGGGAAATGGTGGCGTGCTTCTGTTTGACTGAGCCCAGCGCAGGTTCCGACGCTGCTGGAATCAAATGCAAGGCTGTTAAAGATGGGGATTCTTGGGTACTTAACGGAGAAAAAATCTGGATAACCAACGGTGGGCTTGCTGATTTTTTCACTGTGTTTGCGAGAACTGACTCTCCAGAAGGCCAAATTACGGCTTTTATTGTCACTCGAGAAATGGCTGGAGTGTCTACGGGGCCGCACGAAGACAAAATGGGACTAAGGGCAAGTTCAACGGTCACTGTAAGTTTCGAGAACGTCCGGGTTCCAAATGATCATGTTTTGGGAGAAGTAGGAAAAGGGTTTAAAGTGGCCATGAAAATCCTCAATAGCGGCCGAAGTGGGCTTGGTGGTGGCTGCATTGGGGGAATGAAACGAGCTATTGCTTTAAGTACCCATCAGGCAAAAAGTCGGCAACAATTTGGAAAATCCATTTCAGATTTCGGATTAATTAAACAGAAAATCGGACACATGGTGGTTGAATGTTACGCCACTGAATCTGTTGTAAATTTAGTAGCTGGGCTAGTGGATCAGGGCTACGACGACTACGCTGTAGAGGCTGCAATCAGCAAAGTGTTTGGAACCGAATGTCTCTGGCGTACACTCGATGAAGCTTTGCAAATCGCCGGGGGGGGCGGGTATATGTGCGAACTCCCTTACGAAAGAATGCTACGAGATGCCAGGATCAACAGAATTTATGAAGGAACTAACGATATTTTAAGGCTCTTCATTGCGCTGACAGCAATGCATGATGTAGGGCAACAGTTAAAAGAGTTAGCCGGGAGCCTGGGAAAAGTATTTCAAGATCCTATCAAAGGGTTTGGTATTTTCTCGGACTATGCCAAAAAACAAATGTCACTTACGACAGGCTTGGGTAAAGCTACTTTTACAAAGGCACATCCAAGCCTGAAAGAGGAAACACAGATTTTTGAAGAGTGTGCTCAGGGGTTAGCTAGTTTTACTGATCGAATTCTTCGAAAACATGGAAAGAAAATTGTCGATCTGCAATTCCCGACCAGACGTCTTGCGGATGCCATGATTGATCTTTTTGCGCTTGCCTGTGTGATTTCTCGAGTGACAGCAAGCATCGAGGAAAAGGGCACCGAAAAAGCTGCCAGAGAAAAAGAGATTCTGCATGTCTTCGCCGGGCAAGTTCGAAGACGTGTTAAAAGTAATTTTGGAAAAATTGACGAGAACGATGATGAGCAAATTATTTCTCTAGCGGACTACGCATTAGAGAATGAAGGTTTTGGTTGGGATAATCTGTAGAGTAAAGCCGGCGATACCAAAAATAGTTACTCAAAACAAAGCCAGTATAGTCTCTCGTTTCTCGATAGGGTATCAAATCTAAAAAGAGCAAGGGGTCGGATACCGCAAATCTCTTGAGCCAACGACTTACTACTTCATCCCCCGCATTGTAAGCTGCAATTGCTAGAGGGAGACGGTTGTCAAACCGAGACAGATCCATTTGGATGTGCCTTGCGCCTAATTCGATACTCGTTTGTGGATTGAACAGATCCGTCTGATCTTTTCCCGTCATTCGTTTAGCTGTATTCGGATTAATTTGCATGAGTCCTTGAGCATCAGCCCAGGATACTGCTTTGGGATTAAAGCGACTTTCCTTTCTCGCGATTGCCATTAGTAAATAAGCATCCACTCCCTCATTGTTTCTCACAAAAACCTCAAAAAATGGTCGCGGATACATTTGTTCCAGTGAAAATTTATTCGCTAAGTGAGGTTGAGCTAATAAGACAGCAGGAATTTGAGTGATTGCGGTCGGCGGGTCTGCGAGCGAAGCAAGATGGAGCCGCACTTCACCTTCAAGGCGTTGGTATTTTTTAAAAGTCCATTCCGTAATAATGGCAGCGGAAAAATCAAATCCAAACCGTTTCAGTATTTCAGCTTGCCTAATAAAGACGTTCGCTTTGGGGGATCGTGCGCTTCGAGTTTTCTTTAAGGGGACAGTACTTCGCCAACCGTTTAGAGGCTCGGTCCCTACTTCTTGAGATGCTACGAGAGAATGAAAGGAGAGGGGTTGTTTCGCTAAAAGACGAGTGAGCGTTATTTCCGCAGCCCCCTTATCTCCTAAAGACTTTTGAGCTTGAGCTAGCCAGTAGAAAGCCCTACCGGAAAAAGCATCCATCGGTTTAACTTTTCTTAAGACGGATACTGCTTTTTTGTATTCTCTAGCCCAGAATAAAAAAAGTCCGGCTCGGGTATAATAATGTTCCTGGTCGACTGGTTCGCGCCGAGCACATCTAGCTCCAGCCTGATACAGTTCAGAAATTAAATTGTGATGGTTCTGAGTTGGAAGAAAGTCTTCGAGCATCGCAGCAATTGCTACTGCAAAACGGTTGGGGCACTTAGCCTCTCTTAAAGTCTGTTGGGCCAGGAAAAGAAGATCGTGTTCAGATGTTCCCGAAAGGCCCTTAATCAGTGGCTCCATCTCAGATCGACGAAGAGTTTTTAAATTAACAATCTGCCCATTAACAAGCTCCGGCCGCAAAGGGACTACCTCCCGTTTAGGGGGGGCAGAGGGATTAATCAACTTATCGGCTACTAAGCGAAAAAGTTTTTCTCTTTGAAAGAAACCAGGACAAAATGGGTTCCCCTTGTCGCTATTTAAGCAATTCCTAACAAGTGTTTTTTGCTCTTTCTCGGTTAGTTTCCCTCGAAGCATTCGATCAAAAGTCTGAGCTTGAGTGAAAAGGGGACTGCCATCCCCCGCAATAGAATCCGGCGGACGATCACTGAAAAACTCATCTGCGGGGACGGTCGAGGGGGAGGGTTCGGAAAGAGTTGAACAGTGAGCCAAAATGAGAAAAAGACCGATCCCCAGAACAAACTGATGGAAAAGATTCATACTTCGTTGCCTCTTTGAGGATCTTCTCGGTCTTCCTGGTCACCTTCATCCAAATCCAAATCCAAATCATCACTGGACCCATCCTCTTCAGAAACTGAATTGGTTTCCCCATGTCTAATCAGTACGCCATGCTGGTTGGTTAGTCCAAGGGCGACAAAAGTCAAAACTGATGCAACTAGGCCCAACCTTTTAGTCCAGCGGGACACTGAGGGATGCCCAAAGGTGAGCGAAACAATCAAAAGAATGGAGGTAAGGACTGCGAGCACTAAAGATATCTTAGCGAATTTTTCGTGATCCGTTAAAAAAGAGTTCTCAATTGAACTTCCTGTTAAATAGGTCGGAATCACTAACAGGCATGAACAAGTGATCCAGATTAGGGCGATACTTTCCCAATCGCTCTGTTTTTTTTTCCAAGCTAACCCAAAAAGAATCAACGCGGCCAGGAGAAACAAGATAGGACAACGACTCAAGATGAGGTGGATTTGAGCTCCGGTCATTGAGATTAAAATATGGGTTTAAGTGTGTGCTGTAAACCCCTAAAATTACATAAAAATAACACTAAATCTCTCGTTGCCATGAGGAGGCCGGTTCGGTAGGTTTAGATTTGAGTTTTCATGCACCATTTTGATTATGACATTGTATTTGTTGGGGGCGGGTTAGTTAACGGGTTACTCGCTTGGCAACTCAAGCGGATAAAACCCTGGGTACGGTTTTTAATCCTTGAGCGCGCCATTTCTTTTGGGGGAAGGAGTACATGGTCCTTTCATGAAAAAGATCTGACTCCCGAAGCACTGAGGTGGATCACGCCTTTAATATCAGCCTCTTGGCCCTTCTATCAGGTGGCTTTTCCGGAGTATGAGCGGCAATTGGAGAGCCGGTATTACAGTATCAGGTCTCGAAAGTTTCATGAAGTCCTCCATCAGGAGCTTGCTGAGAACGTCAGATTTAATACGGATGTTTTAGCGGTTTCTGAGAACCAAGTAGTCTTAAAAGACGGAACCATTATTTCTGCAAAGCAGATCCTTGATGGTCGGGGGAAGCGAGAACTGGAAAAGGGTGCTTGTGGATTTCAAAAGTTTTTTGGTTTGGAAGTTGAGTTAAATCATCCTCATGGGTTAAAAGCACCTATCCTAATGGATGCCACAGTAAAACAAAAAGATGGCTATCGGTTTTTCTACTGTCTTCCTTGGAGTGAAAATCGACTTCTGATTGAAGACACTCGTTACAGTGAAACACCAGATTTAGATTCGGAAGAGTGTCGCAGGGAGATTTTGGAATATTGTGCTGAAAAAAACTGGCAAGTTCGAGAAGTGTTTTATGAAGAAACAGGTTGTTTGCCACTGCCTCTAAAAAATCAGTTTTGGTTGGGTAGTCGCTCCTCAGAGAGCCTGAGAGAAACTTCTTTGACGGTTGGGATGAGAGCCGGTTTGTTTCATCCCACCACGGGATACAGTCTACCAATGGCTGTTCAGACAGTCGAACTTCTAATCAAATCTCATGATCAAGAGACTTGGCCACAGCTGCTGGAGCGTTTTTCTGAGGGTGTTTATCATCGGCAGAAGTTTTTTGTTTTGCTCAATCGAGTTATGTTTTTGGCGGGTCGACCGGAAAGGCGCTTTCAGTTTCTACAACATTTTTACCGCCTGCCTGGTGACTTGATAGATTCTTTTTATGCCCATCGTCTGAGTAGTTTTGAAAAAGTTCGATTTTTTCTTCGAACTCCACCAGTGCCTATCAGTGCTGCATTTTCAGCATTGAGAAGGGAGCTCGCCAGTGACACCTGATACGATCAATTGGCTGCCATCTCCTAAGGCACTCGAAGAGTGGCTAGACCTCACAGAAAAAAGAGGGATCGAGGATCTGATTGGTAAAAGTCTTCTCGCGCCCCTAAATGAGTTCTTAAACCGGCCCAGTAAACACTTTCGAAGTCAGTTGGTCAGAAGCGGATTTGATTTAGTTAATAATCGAAGCCTGGCCAATAAATATGTTGATGAGGCGATGCAGGTCTTGGAAGCCATTCACGCTGCTTCTTTAGTGGTCGACGATATTCAAGATAACAGTGACTTGCGGCGTGGACTGCCAGCTCTCCATAAAACCTATGGCCTTGCGGTTGCGTTGAACAGCGCCAATTGGCTCTACTTTTGGCCATTTGAGACGATTGGGCGATGGGACGTTTCCGACCACACAAAATTGGAACTGACTCGTGTGTGCCACCGCGCGCTCATCAGAGCTCATTCGGGTCAAGCCTTGGATGTTGGCACTCCTATTTCTGAATTGCCTCAAGAGCGGGTGAAATCAGTTTGCCTTGCCTCGCTTGAGTTAAAAACGGGCGCTCTAACGGCATTAGCTTTGGAATTAGGCGCAGTTCTTGCCGAAGGATCTCCTGAGCAGGTTTCGTTATTGTCCCGTATAGGTTGTGATTTTGGAACTGCTCTACAGATGTTTGATGATTTAGGAAATATTAAAGAAAAAATACCTGCTGACCCAAAGCGATTTGAAGATTTAAAAGGGAGGCGCCCATCTTGGGTGTGGGCTTCTGCTGCTGAGATTCTTTCCAGCGAGGAGTACAAACAATTTAAAGATGTTGTCAGTAAATTACCAGAGGAAAAAGAACTCAAAAGCTACTTTCAAACTGCAAAGTGGGTTGATGAAGCGAAACAAAACGCGAAGGATTTTTTAGATGCAGCATTAGCGAGATTAGATCACATTCGATGGAATGGGGCTGCAGTAGATAAGGTGATTTTACTGGGCGAAACGCTTAAGAGGTCTTATGAGTAAAAAAACGCATGCGATTGTTATTGGGAGTGGTTTTGGAGGGTTTGCCTGTGCGATTCGTCTTCAATCAGCAGGGATCCAGGTTACTCTTTTGGAAAAACGAGATAAGCCAGGAGGCCGAGCTTATGTCTATCACGATAAGGGGTTTACTTTTGATGCTGGGCCAACAGTAATCACAGCACCTCCTTGTTTAGAAGAGCTTTTTGAACTGTCTTCGAGAGACATCAAAGACTATATCGAATTGCTGCCGGTTGCGCCGCTGTATAAACTATTTTGGGAAGATGGGGTCGTATTTGATTACGTGAATGATCATGAAAAAACGCTCGAACAGATTCGAAAATTGAATGCCGACGACGCCGAGAATTACACTGCTTTTTTGAATTACACGAAAGAAGTGTTTGAAGAGGGCTATACAAAATTAGCCCATGTTCCATTTCTAGATTGGTGGAGCATGATCAGAGTAGCGCCTCAACTCATGCGACTCGAAGCCTATAAGAGCGTCTACGGGATAGTTTCTAAATTCATCCAAGATCCTCATCTTCGACAGGCGTTTAGTTTTCACTCTCTTCTTGTGGGAGGAAACCCCTTTAGTACATCCAGCATCTACACGCTTATTCATTTTCTTGAAAGAAAATGGGGAGTCTACTTTCCAAAAGGTGGGACCGGTGCGCTAGTCCAAGCTTTGGTGAAGCTTTTTACTGATTTGGGTGGAACCATTCAATGTGATGCTGAAGTTCATGAAATCATCACTGAGAATAATCGAGTTAAAGGAGTTGTAACCAAAAAAGGGGAGACGATCTTTAGTGATTTGGTGGTTAGCAATGCAGATGTGTTTCACACTTACCACCATTTACTAAAGCGAGAGTCAAAACTGGATTCTTCGAGAAAGAAGCTCGAGCGAAGTCGCTTCAGTATGTCCTTGTTTGTGATTTATTTTGGGACAAACAAACAGTTTCCCCAGTTTGACCATCACAACATCGTATTTGGCCCACGCTATAAAGAGCACTTGGCGGATATTTTCAAACGAGGGCATCTAGCTGAGGATTTTTCTCTTTACGTACACCGTCCGACTCTGACGGACCCCAGCCTTGCTCCGGAGGGATGTGATGCCTTTTATGCACTTTCTCCTGTGCCGCATTTGGGGAAAAGCGACGTGGATTGGGCTACCGAAGGGCCTCGATATGCAAAATCAATCATTGATTATTTGGACAAGCGCTATTTGCCTGGTTTATCCGATTCCATTGTCACCCAAAGGATTTTTACACCCTTAGATTTTGAGACGGAGCTGAATGCTCGATGGGGATCTGCATTTTCCTTGGAACCCGTTCTTCATCAGAGTGCTTTTTTTAGAACCCACAACCGAGATGATCAGTTTTCAAATCTCTATTTTGTTGGAGCGGGAACCCATCCAGGAGCGGGCATTCCTGGAGTAGTGGGATCTGCTAAAGCAACAGCTGGATTGGTTCTTGAGGACGTCAAAAAAAAAAAGGATGTAGCAACTGATACCGAAGTCGAAGCGCTGGCGAAACAGTGTCAGACCATCATTGAGAAGGGTTCCAAGAGCTTTTCGTTAGCTAGTCGTCTTTTTGATGAAAAGACACGAGATGCTGCTTGTTTTCTCTACGGTTGGTGTCGTTATGTCGATGATGCAATCGATGAAGTTGAAGACTCCTCGAAACAAAAGAACGTGTTGGAGCAATTAAAAGTCGAAACTGAACAGGCCTTCAAAGGAAGGGCTACTGATAACATCGTTTTTCAGGCACTGGGCAAAGTTGCCAAGGATTACGAAATCCCCAGTTACTACGCTTTGGAGCTTCTTGAAGGGATGCAGATGGATGTAGAGAACAAGCGCTATCCCGAGATGAAGGACCTCAGCCTTTACTGTTACCGAGTTGCCGGTTGCGTGGGCCTCATGATGAGCCACATCATGGGTGTTTCTGAAGAAGGAGCCCTAAAACACGCTTCTGATTTAGGGATTGCAATGCAACTTACAAACATTTCAAGGGATGTGATGACTGATGCCCGAATGGGAAGAGTTTATTTGCCTCTCAATTGGCTTCAAGAAATAGGGATGGGAGAAAAAGATGTTTTGAATCCCGCTTTTCGTACTTCAATAGCCTATTTAGTTCGAAAACTGTTGAAAGAGGCTGAGGCCCGCTATGAATCGGGAATTCAGGGGCTTAAATTTTTGCCTTGGAGATCGGCTTTGGCAGTTTCAATGGCCATCTGCGTCTACCGAAAGATTGGAAGAAAAGTTGAAGAGCGGCGGGAAAAAGCTTGGGATTCTCGCACAATAGTCACCAAAGCCGAGAAACTACTTTGTATTTTTAAAGCGGTTGGGTACGTCGCTCGAACATTACGGTATCGACTTTTAAAGCCATGGAAAAAAGTGGATAATTTACAACTCTGGAGACATCAGTGGAACACAGCCGAACTTTCTTAGAAGACACAGCTCACTACGCGAGCCGGATGAAGCTCTTCAATCGTGAGGATTGGAAGGTTTATTTCGCTTGGATTGGGCTGATGCTGGGGCTCATGGGATCTGTCACTGGATTTCTCGTTTTTGGTTTCATCAACGGGGTTCAGTACCCCGCTTATGTATGGAATGTGCCAATCGGAATTTTTATTTTCGTAGGGGCAATCGCCTTCGATACTATCGGCCACCGAACCGCGTACAAGGAAGCTTTGAAGAATGGAGAGGATCTGGTTCACCACATTACGATTTTTGCCGGCATTACCAGTGTCTTCATGCTTTGTTTGGCCTATTCTCACCGCGAGTTTTTGAGAATCCCGGCTCTCGTTCTGACGGTACTCTCTGTGTTTTACAGTGTGATTGATGAGGCCATGCATTGGGCTCGGTATATGTCTGGAAAATCCGATCGGATTGAGATGTGGAGTCATTTTTTCATTTTTGTTGGTCACCTCATCATGGTGATCGGTTGGTGGCATTGGTTTGAACAGGGCTATCCTGGAGTTTTTGAAACCCTTAAATTATTAAAATGAAAAAACTTACTCTCGGTCTGTTGGGATTACTTTTAATTCTCATTATCGGAATGGTAACCATTCCCTTTTTTGTAAATGTGGATCGGTTTCGTCCGGAAATTGTTGAATTAGTGAATTCGAAACTGAACGGCCATTTCGATCTCGGCAAGCTCAAGCTAACGCTTTGGGGAGAAATTGCTGTTGAGGCGGATGAAGCCATCCTGACCGATTCGAATAAGGCGCAAATTTTATCAGTAGGAAAATTCAAGTTGCGAGTACCCGTCCGGTCACTGCTCTCCATGAAACCGGAAATCCAAGTTGTGATGCAGAAGCCTAAAGTGCAGGTTAAAAGAGATCAACGAGGGGAATGGAACGTACTTTCCCTCATGAAAAAAGAGAAATCCGAGGGTACAGGGGAAATGCCCGCGCCTGAACCTAAGAGCTTAGACGTTCCGAAGGCAGTGGAAGAAGTAAAAGCTCCTAATAAACAAACCAGCCCCTCTTGGGCTGAACGAGCCTCTGTTTCGATTTCAATTGAAGAGGCAACCCTTCAGGTTGAGGATTTAAAATCAAACTCCCACACCGAATTAGATCGGTTGAATTTAGAAACCGGAGCTTTATCCCTTAATTCTCTTCCCGTGTTTAAGCTTTCGGGGATTTTAGGTGCTTCGACTGAGGGGCGAGGGGGGATCTCTGGGCCTTTTGAAATTACCGGAGAAAGCAAAGATGAGACCCTGAATCTTTCTGCAAACTTAGATAAGGTTTCTTTTTCGATGGGGGCTTTTCAAAAGAAAAGTGGTTCGCCCACTCGCCTCCTAGCCACCATAAAAAAAACAGGCGACCTTTACATTTCTGAGGGAGAGTTGGAGCCAGTGAAAGTGACTGGGGATTACCTCAAGCAAGACTTAGAGGTAACCGCTCAATGGAAGGCTTCGAGTGAGAGCGTTGATAAAGCTGTTTTGAAATTAAAGGCAAAAGCTTTTGATTGCGAAGTCTCTACTCAAGTTAAATCCTTCGAAAATCCTAAAATCATGGCGAATGTTCTTTCGAATGAGATGGATTTAGATGAGCTGGTCGACTGGGTAAAGATGGGTAATGCTCCTGTGCCGGTGGCTAAAAGAGCAGAAGTTGAAAAGGGTGAATCGCCTTCTCCCGTCTCAAAAACTACCAAGAACACAAATGTTGCTTCGCCTTCAACTCTGCCTTCAAGTCCCAGTCCCGTTGCGAAAGCTGCTACCGGGGAAATTGTTTTCAACGTCAAAGTAATGAAACTTTATCAAATGCAGCTTGAACCGGTGCAAGGGAAGTTTCTTTTGAAAGATCAAAAACTCGTCGGAATTTTTGATGAGACACGTCTTTGGGGCGGGAAATTGAAGGGGACGACCCAAGTAGACCTTAGGTCGAAGGTTCCTCAATATGCTTTTCAAGTACAATTGAATGGCTTGAGCCTTGGAGAGGCCGTCGCTTCGAAAATGGAGTTTCTTAAAAATACAATCTCGGGATCACTCAGCGGAGAAATGTCTGGCAGTGGAGAGGGAGCGGATGCTAACTCGGCCAAAAAGAGCTTAAATGCGAATGGAAAAATGTTTGTAGCCGGAGCAAAGCTGAACACTTTTGACATCCATAAAATGGTGGCCGGAGGGATTAAAGGAGTTTACGAAAAAGTATCTGAAAAAGTTCCTGCTCTCAAAGGTAAAGAGCTGAAGATGGGAGATGTCTCTTCAGAGTTTAGAAAAATTACCGCCACCTTTACGATAAAAGACGGCGAGTTTCAGTCCACTGATTTTGTTGCAGAAGCGGTTCCGCAGAAAGGAGTCGACATTAAAGGAAGTACAAAAGTGGGGCTCCTGGATTATGCACTGAAAGCAGATTGGGAAGTCTACGATACGTATAATCTCTTGCGTGTCGATCCAATTTTAATTGAGCGTGGAAAGCCCTTCCGAATTCCAATTTCAGTCGGCGGAACTCTACTCAGTCCCGAATACAGTTACCTCCAGATTCCAGAAGCTCTAGTTCAAGTCGCTCTCAAAAATCTCGGTTCTATGGCTCAAGATAAAGCCACTCAAGAAATAAAGAAGCAAGCTGAAGGACAAATCAAAAATATTCTTAAAGGGATATTTAAGTAAGATTTTGGTTGGGGCGCCAGGATTCGAACCTGGGAATGCTGGAATCAAAATCCAGTGACTTACCGCTTGTCTAC
>RFNV01000371.1 GCA_009927005.1 Pseudomonadota bacterium
GGATCTTATTGAGCAAGGAGTGACACTTTCAAGAACAGATGAAAAGCTCGTCGAAATGAGTAATGGTTGTATTTGTTGTACTTTACGGGAAGATCTTCTCATCGAAATAAGAAAACTCGCAGAAGAAGGCCGCTTTGATTACCTTCTCATTGAATCTACGGGAATATCTGAACCTCTCCCAGTAGCAGAAACTTTTACTTTTGAGGATGAACAAGGAAAAAGTTTGGGTTCGGTTGCCCGGCTGGACACGATGGTTACAGTAGTTGACTCACTCAATTTTCTTGCTGATTATGAAGCTGGTAAATTACTAAAAGACAGAGGTCTTCAAGCAAATGAAAATGACGAACGAACTTTATCGGACCTGTTAGTTGAACAGGTAGAGTTTGCGGATGTTATCATTCTTAATAAGACGGATCTGGTGTCTGCGGAACAAATCAAACTTCTGTATACGATTATTAAAAATCTCAACCCGGATGCAAAGATAGTTGAGAGTCAGTTTGGTAAAATTAACCTAAAAGAAATTCTCAACACAGGCCGCTTTGACTTTCACAAGGCTTCTCAGGCTCCCAAATGGCTTAAAGAAATTCGAGGGCAACACACTCCTGAAACGGAAGAATATGGGATATCCAGCTTTGTTTTTCAAGAAAGCCGACCTTTTGATCCTCATAGACTTCATTCTTTGTTCTCAAAAAAATGGGCTGGAGTCATTAGAGCGAAAGGTTTTTTTTGGATTTCAAGCCGGAAAGATCTTGCTTGGGAATTTTCGCAGGCTGGGGGAATGAGGCGATGGACCACTATCGGAACTTGGTGGGCTTCGAAAAAAAGCGAGGAGTGGCCAAAGGAGCCAGAAAGACAGATTGAGATAAAAAAAGACTGGCATCCCCGTTTTGGTGATCGGAAACAAAAAATTGTTGTGATTGGAAAAAAGGAGCATTTTGGGGCTATCAAGAAGGCCCTAAGGACTGCACTAGCTACCGATACCGAAATTGAGACAGTCATTAAAGATGATCCATTCACGCAATGAGATCTTGGAAGCTTGGAATCTGCAATTTTGGATTTTTGGCCAAGATATAAAAAATCAGGAGGGAAACTTCCTGCTGAACAAAGGCTTTAAGAGGACTCGAGCCAGAGGAAAGAGACTCACCTCAAGCTCAGCCTATGAGTTATCAAAGGGGGACTTTTATATCTGCCTCTGGGGGTTTGGAGTTTTTTTTGGTGTAAAAGAGCTGGGA
This sequence comes from Pseudomonadota bacterium, assembly GCA_009927005.1. Lineage (GTDB taxonomy): Bacteria > Bdellovibrionota > FAC87 > UBA2466 > UBA2466 > RFNO01. Next base: position 1,233 of record RFNV01000371.1, read on the forward strand.
GGAATTTATTTGAGCCGACACGACCTAGAACCCTACTTCAGCAGCGTGTGGCATCAACCCAAGCCGTATTGGGCTTTGCGGGCTCACCGGAGCAGAATGAAGGTCGGCTCACATCTTGCAGTTCAGAGCCGAGAAAAAACCATTAATCTTTGGCAACAGGTATTTCAGTGGGTTGCAGATTATGAGCGTGAAGCCGCTTTGTGGTACACAAAAAGAAATTATGGAAATCCCTTTTTTAATTCTGATGAAAGAAAGGCCTTGTTCCCGTTAAATGATCTTTGGTCAAACATCAGTGGATTCCCTGAAAAATTCTTTTAAAAGGGTATCCTTCCCAAACTAACCAGACTGACAATTCGGGCAAACAGCAAAAAAACTCACAGAGTGTTCAACTTGGGAATAGCCCATTTTCTGAAGTTGCTTTTCTAGAAAGTCTAATGGACAAAGATCTACCTCGTCTACTTTGTCACAAGAACGACAAATAACATGGTGGTGGTGAAAGTCCGGATCGTGATACTCGTATCTCACAATGTTATCTCCAAAAAAGACTTTGTGGATCAAGCCTGCTCGCTCAAGAGAGTCTAGTGTCCTATAAATAGTAACTCGGTCGCCTAAAGTCTTTTTATGAATTTCCTCAATCGGAAAGGGGCCGTGGTGCTTTAGTAAAAAATTGAGAAGTGACTTTCTGATAGGAGTCACCTTTAAATGGGCTTTTTTTAAACGCGATAGGGCTTTTTCTAATGCTAAGGAATCTTTCATGGTGGAAACATATCTTATTTTTCGGTAATCCTCAAAAAAGTTTGACCCCCATTTGTTAATGCAATAATGTTGCATCAAAATTGCCTGGGGTTACTGATGCATATTTCTGAGGGAATCTTGACGTTGCCACAAAGCGTGGGATGGTTTGCTGTGGCAACGCCCTTTGTCTGGAAGAGTGCCCAGAAAATGAGGGTGCAGTCTCAAAACGGTACTGACAGAGTATTTGTGGGATTAGTAATTGCTTTGTGTTTCGCGGTTACACTCCTTCCCCTCCCGGTTCCTGTAGTGGGAGCTACTTCCCATATCTGTGGCACCCCGCTTTTTGCCCTTCTCAGAGGACCTGTGTTCATGGTGTTTCCGACTGCAATTATTCTTTTTGTACAAGCACTGTTTTTTAGTCATGGGGGCTTAACGAGTTTAGGGGCGAATATATTTACACTCGGGGTGATCGGGCCTTTTACAGCTGTGTTTCTTTTTGAAGTATTGAAAAGGATTACGAGAGGCTTTTCGATGGGTTTTAAAGGAGTTGAAGCCGCTTCAGTTTTTCTATCCTGTTTTTTTGCGGATTTAGCTGTCTATTCAGCTGATGCAGGAATTTTGGGGCTGGCGCTAGGCAAGGATTCCTCGTTTTGGAAAGTGACTCAGGCTGTTCTGCTGGGATTTGCCCCCGTACAACTTCCTCTTGCAATCCTCGAGGGAGTGGTGAGTTTTCTGCTGTATAACGAGATCAAGAAAAGAAATCCTCTTTTGATAAGTCGCCGCTTAGGGATCCTTTTCCTGTTGTCTGTAATTTTGTCTGGATCACCAATAGCTCACGCTGGAAACTTTGAGGGAATTGATGACTCGGTCATGGGGGTAATAGCGAGGGCCTACGGGAAAAAGCCCGGGCCGGCTTGGGAGTGGACTAGCAATGAAATTACCCTTTTTGTCTTTTCAGCAGGAAACTTTTTAGCAGGTTGGTGGGCAGGGTGGAGTTGGTCTGTTCTTTGGGGAAAAGAAAGAAGAAATGACTCTTAGCCCAGATATAGCTTTATTTGATGGCAAAGCCAAACTGCCTCTTCATCCCAGAGAAAGATTATTTCTTTTGCTCGGTGTTCTTTTGGTGAACGCCGTTTGGGAGAGTCTCATTCCCTTGGGAGTTTTGTTGGGTTTAGGGGTTTTGTTTTCGGGAATAGAGAAGCTTTCAAAAAATCGATGGCGGATCTTTGCTTTGAGCTTTCTAGGGGCGGGGGGAATATACTTTTTTGCTCATCGCATGGGTCTTTTGAGTGACCGGTGGATTATTCTCTCCTTACGCTTTGGAGTAGGTCTCATTTGGGGCCTTTGGTTTAGCTCCACTCTTAGCTGGCCACAGTTAAAAAGAGTTTTTCATTCTCTTGCTATCCCCCCCCTCTTGATTGAGTTGATTGATTCGAGTCTTTTTCAAGCAATGCTTGTGGTGGAGGAAAAAAATAGACAGTGTAAAGCATTGTATCTTCGAGGAGCCAATCCGTACCAGCTCTCTCATCTGACATCGTTAATGGGGGGTATCATCGTTAAGAGTTTATCCCGTGGAGAAATGCTTTCTAATTTTCAGCTCCTCCGCTTGGATAGTGAGGAAATAAATACGGTAGCTGAGCCCCTTTCCGGCCAATCCGATATTGTCCAAATTAAAAATGGAACCCTCTTAGGAGAGGATCAAGCAGTTCTTTTATCGGATTTATCTTTCTCACTCCACCGAGGAGAGTGGATTCTTTTAGCCGGAAGAAGTGGCAGCGGTAAAAGCTCTCTTTTGGGCGCCTGCGCAGGAATTAACGAATGGAGTCGGGGCGAAATGATTCGCTTTGGCAAGGCAGTTCAAGGAAAAGAAATAAGAAACAGAGTGGATCACCGTGCGGGACTCTTACTTCAGAATCCTGAGGATCAATTCTTTTGCTCTACTGTGCTTGAGGATGTGGCTTGGGGGATCCGGAAAGAGTTTGACGAAGCAAAGCGAAGGGAATTGGCGCAGGCAATATTAGCAGATTTGGATCTTACGCATTTGAGCGGGCGACCGATTCACCGTCTGAGTTTTGGCGAAAAAAAAAGAGTCGCTCTAGCCGGTTTAGTGGTTCGAAAGCCAAGCCTTTTACTTTTAGATGAGCCCACCTTAGGGCTTGATCCGATTTCAGCGCAGGATCTCATTTCTTTTATTGAGCGTTGTCTGGAATATTCCCCAGCGAGTGTCATTTGGGCTACTCATGACCTTCCCCTGATCCCAGGACGTATGAAGCGTATACTTTTCCTTGATGAAAAGAGAATTGTTTTTGATGGTTCATTGGCTCTTTTTTGGAAAACCCAGCAAGGCGAATGTTGGATGAAGAGCAATAAAATGAGTTTAGGAGCCCTTAATCATGCTTAAAATAGGCGTTTCTCAGTTGCCAAAAGCCGATCCGAACAAACTAGCGCTGTTGAAACAGTGGGTTCAATCTTGTGTGCAGTTGGATGAGAGCGCGACAGTTTTTATAACTCAATTGGAATGTAAAGAACCTGGTTGTCCGCCCATTGAAACTATCGTGGCGATTATGCGGGTAGATGAGCCCACCGAGCAAAGAAAAATTCATAAAAGTGTTGAGGAAATTACGCTTACCGATATTTCAAACCTTTTTAAAAACAATTCACACGAATGTGATCAAGAAAAAACGAAAGGGAAATAAAAATGGATTCAGCTTTGGAAAATAAGGTGCCAGTCACTGTGCTAACAGGGTTTCTAGGAGCAGGAAAGACGACCCTTCTAAATTATATTTTAACAAAGAATCATGGAAAAAGAATCGCAGTAATAGAAAACGAGTTTGGGCAGATCGGGATTGATAATGATTTGGTAGTCAATGCCGACGAAGAGATCTTTGAGATGAATAATGGATGTATCTGTTGCACTGTAAGGGGAGACTTGATTCGAATCCTTGGCAATCTCATGAAGCGTAGAGACAAGTTTGATTATATTATGATTGAGACAACCGGCCTTGCGGATCCCGCTCCAGTAGCCCAAACATTTTTTGTTGATGATGAAATGAAGGAAAAACTGAAGCTGGATGGCATTGTAACTGTTGTAGATGCAAAACATGTTCTTCAACACATCGATACCAGCAAAGAGTGTCAAGAGCAGCTGGCGTTTGCAGATGTTGTTCTTTTGAATAAGACAGATTTAGTAAATGAAGAAGAATTGATTAAACTCGAGTCAAAAATTCGTGCGATGAACAGCATGGCAAAGATTCATCGATCTCACCATGCAGTGACTCCGCTTGAGAATGTGCTCAATGTGGGGGGGTTCAATTTGGAGCGGGCAATAGATATCAAACCCACATTTTTAGAGCCCGAGTTGCCTTTTGAGTGGGCGGGTAGTTTTCAACTCAAGAAAGGACATTATGAATTGCATTTAGATAAAGGGCCCGATCCCGAAATGGACTTAGTTTTGATTGCGATTGAGGGAACGGAAAAAACATCCTTGGCGGCGGTGCAAGAGAAAGTTGTTTTGGAGTTTTCAAATAAGAAACCTGTGAAGCTACAACCTGGTGACCGATTCATTCCCCAACTTCAAAAAGTACGATTGGCACTTAATGAGGAAGGTGTGAGCAAATTTCGACTAGAGGTGTCCACAGCTGGTTCCTATGGGCTGTTTACCCAACATCAGCCCAGTGAATTTAACCTTGAACTCAAATGGGGTCGCGAAGTCACACAACCGGAATCCTCCATCCTATTTAATCCTGAGCACGAACACGATAGCACTGTTACTTCTGTTTCATTTGATGTTCCAGGGGAAATGGATTCAGAGAAAATAAATAATTGGTTTGGTAAGCTTCTGAGAGAAAAAGGGGTAGATATTTTTCGAATGAAGGGGATTATGGCTATACAGGGCGAAGAAAAGAGATTTGTCTTCCAGGGAGTTCACATGTTGTTTGATGGAAAACCGGATAGAGATTGGGGGAGTGAACCTAAAAAAAATGTTCTCGTTTTCATTGGTAGAAACTTGAACGAAAAGGAACTTAGACAGGGTTTTATTTCCTGCTTAGCGAAATAAAAATGAAAAAACTAGAAACAGATATTTCTCGTAAGCTTCTCAAACCGCGGTGGGCTGTTAATGTCGGAAACTACGTCACTTCGCTCAAATACTCACCGGAGGGAACTGTGTTGGCCGGAACCCAAGCTGATGGAGGTGTGTTTTGGATTTTAGAGGGGAGTAAAGAGGCTATCTGCATTCCAACCCACAAAAAAGGGGGACTTTGCTCTGGGCTTTGTTCTGATTGGTCATCTGATGGAAAATATTTTGCATCGGGTGGCCAAGATGGAACTATTCGCATTTGGAACATTGGACAGGGCAAAACGTCGGCTGAAGTGGATGCAGGAGGGGGGTGGGTAGAAAATTTAGCTTGGCACCCTACCGAGCCTTTTCTAGCTGCTTCGGCTGGAAAAAAATTAAAAATTTTTGATTCGCAAGGTGAGTTAATCCAAGAAGTAGGAGATTTTGCCAGCACAATCAGCGGAATTTCCTGGAACAAGAAACTGAACTCATTGGGAGTAGTTTGTTACGGGAATGTCAGGTTTTATCAAATGAGTTCGGAGAACTCCTGGAGCAAACCTTGGAAAAACTACCAGCTAAAGAGCAGTTTACTCTCAATCAAATGGGCTCCCGATGGTAAGCACATTGCCTGCTCTTGCCAGGATAATTCGGTCCATGTGTGGATTTTACGCAACGACGAGGATTTGGAAATGTCGGGGTATGCGGTGAAGGTACGAGATCTGGACTGGGATGAAAAAAGTCGTTTTTTGGCAACAACTGGAGCTGATCGTATTACACTTTGGGATTTTTCTGGCAAAGGACCTGCGGGAACAAGGCCCCTTGAATTAAAAGGACATGCAGATTTGGTTACTAGGCTTTCTTTTCAACCAGGAGGAAAACTTTTAGCCTCGGCATCGCAAGATGGTTCAGTGATGTTTTGGAGTCCTTTCTCGGAGAAAACACAACCTCTAGGGATCGGAGTGGGGGAGACGGAGCCATCCACTCTATCGTGGCATGCTTCTGGTAGCCATCTAGCGGCTGGTTACAGTAATGGTCATGTGATTGCATGGTCCACGCCGCAAGACACATGAAAGTTGACTATGCTGACCACTGATTCAGAATGGATGAAGGCGAACCAAAGAAAAGTACAGTGGGTTATTCTGCTCAATATCGGGATTATGATTCTTGAGCTGGTTTTTGGATATGTCACTCGTTCGATGGCTCTTCTCTCAGACGGCTGGCACATGGCTTCTCATGTGGGGGCGCTTTCCATAACTTACTTTACCTACGCGTTAGCCAATTCTCCTCAATTGAAACAGAACTTTGTTTTCGGAACTGGAAAGTTTATGGCTTTAGGTGGCTATACTAACTCCATCGTCTTGGCGATCGTAGCCATTTGGATGGGGATCGAGTCGGCGAGCCGAATTTTTAACCCCGAACAGATTTCATTTAGAGAGGCAATCATAGTCTCTTGCATCGGATTGGCAGTCAATTTAATGAGTGCTCTTATTTTGGGAAGCAGTCATGAAGGGCACTCTCATTCACATTTGCAAACCGATTTAAAAAAATGCGATCACCACTCTTTTGATCCTAATTTAAAAAGTGCCTACTTTCATGTTTTGGCCGATGCACTTACATCAATTTTTGCGATTGCTGCTCTTTTGATAAGTCAGTACCTCCAATCATCCAATGTTGATTCAGCGATGGGAATGGTGGGTTCGGTTTTAGTATTGAGGTGGGCGGTCCTTTTAGCAACAGAAACCGGTTGGGAGTTGCTGGATGGGCATTCAAGAAAAATTTGCCGAAATGAGTTAAAAACTCGAATTGAGGCACTTGATGCTAAGGTTCTCCAATTAAAATTGTGGAGTGTGGGTCCTCAAAGCCATGCTTGTGAGTTGATCCTTCAATCAAGGGAACTCAAGGGCGCCAATTTTATTAGAAAGCATATTCAAGATCACTTTAAGATTGAGCATATTATAATTGAAGAGCAACTGGAGCCTGAGTGAGTTCATGAAAATTAAAAGCTACAGCCAGATTCTTATTTCCCAAGTGACATTGTGGCGTTCAAAAGGGGTGCGCGGCCCAGTGGATATTTGGGTGAGAAACGGTTTGGTTGAAAAGATAGAAGCCTCTTCGCAGTTCAAAGAGATTCCCCCTGAATATCAAATTATTGAGGGGAGGGGGAAATGTGTTTTGCCTGCGGGAATAGACCTCCAAACCCATTTAAGAATCCCTGGACAACCCCAAAAAGAAACACCTTTCACTGGAATTCGAGCGGCACTTCGAGGGGGGTACCTCGGTCTTTTAGCTATGCCGAATACCAACCCGGTCATTGATTGTGTTAAAGTGGTTCAACTCACTCGAACCGAATTACAAGAGGCAGTCGCTTCTTATGGAGTGGATGTTTTTCTTTCGGCAGCAATTACGCTTAGTCAAAAAGGAGAAAGGTTAGTAGAGGCTCAGAAATTACGAGATGCTGGAGTTTCGGCGCTGACTGATGATGGTCGAGGAGTGGAAAGAGCTGAGGTTATGATGGGAGCCCTCAAAGCTTCATCGCTAACGGGACTCCCCCTTCTGCAGCATGCTGAATTTTCTGGACATGGAGGGTGTATCCACGAAGGCCCGATCCAAAGAGATTTCCGATTGGTCCCGTATTCTGAGGAACCTGAGTGGAGGATGGTGGAGAGAGATTTGGAATTACTCAAGCAGTTCCCAGGGGCGAGATACCATGTGCTTCATGTTTCTAGCAAAAAAACATTGGACTTGATTTCAGAGGCCAAGAGAAACAATTTGCAATTGACCTGCGAAGCAAGCCCTCACCATCTCACTTTTTGCGTAGAGGATATTCAATCAAATAATACAGCCTTTAAAATGAATCCGCCTCTGCGAACTCGAAGTGACCGAGATGCTTTGCAACGGGGTCTTGAAAGTGGCTTGGTTGACTTTGTGGCTACGGATCATGCTCCCCATGAGAAAGAAGCTAAACAAGATTTTGGAAGTGCTGCTTTTGGGACCATTGGGCTTGAGACTTCTCTTCGTGCTCTGCTGGCTTTGGTGAAGGCAAAGAAATTAAGGGAGTCTAGACTTGTGGAAGTTTTTTCCGCGGGGCCAGCTAGATTTCTTGGTGTTTCCAATTTACACGGGGATATTTGTGAAAAAAGAATATTTCGTGCCGTGTTAATAGATACTAAAAAATCGAGCCAGATCTCGGAAAGTGATTTTGAAAGTCAGTCAAAAAATAGTTGTTTCATCGGCACTGAACTTCCTGGTGAGATCCAAGGAGTCTTCAATGGAAAAACAGTCACCACTTTTTAACTGAGGAAGCCATCATCTGGGAGACAAAAAAAGAATGAGAGTTGAGTGTTCAATAGGGATAAAAGTTCGCCCCTTTATTAGGGATCAAACAAGGGAAATAAATGAGTTGAATCGTGTCTATCAAGAAGGCGCAGTTTGGGATATTAATTATCCTCAACCCGCGGTTTCGATCTGGAAGAAGTCCTTAAGAAGTGGAAGCCTGCTTGATGTTGGGTGCGGATCAGGTACCAACGCTCTTTTTTTAGCTAATTCTGGTTTTTGTGTTACGGGTATCGATGTTTCAATGGTGGCCATTCAACTTGCCCGACAAAGAGCACAACTTGCCTCTCAAGACATTCAGTTTCAACTCATGGCAGCTTCTCATATCGAGCTCATTGGCCGTGTTTTCGATTCGGTGGTCGAAAGTGCGGTGTACCACATGCTGAAGGTTCAAGAGCGAAAAATTTATAATCGGGCTTTGAGTAAAGTTCTTCGAGCGGGAGGGCGGTTGCTTTCTATTTCGCTTAGACCCCATCATGAACGCTTTGATGATAGAGTATGGAAAATGATTAGCCAGAAACAGGGAAAGTATGACTTAACTGGAGCGAGGTCTGAAAGGGCTTGGGTGAGTATTTACGAGAAAAGAGATCTGCCTACTCTACACA
>RFNV01000081.1 GCA_009927005.1 Pseudomonadota bacterium
CGATCATCCTCGGCCAGCGCCAGCAACTCGACCGCATGACGGACCTGCTCCGCGAAACGCAGCATTTCGCCAAGGCGATCCTCAACACGGCGAACGAGCTCGCGTCGAAGGTCAACTACTACGAATCCGTGGTGCCCCGGAAGGATCAGCGCATCGCGGAACTGGAAGCGGAGAGCCACGATCTCAAGCTCGCGCTGAACTACGAGCAGGACAAGGTTGCCGTGCTGACGCGCGAGATCGCCAAGCTCAAGGCCGCCGCGAAGAAGAAGTAACCACCCACGCTGCGGCCCCCTGACGCAACGATAGCTGACGGGGGCTGCGGCCCCGAGGACATCATGAGCAATCCATCCTACCTGCGCCACGACGGCACGCGCGTTGAGTTCACGCTGACGAAGGGCGGATCAATCCCACGATACGAATCCCCGGACGCCACGGCTGTGTCGATCATCGGACACTCTGGCGACCGCTGGGAAGCCTACCACATTTCCGATCCGTCGATTGACGGCCACGGACCCACGCCGCAGTTCGCGTTGGACTGCTTTTGCAGCGAACTTCGCCACCGTCACGATGTCGCCGTCGCCCTCGGTCTCCTTCCGCCCGAGACGACGCCCGAACAGCGCGCGGCGATGGTCGAGGAGTTGGTCGCGGCTGCCGACGAGGTTGGCGAATGTCGGGCGTTGGTCATGGAAGCGGTGCCTCTCAACGCGGACGAGCAACAGAGACGAGCGGCGCTGTTGACAGAGGCCCGCATGGATTTCCGCGCGCTGGCCGAGAAGGCGATGGGGGTGAAGCCATGACCACCCAAGCCCCACCGGCAACCCCCCCCCGCCTGATGCCAAGCGAGGCTTTGGCGCGGCTCAAGGCCGGGCTGTCGATCTGGATCGAGAACCCGGACGGCACCGTGTACGAGGAAAACGAGCCGCCGGTTCCGGGCGACGATGAAGCGTCACGGTTCCTGATGTGGCTGCCCTACGGCACGACCCACACGCACTACTATGCAGAGAACCCGAAGCCGGAGGTGGCGAAGTGACCAACCCCAAGCCCTTCAAGATTCGCCTCAAGCCCGACGCCGAGCCGATTGAAGTACCAGTGGGCAATCATTGGAACGAACGCTGGCTCAATGATTGGCTGTGTTTCGACATTCACAAAGACAAGTCGATGACGTGCCACATTTACCCGACGCCCCTATGCAGAGTCGGTATTCGGTCTCGGGAATTTCACACCGACCCGCAGGCCGCCTATAACGACGCCCGCGCCCAGCTCGACGAAAAGCTGGCGCCGTTGCGGCTGATGGGGATTCTGCCGTGACATTGAAAATCTACAGCACACGGCCAGCGACAAGACCGGCCAAACCGCTACCGGTTCGGGACACCGAGCCCCACCGCCTAACGCTGGACGAGGCCGCCGAACGTGTGAAGCGTGGTCTGCCGGTCACATCGCTCACAATCTGGCTGACCAACGATGTGTTCGATAACACATTGGTCACCTTGCCGCGCCGTATGTCGCCCGGTGATTTGCGAGCATGGCAACACGCGGGACTGCCACCAAACGTCACGCTGCACACAGGCCCGATTAGCGCCGAGCAACACGCGGAGAATGTCCGCGCCGTGTATCAAGCGAAGTACCCCAACATCACACCGGAGGATTTGGTTCTGCTATGACTAACGCAACCCTGACCCGCGATGAAGCTGACCGGATAGCAGCCGAATACCGCGCCGCGTGCCGGGCCAAGTTTGGCGACGACTGGCAACAGCCGTCCGACACGACGGTGCTGCGGTGGGCGATGGACGAGGTGGCTGAGTACGCGGACGCCGTAGCCAAGTTCATAGCCACCGGAGAGCGGGACGAGGCCGCGATGTTCAAGGAAGTGAGCGACGTGATCTACCTGCTGATGCAGATCGAGTCGGACGACTTGCGGCGCGAAGCGGCCACGGTGATCAGAATACCGAGCCGCTACGCCCCGTTCACTAATCCCACGGCGCTTGAAGTCTATCGCGCCGTTCACCGTGACAACCTGCGCCGCATCGAGACCGCGACCATTGGCCCGGACGGGAAGATCGAGAAGGCCAAGGATTACGACAAGAGCGCGCTGATGCGCGAGATTGAGGGGATCGTGAAGTAACCAACCCTTCCCGTGGCGACAGCGAGACCCTTGGGAACTGACAGGATCACACACAACCGCACAGAAAGAAAGGAAGCGAAGGCTTCCCGGATAGGCTGACGGGAGTTGTTTCGGCAGACAGCCTGACAGATTGCAGGGGCACGGGATCACCTTTGCCGCGTGAAAAGGGAACTGACCGGCAACATTTTCGAGGCCGACCCGCAAAGGCGGCGCCGGGCAGATGGCACGACACGCGGCATTTTCACTGAGGACAAACATGGCATTTTCAATGAACGAGGTGCGGCTGATTGGCCGCTTGGGAAAAGACCCCGAAGTGCGGTCCACGGCCAGCGGCATGGCGGTCACGAGCTTTTCCGTCGCAACCAGCACCGGCAAAAAAGGCAGCAACGAGGAGGTGACCGAATGGCATAGCGTGGTCTGTTTCGACAAGACCGCCGAGATCGCGGGGGAGTCGCTACGCAAGGGCGACGAGGTGTTTGTCATGGGCCGCCTGCAAACCCGCAAGTGGCAGGACAAGAACGGCAACGACCGCTGGACAACCGAGATCATCGCCCACATCGTCAAGCCGTTCCAAGCACGCGGCGAGGATGGAGGGGAAAAGCAAGAGCGCAGGCCGCCAGCACCCACCCGGCGCCGTGACGCCAAGCCTGCCGAAGATGAGGACTTGCCGTTCTGAAATGAAAAACGCCGCCCCGGAGGGAATCGGGACGGCGCAACCGAAAGGAATGACGGACCCAATCAAAGGACCGCCAACCAAGACCGCCTACGGAGATACCTAACGACAACGGATTGGTCAAGAGATTATGGCGACAAAAGACATCAACAAGGCGATTCTTGACTTCCTGCAAACCCGCCCGGACGGCGCGACCACGGGCGAGATTGTGGAGGCGGTTGGGGGTGACCGCGTGCAGGTCAAGCGGCACATCCAGTACCTTCGCGGGCAGAAGCATATCCGCGTTCTGGAGTACGGGTCAGGCCGTCATGCGCGGTCGGTGTACGGGTTTGTGAGTATGCCGCCCTATCGCCGCCTGACGGGCACTATCACGCTGGCGACTTTGGAGTACCTGCGAACACACGGGCAGTCGGACGTGCTCAAGATTCTGACCGCCATCGACGCATCGCGGCAGGCGGTTCATTACGCCGTGCGAATTTTGGAAAAGCACGGGCTGGTCACGCGGGCCAACCGAACCGAGTGGAAGGCCATTGACGTTCCGCAGGCAAAATAAAAATCGCCCCTCCCTGCCTGAAAAGTACGGGGGGCGATGGAAGTACCCCCTTCAAAGGAGTCCTCTAGCGCGATGCGTACAACAGGATCGCGGCGTCGTCAACAAGGCCATTGACGTTCCGCGTTCAGAAGCGTAGAGAAACCAAGGCCGCA
>RFNV01000287.1 GCA_009927005.1 Pseudomonadota bacterium
TTTCCGGCCCACCATTGGCGGTCCAGAATGATGCGGCGCGCTTCGCTGGCCCGGTACATATCCGAGTTGACCAGTTCGCGGTCAATGTAATTGTTGATTTCCGCAGACTGCTCCGGCGTCAGGTTGGGCTCACCGGGGACATCCGTCGCGGAAAGGAAACGCTGCGCCGTAGCGGCGTCCAGTTCGCGTACTTCGGGCTGACCTGCGGGTGTAAACATCAGAACATCCTATTGACGGCGTTCGGGTCAATCGGCGCCGACTGCATAAGGCCGCGTGTCAGCCATTCCTCGCGGGTACTGATCGGCACAACGCTGGCAAACGGGCCGCTGCCCCACGTCCTAATCGCTTGCAGATACTCGTTTTCCATGCCTTGCGTCCACGGTTGCCCCATGACCTTGCCAATCACCTTGGTCCCATCTTCACCCAACACGGGCGCATTGTCCGCGCTTGTGTCCGCGTTGAAGATAAAAGGGGTCTGTCCGGTTCCATACGGCAAGTCTCCGCGCCACCGAGACTTGCGCGGCACCATGCGCGAGTACGCATACATCAGGACAAAAACCAAAACTGCAACGACAGACGCTTCCGCCATGACATACCCCGCCGTGACACTAGGGCATTTTTGCCCTACCTGCAACCGCTAGAATCCAAACTGACCCCACCCGCCAAAAGTTTCGACAGGGGCGCCGCCTCTTTCCCATTCGTTGTCCACGCGGATCGCGTTGTCCGCAACCCGTGACGTATCCATCAGCCGCTCCAAAATCGGGTCACGGGTGGGTGACACCTGCGGCTGCGTTTCCCGCGTCCACGGCTCATCGGGGGGCGCCTCGACAAACGTGCGGTTGCGGAGGTATTCGCACCCGATGAGCGACAAGGCTTTGGCAAACATCCGGTCGTCTTGGCCGGTCGCCTGAATCTTGGGCCGGTTTTTGTTGTCAGCCAGATACAGCGTGCCTGCCTGCGCGATGGTGTTGATGTTGGGCCATTCGGCAACGCCCGCACCGGCTACGCGGTTGATCCAAAACACTAGCCCGTCCAGCATTTTCGGGCGGGTGTTGGATGTGGTCAGGTAGCCGTACCGCATCACCCCACGGTCATACGTTGTCTTGCTCCGGTACACGCGGCTCAAGTTGTAGCGCGGCTGCATCTTGCGGTCGTTCCCGCAAATGACGCCCACAGCGGTCATGCCCGACTCCCGGTTTTCGGGAACAAGAAACGCCTCGTTGTAGTACCGCCCCACCGACATCATGCACAGGGCCGCGATTTCCGGCAGCACACGCCCACACGCTTCCGCAACCGTTGTGCCGGTCTCCATGTCCGACACGTCAAAGGCCGTGCGGTTCATGCGGTGGTTGTCACCCGCGCGGCCCGATGCGTAGTCCGCACCGACAACGTACTTGCGCTTGGGGTCCGGGTGCTGCCACACCATCAGGCCCCACTGGTCGTTGCTGATGTGCGTAACCTCCTGCATCTCACCGTCGTCGTCAAACGTGAAGTACGCCACAGGCTTGCGCGCCCGACCTTCCAGCGTTTTGATAACGGCGTGCTCAATCAGGGCCGCGCCGCCAACCGTGGGCTCGCACAGGTATTGCTGCCGAAACTCGTCAATCGACGGGCACTTGGCCGCCAGTTCCGTGGGCCAAACCAGCGTGCCGTCCACCTCGCGGCACCCCTGCACACACGCATCAAAAATGGTAACGCGGAAGTGATCCCACAGCGGGTTGGTCTGCGCCTTGAGCACTTCGCGGGCAAACGGCGAGCTGGCTCCGTTGTGACGCGACGACAACGTGTACTTGAACCCGCGTGTCGAAATCGGGCTCAGGACAGCGAACAGTTCTTCCTGAACGCCGTAGTCGCTAATCGCGGCCTCGTCGATGTAAATGTCACCCGTGTCGCCCTGTTGCTTGAGCGACGTGGACAAAGCGCCGATGATAAGCCCGTTGGGCGCTTCAATGTGCAGCGACGAACTGTGCTGCGTAATCTTGGCGTTCCATCCGTCTTTCCGATTCGGGTCGCCCTCCGGGTACAGCGCCATCGCCAGCGGCAGAAACATGTTCCACCAGCCCTTTTGCGGGCCGACAAGATAGGTGGCAAGCCAGCGTGCCGCCACGTCCTCACTGGCTGACACCACAAACTGCGGGCGCGCCCATGACGCATCCCAAGAGACAAGGTATGTCTCGGCGTCATACGTCCAGCGCGTTGTCTTTTCAACGCCGTAGTGCCGGGCCTCGTTGCGAAGGCGGTCTAGTTCTTCCTCGGTTGTCAGCCCGTCCTTGATCGGGTTGCCGCTGAATGACACGCCGGGAATAGCGAGCCATTGGGCGTCTTTTACCCAATCGGGGCGGTCTTTGTCGCGCAAGAGGCTTTGCGGGATGACGCGAAACCCCAAGACGCCCAGACACGTCTCGTAGCCCATCATATCCGACCGGCCTATCTGACGGGCCTTTTCGCACGCCCGGTTTTTCTTGACGGACGCAACCTGCTTCCATTGCCACGGGTACAGAGGCTTGCGGCTGGCCTTGGAGCCGGGAAACTCAGCGAGCAGCGACCCGAGACGCTGCACCCAGACCGGTACGGGCCTGTCGGAGTTGTGCTTCGCAGTAGAGATCATGTGCGCGCTGCCAGCCCTTGACGTGAGCCTCGGGGACAAGGGGCCGATACTTGCCCCGAATCCACGCCTCCCATACACGCTTGACCTTCTTGCCGTCCAGCGTGCCGTCGCTCAGGCGAATGTCATACACCCGGCAGATGTGCCGGTACGACACGTCGTTGTACGCCTCCGGGTCCAGCGAATCCAGATACATCAGCGCCCCGACCAGCTTTTCGTAATCGCCGTTGTCCTGCGGGGCAAAACGCCGCATACGCGACGGGCCAACCGACTTGAAGCCCCACAGTGGCCCGGTCGAAAGCCCTACGGTGGCCCGGTAGCGGAAGTTTTCCCGCACGCGCTCGTTGCTGCGCGCCGCCGAGTATTCCGCGATGATCGCCATCATGTTGGTCATAAACCGCTGGTTCGCTGTGCCGTCCGACATCTCGCGCTCGCTGGGGTCCGCCGACATGAGCAGCCAGCCGTTACGGGCAAAATCGTCCCGCACCTCCCCAAACTTCCGCGCGTTGCGGGCAAGGCGGTCCACGCGGGCCACGACCAAGGCATTGGCCCTGCCGCGCTGGAGCGCCATCATCGCCGCCGCCAATTGCCGTCGATCATCGTTTCTTCCGCTGTCGTGCTCCTTGAAAACGTCCACCACTTGTATGCTATGTTGTTCGCAGTAGGCACGGCATAGAGTTTCCTGCTCCTCAATGCCGCTCTGTTGCTCTTGGGTGCTGGTGCGAACGTAGATCACGGCCCGAAGTTGCCCGGTGGCAGGCGCGACAAACCGCGAGTTCAGGTGCTTGGCCCTCTTGGTGTAGTGCATGACGACAATAACTCCTTTCGATTGGCGAGCAAAAGTAGAGTGTGGCACCCCCTATTCACGGTTAGTGCCACACCTGAAAGGGTCCGTCAAGCGTATTTCAGACAATGACGTGCGTTGGCACATGATAGCGAACCGCCGCACAAGGCTGTTCGACTTCGCCATGTCCGCGCAGCGCCAGTGGACGCCGGGGCCACGCACCCACAACCCGGCTTTTCGCCGCGTCCATATTGCCCCCATACCCGACCGCTTCTACGCGCCGCCGAACAAAGTCCGCAGGAACATTCACATCTACGACTTGGGCGAGTGCGATGATCGGCGTGTGTGGCAGGCTGTGTCCTTGTTCTGCTACCACGAAAGGGCGTCGCTGATGCCGGTGCTGCTAGCCGAGGCGGGCTACTTGAGCATCCGTGACCTTGTGCTGTTTCAGGCCCTTTGCATCGCGCCGCTTCTGCCCACAACGGTTTGGCTGCACGTTCGCGCCTGCGCCGAACGCGACTTTCTCTCCGAAATCACTGGTATGTCTATCGACATGGTAGAGGATACGCTGGTGCGCCTTGCCGACGTGGGCGTTATTGGCCCGCTCCCACCCCCGTCCGCGCGGGCAAAAGTCATCAATCAAGGCATCAAGATTCGCCCGTTATCAATCTATAACGCCGTTTTGGAGGCTATACCGGAGGACGAAATGGCGCCGGTCTGGCTGTCTGAAACCGCGCTGCTTTTGGCTACGCATAGCAAGGAAATCGCATCGTTGGACTTCAAGGAATACATGAAACAGTTAGGGGAAGCCGTGAATGTCAAAGGCTAATCCGTTTTTTGACAAAGCCGAAATGGCTGAAAAGATCGCTGTCGCCCGGCGCGCCCGCGATGAAGCCGACGCCAAGATGCCGCTGTCGCTCAGGACGATGGACCAGATCGCGTCGATGTGGGATGACG
>RFNV01000255.1 GCA_009927005.1 Pseudomonadota bacterium
AAAATCCTTTTCGTATCGAATGAGCGAGCCTCGATTGGAATCCGTAACCCCACAGAATTCTTTTAAAAATCCTCGGTCGGACCAAGTCACTCCGAGCTTTGCTACGGATTGCCCGTGCGATTCTTGCCATTGGGCCCAATTCTTGGGGAACAAAACCGAAAGCTGTCCCTGATAAAAAACCAAGAAACGGGGCTCCTTTTGGTGACTGACTACAAAGTCGCGAGCTTTCTCTAAAGGTATGGGAGTGGTTTCATAGTCCTTTTGAACCTGATTCCAATCCAAATGGGAAAGAGTTCCCTTTTTCAGGAGCCGGTGCGTGGGATAAATCACGAGTCCCGGATCAAACACATTGGCGACACAAAAGGTCGTCTTGGAGGCGGGGTGGTCCCATTTCCCTTCAACCCCCAGCTCTCGAGCGTACATCAGTGAGCTCTCATAACGGTGATGCCCATCCACAATGTAAATGGATTTGTCCTTAAAAAAACTTTGAATAAGTGGTGCTTTTTCAACTTCTACTTTCCAGATGGAATGAATAACTCCATCTTCCCCTTGGGCTCTTAAGAAAGGCTTTTCAAATGACCAGGCTTCAAACTGATTTGCTAAGAAGCCCTCATCATCTTTTACCATTCCAAAAATGTGGCTTAAGTTATGTCGGGTTTTTCTTAGAAGTTCCAATCTATCTGCTTTGTACTTTCCAAAAGTGTTTTCATGAGGGCGGATAATTCTCTTTGAAAAGTCATGAAGACCAACGGTGCAAAGAAGGGTGTCTCTTTGATGGTTCTTACCAAAAGCTAAAAAGTTTTGTCGGTAAAGATAGTAGCAAGAGGAGGAGGTCTCTTCGGTAATTCCTTTTTCGCGCCATTGATCGAGAAGAGAGAGAGAATGAGCGTAATCGTCGTTCTCCTTATGAGTGAGATCGACATGTGCAAAATTGTAAGGGCTCTTACTTTTATAGTGAGCCGCTGCTTTTGAATCGAGGGTGTCGTACGGAGGAATCATCAAGTCATTTAGATTGAGACCGGATGATTTGTAATAAGTCCCCTTAAAACCTTCTATATGAGCCATATTTTCTCCGTGACGAACACCCTACGAATCAAACTACCACTTAATTAACTTCTTCTACACCAGGTTCTGTACCTTCACCGCCAATATATTGGCCAATGAGAGCATAAATTTCCCCAACGGCCGTGATATTGCTTTTTACGACAATGTAGAAAGGCTTATCCTGATCGCCTGCCCGAAAAGTGATTTGCATTTTTCTTGGATTTTCTTTGCTGTTGGCGAGTTCTTCGAGCTTTGCTTTCAATTTTGGAAAGCTTTCATTTTGGTTCAAAGTAATTTTGTACTTTTTGGTTGGCTCGCTTCCTTCAGCAGAAGCAACGTTTTCGCTGATGCCCTTAATTTCGTCTTCGGACATCCAAGTTTTGATTCCAAAAACGGGTTCATCTGCGCTTCCCCAATTGAAAGAAGCTCCATTTTTTCGAAGTTCCTTTTTAATTCGTCGAATTTCCTCGAGAGAAGCACCAGGTTTCAAAGTAACGCTGTACTCCCACTGAACGCTTTTATCTGCTTTTGTTTTTCCAATCGTATCTTCAGCGGGACGACCTGAATTTGCAGGTGATTGAGTCGGTTTAAAAGAATGACTTTTTCCCCCTCTTTGCGCAAAGCTCTGAGAGGTTAAGAGTGCGGCAACTAATCCAAACACTAAGCCTAGTTTCATGAGGTTTTCTCCTTAAAAAAGTGAACAAAGTGAAAAGCTGATTATATCCTGGTTTTTCAAGGATTTAGGAGTCGGTGTGTCATCTTAAAAAAAGGCTCTCTTTGGCGTTCACTTTGCAGCTTTTTGGATTCTTTGAAGGTGGTAAGCACAGGCGAGTGTCATGGTTTTTGACAAGCGCTCAGGTTTTAACTTCGGGGGTTCTTTGCTCTTCTGGATGGGGCTAGTTTTTTGGGGAATGCCGCTTTTTGGCTCGACGGCTTTGAATTGCTTGCAGCCCTTCCATAAACTTTCTCACCCCAAATATGACACCGCAGTCGAACTCGAGATGGTCTCCGATCCCCCGGTTCTAAAATTATTCACTCCCAAAAAGGGAAGCATCGCGGGGATTTTCGAGCGGGGGGAAGTTCCAGATGCAGCACGAGCTCTTTTTCCTGGAAAAACGGACAAAGAAATCCTTCAAACTGAGTGGAGAGATTTAGCGCCCTATAAGCAACTAGAGATCTTACGAATTCAAGGCAAGGAAAAATCGACTTCTTTTTTTGAGGATCGAAAAATACCCAACATGAAATACGAAGAGGCTCTCTTTGCCGATGTGAAAACTGCTACAGATTTTTTAGGGAAACATTACCCTGAGGGATTGCACACCATTCGGCCACCCGAATTTTTGAAAGGGGATATCGAATATATGGGCCCTTTCAACTTTCCCGGAGGTGTAGAGCTTCACTTTCGAGTGAAAAAATCAGCAGGTGAAACCAGCCAAGAAGCAAGAAACTTCCAAAAGCTCATTGGAGTAAATCCCACTCACCAGCATGTTTACGTAGTAGCTCCCATTCCTCAAAAGCGACTTGAAAAAAATCCAGTTCTTATCGGAACTCAAAACGCCGAATTTTATCGAAGGGTCAACCTGGCCGCAGAGTTAATGACGATCATGGAGTTCGGAGGGGATATAAAAGAACGCCATAGTAAAAATGGGGGATTAGAAACCCATGTTTTCGGGGCCCTCAAACCGAGCAATTTGGTAAAAATGGCGGATTATTTAGTCGAGCGGGGCAAGGGAATAAAAGGGGAGCCCCTCAAAGACCAGTTGAAAATGGCGTGGGTCGGTTTTCGAGGAGCAGATAAGTTCGATGAACCCGACTTAATGGGGATGGAGTTTCGCTCTATTTCGGCTTTAGCGGATTTAAAAGTTTATGAACGGCTTCTCGATACCGTTCAAAAAGCATGGCTCCAGCAGAAAATGGGCATTTCTCAGGAAAAAATCAAAACGTGGCTGGAAGAAAAGTACCAGGGAAATTACCAGAAAGCCCTCAAGGACAATTGGTATCAAAATACTTGGCCCGAGGTGGTTTCCAAAGCGCCTTCGGAACTTCGTTCGGAAGTGGGTTTTCTTAACCGGCAAAAACTGAGTGCTCGGAACGATTCTGAAAATACCGAATTGAAAATGCTATTTCATGATTGGTCTAAAGACCCCCTATTTTTTGAGGATTTGAATCAGCAGGAGATTATTCGAAAAGCACAGGTTAAAGCGGTGAAGGAACTCAAAAAAAAGGATGGAGACATTCAAACGATTATGACAGATTTTTTGACCGAGAGCGGGATCTATGAGGCGACTCTAAAGTCTTTGAACCCCTAGAGTTAAGAGGCCTATATCATTGTGTTTTTTTTGTTTCTTCCTAGCTAGCAAACAACACTGGAATCCTTCGTTTACAACTCCGTGATTCTCGAGTTACAACGCTTTCAATTTTAATCCTTAGGAAAGTTTTGAGGAGTTCTTCATGGCCGTGTCCCTGGTTGCCCTAACACTCATCTCAGTCGTTTTTCTTTATTTCAAATACAACCCACTTGAGCACAGTCGAAAATTCATGGTGAGAAGGTTTGTAAACTGGTTTCCGATGGGCATGAGTTACGCTTTCTTGTATATGGCCCGCTATAACTTAAATGTTTCCAAAAATGCACTGGGGCCTTTGATGAACAAAGAAAGCTTCGGTCTTATCTTTGGTGCTGGAACCATCATTTATGGGCTCTCATTTTTAATCAATGGACCGCTAGTTGATAAAATCGGGGGAAAACGAGGAATCGTCATTGCGACTTTGGGGTCTTCCATCGCGAATATTGCGATGGGAGTGGTAACTTACTTGTTGCTAAATCAGCGTTGGCCATTTGACCTCACGCTCACTTTTGCAGTTCTTTACTCGATCAACATGTTTTTTCAGAGCTACGGGGCTGTTTCCATTATCAAAGTTAAAGCCTACTGGTTTCACGTCCGGGAAAGAGGGATCTTTGGCGCTATTTTTGGAACCCTTATTTCTTTTGGGGTTTATTTTGCTTTTGATTGGGGTCAAGCCATTGCAGATGCTTCGCGAAGCCAAGTCGAAAATCCCACTCCTTTTCAAATTGCTTTCCGCCAGATTTTTGCCTTGGATGGAAAACCAGGCGATGCCACTTGGTTGGTATTCTTTATTCCAGCGACCATTTTATTGATTTGGACTTTGTTAGATGCTTGGCTCATCAAAGATACTCCTGCAAAAGCTAAATTTGAAGATTTCGATACGCATGATGCTTCGTCTGGAGAAATGCACCATGAATACACCATGGCTGAGACGTTGAAGTTAGTATTTAAAAACCCTGTGCTGATGATGATTGCCGTGGTGGAGTTCACAACGGGTGTGATTCGAAATGGTGTGATGCAGTGGTATTTTATTTTTGCAAAAGAAGTTCCTCAGCCAGGGGCTGAAATATTTCTTCACCATTGGGGACTGTGGCTCTGTATCTCAGGAATCATCGGAGGGTTTGCAATTGGCTATGCCTCTGATCACTTGTTTCACTCCCGTCGAAGTCCGCCAGTAGCAATTGCTGGGGGCGGAATTTTCGTGCTGGCCATTATACTATTGGCAACCCTCTACACTTCTCCCGTTACGGTGGGCGTGTGCGCAGTGGGAATTTCCCTCCTTTCCATATCTATTCATTCGCTGATGTCTGGAACAGCCGCTGCAGATTTTGGTGGTCGAAAACTAACGGCTACCGCCTCTGGAATTACAGATGGGTTTGTTTATTTGGGAACAGGCTTACAGTCCGTTTCCTTGGGGTACCTCACTAACCACAGCTGGCTTTACTGGCCGGCTTTTTTAATACCATTTGCAGTTTTGAGCGTTTATATCGCGATCAAAATGTGGGGACATCTTCCCGAGGCCACTCGAAAATATCTGGTCAGTGTCGAGAAAATAAGTGTGGAAAGAGTCCGAGTGGTAGAGGTCGTTAGTCCCGAAGAGAAGAACTAATCAACGGTCATAAGCCAATAGCTTTCTTGGGATTTCTTTTTTGTCTGACTGGGCATCCGTAAAAACTCTAAAAACCACACCTTCTCGAGTAACTTTGTTTTCAGGAACGTGTTGTTGATTTATTTGAAATCCAACATCCGTCTGGCATCTGTAAGACCGGTTGTACTGAGAAAGTTGATGAACGGTGATTTGGCAGGGCAAAATATTTTTGCCTTTTTTGACCAAAGCTACTTCCATTCCGAAACTGTCCTGCTTCACAAAGTCGAAGGGGATTTCAAAACTTTGATCGATGTCTTTCTCTCGCAGCTTTAAAGTCCGGCCATCCGGCAGCCTGATTTGAAGCCGGACTTCAGAGTTGTTTGGAGAAGAAACACCTCCATCTCCATGGTATAAGGCTTTGACCGTCACAAAGGTCCGAAATGACTTTGGGGTGTCACCCAGTGAATTTCCCTGAAGCAAGAAGAGATTTGCGAGCAATAATAAGAGCCGGCGATTCGATTTCATTAGAACTAGCTTAGTCCTGGAGTATGCTCGTAAAATGTGGTGATTGTGCCGTCTGTGTAAAAAGAAAGTGAGTGGTTAGTCACAATAGGCTGTAACTGAGCCTGTGCAATCCCAGAGTTCAGAGTAGTACTCTTCGCATTTAATTTTGCTGTATTCAGCGCGGAATTTTCCTTCTGCGATTTCACAGAAGCCTTCCCACGTTTTAATTTCCTTTTTCAAATAGTAGTGAACTTTTCCCGCAGCTTCTTGTTCGGAATATCCAGAAGAGGTATTTGAAATTTCTTCTTGCCACGGAAGTTGAATGGGATCGGCTAATTTCTTTTTAGTTTTAAGTTTCGTAGATGCATTCTTTTGATTTCGGCAGTTTGCCATAAGTGTGGTGCAATAAACTGTGAGGGGCTCTAAACTTTGAATCCCCGTCATTACTTCACCGTTTCGGCACCGATTGAATCTCACTTGTTGAGCTTGGGTAATGGTAGTGCAGAGCATACGTTCTGATGCAACTGGAAAAGTTGAAGGGTTTTTTGTGGCCTCTAAGGAAAAGCTGAAGACTGATAGAGCGAAAAAGGAGATAAGAAAGTGGATACGGTTCATGAGCTAATCCTCCATTTGAGAGAGAATATAATAATTTAAGCTTAGTTTATCATTGTGGGAAACAATAGGAAGAAGGTTTATATACCTGATCCCTTTGAATGGGCGTAATGGGAGGTGAGAGAGGGGAGGAAAGAGGAGGAATAATGCTACCCTAGGACTGTTGAGGAGAGCGGTTTTTTTAGTTACTGGGTTTTTGGTGAAGAAAGCGAAGGCTCATTGTCTGACCGGCCGGGAGAATTTGTACCCAATACAGAGTTCATCATTAGTTGGCAAGAAGCATGTTGACCTCCCTAGCCAGCGAGGCTAACTGGCGGACTCTCATTCGGTTTTAGGAAAAAAAGGAGTTCTAGATACTTTTCATTTCACTCACGGTGGAAAAGCAATGCGGTGGCTGGTTTGGGGGAAGTAAAACTTTCTCTAAAACTTTCTTATAAATTGGATGTCGTTCCCGTTAGGAACGGGGACCGGGAGAGCTGCTTCGAGTGAATACGTATGTAGCCGATTTTGGGGAAGTCTCGCATAGGCAACGAGAGTGAGTGTGATCCCCGGAAGAAAAGGGTTTCTAGACGGGCATAAGGTTCCCGCAAAAGCTCGGCCAAAAAGTTCAAGACTTCCTGCGGGGAAAACCCGGGTCGTGGTGCCGTTCTCCACTGACACTACGACGGGGACTTGGCCAGCCGGGCAAGTCATGCAATCTTGTGTAGCAGGAAGAGGGGGGATATTAGTAGGCGCTGCTACACATTCGGTGCGGTATCTTTTACTGATCTCCAGGGGGGGGCCTCCTGCAACTGGATTAGATCTTTTGATCCGATAAACGAGTTCCCGAAAAGCTTCAATGGACGAGCCGGGCGGAAGAGGGAGTGGGTTTTCAGCTGAAATATCGGTAGCAAATTGCCCATCTTTTTTGACTAATCCCAGAAAAATTCTCACTTCTTCTGCAACTTTTGTTTTAGTTTCTTCGACAACAAACTGAGTGGTGGTTTTTTCTAAGAAATTGGCAATAAAAACCCCAGCTACTGCAAGCAAAGTGATGCCGACCAATAATTCAACTAATGTGATGCCTCGGCGGTTACTAGCCACTAGCTTGCATCTTTGTGATGAGTTTTGTTCCCATTCTGGTAAATTTAGCACGTTCATCTCCTCTGCGGGTCCAATAAAGGGAATAAAAGATACGCATACCTACTTCAGTAGCAAGTCTATCTTTATAAACGGAAGTGACTTCGTTAATTATGTTCTGTTCTGCTTCAGATTTTTTCAAATCTACTAAAGTGATCCTAAATTCTGCTAGGGCAGACGACTCAAAAAAAGATTCGAGCGAAGAATCATCTCGCACGATTCGCGAGTTTCCTCCTTGGGCCGGTCTAAAACTAACGCAGAGGTAGTAAGCCTTCGTTTCAGTCTCATTGGTAGGGCGAAGTGCGGGGGTCGCTCGACACCGAGCAAGGCCAGCTTCTGCTTCGGGAAAAGCATTAAAAACGGGGTAATCGCTATTTGCTACTGGAATAAAAAACTGGCCAAGTCCCGGGATCTGAGCTCCGTTGTTGAAGCTAGTGATAAAGGCATTATCGTTTGCTGGCCAAGGACCCATCACTGTTTTATGAAATTGATGGGCTACCATTTGGAGTAAAGCAGGCTCGATATCGCCCGCCATTTGCTTGGAATCGGCTCGGAGCTTGATTTTTCGATAAGCGCCTAAACCCTGGCCCATCACGATGAAGATTGAAGAAAGAATAGCGACCGATAAAGAAATAATGATGAGGAGGTTGCCAGAAGGAGCCTTTCCCAAAACAGATTTTTTAAAGTATCTTGTTTTTATTTTCATCGGTAGTTGATAAAAAATCATAATTTAAAATTAAGAATTCTCAACTACAAAGAGAGCCAGTTAATTGAGTGTAATTCCCCTCATTCATGCTTTGACTCAAATCGATTGTGAATAACTTATTTACGAAAAGAATTTATCTCAAGCTTCGGTTTTACAAAAAGCGGGGGCTGCAGTGATTGCGCAATCGAATACCAT
>RFNV01000155.1 GCA_009927005.1 Pseudomonadota bacterium
AACGAACTTCGAGTTACTAAGGGGTCTGCTTGCGGCTACACCGGACTCACTATCCCTGCCCACGTCTGCATTTCCTGATCCCGTAGAGCCAGCTACCTCGGGTAGAGCTTTCCCCAGATGGCAAAGGTTTGGGTCTGACTTAACGAGAGTGAAAACTAGTTTCCACCCAACCGGAAAAAAGTCATGACTTTTTTCCAGTGCCATGGAAAGATAAACAGTCATGCAAAAGTGCCCAAAAACAAGGTGTGAATCGTGAGATACCTCTACCCCACAGTGAATGAATTTGCGGCTCGTAAAATGGTATTGTTGGCTGGCCCGAGACAGTGTGGAAAAACAACGCTTGCTAAAGCTTGGTTGAAAGAAAACAAAGGAAGTTATTTGAATTGGGATATTCCAGAAGATCGAGAAAAGATCCTTTCAAAAAACTTTATGGCGGAACACGCCTCGGGTTTTTTGGTGTTAGATGAATTTCATAAGTATAGCCGCTGGAAATCGTGGCTGAAGGGACTCTTCGATCGAAACTCTCCCGAATTAAAAATACTTGTGACTGGAAGTGCTAAACTCGATGTTTTTCAAAGAGGCGGTGATAGTCTTTTTGGGAGGTATGAACTTCTGCATCTGCATCCCTATACAGTTGGAGAAATCAGTCATCAAAGGCTTGTTGCTCCCCCCCAAAGTTGGATGAAACTAAAAACCGCAGGAGATTCGCTAGATATTATTTGGAGCCGACTTGAAACTTTCAGTGGATTTCCCGAGCCCTATCACACAGCAAATAAGCTCCAATACAATCGGTGGGCTACCCGTCGCCGGGAACTTCTTTTACGTGAAGATATTCGAGAATTGACCCAAATTCGGCAAGTTTCTTTAGTGGAGCACCTGGCTCTTCTTCTGCCAGAAAAAGTGGGGAGTTTGTTATCACTCAACTCTATTCGAGAAGAAATCCAAGTAGCTCACGATACAGTCAGCCAGTGGATAGAGATCTTAGAGAGGCTTTACTATTGTTTCAGGATTCGTCCCTATCATAAAAAAATATCTAGAGGTCTAAAGAAAGAGCAAAAGCTCTACTTATGGAATTGGGCGGAGGTTAAGGATTCTCCTTCAAGATTTGAAAACATGGTGGCATCACATTTATTGAAGTCTGTTCATCTTTGGAATGATTTGGGATTTGGCTCTTTTGAGCTTTGCTATGTGAGAAATAAGGAAAAACTGGAAGTGGATTTCTTAATTGTAAGAGATTCAAACCATGGGTTCTCATTGAAGTTAAGGAAACAGATACCAGTCCGTCTTCTTCATTAAAAAGTTTGGGTGAGCAGCTGGGGAAAGAAGTGGAACGCCTCCAACTTGTTCGTCACCATGACTTTGACAAAGTGGTTGGTGCTACCCGAGTCGTCTCCGCTTCGAGATTGCTGGCTTCACTGAGTTAACTAATGAACGACCTAAAAATAACGGCTCAAAAAAAGCGGGTCGTTGGTTAGCCACCCTGGTATGGCATGGGTAATAGCGCGGGGTTTATTTTTTTAAAAATGAATAGACAGGCACCATTTTTACCGTCAAAATGATGGTGGTGTATACAAGAAAGCTCACCCCTCCAAAACGATCGTTTTTTTTGTTTGGGCCCCGAGGTACTGGAAAAACGACCTGGCTTAAGCAGGTATTCCCTACCGCACTTTATATTAATCTCCTCAATAGCCGGACTCATTTTCATTATTTGAGGGATCCTCACAAGTTGTTCGAGGAAGTAGAAGCGCTTTCTGGAAAAAAGTGGGTAGTCTTAGATGAAATACAGCGTTTGCCTGAACTTTTAAATGAAGTGCATTCACTCATGAATGAGCACGGCTCTCGATATAGATTTGCTCTCACCGGATCTTCAGCTCGGAAATTGAAAAGGACGGATGTGAACTTACTCGCCGGCCGTGCTATTAATCGGTCCTTTTTTCCGCTGGTGGCTGCTGAGCTTAACTATGATGTGGAGGTAGAGGATATATTGAAATTTGGAAACCTGCCGGAAGTAAGAGCTGCTTCCTCAAAAAAAGATAAAATCGATATTCTTGAAGCTTACTGTGCAAATTATCTGAGGGAGGAAATTCAGCAAGAAGCTATCGTTAAGCGACTGGACTCGTTCGTGCGGTTTCTCGAAGTTTCAGCAATCATGAACGGGCAAATTCTGAATGTTGCAAACGTAGCCCGGGATGCGGGAGTTCAGCGTCCCACGGTGCAGGGCTACTTCCAGGTTCTAGAAGATACGCTCATTGGTGTCAGAGTGCCAGCCTGGCGTAAGCGAATTAAAGTAAAAGAAGTCTCTCACCCAAAATTTTATTTGTTTGATTCGGGGGTGGTTAGAGCTTTGAGTTATCGCTTGCGAGAGCCTACTTTGGATGCGTTGGAGAAAGGGTTTCTTCTTGAGACATGGGTTCTTCACGAGCTTCGGGCTTGGATGGGCATTCACGAAATGGGGGGGCAATGGCATCATTGGGGCACTCCCCAAGCTTCCGAAGTTGATTTTATTATGACTGGCGCCGGAAAATCCGCTGGAATTGAGGTAAAAGCTAAAGGAGAGTGGAAACGAGAGTACGGAAAGAAGCTCGAAGAAATGATAGAGGCGGGTCAAATTAAGCAAGGTTTTGGTGTTTACTTAGGAAGTCGCGAAATGAAAGTGGGTAAGATCCATGTTTATCCCATTCTCGGATTCTGTAGACGGCTTGAGAAGGGACATTTTTTTTAGATTCTTTTCATGAAATATCGGAGTTACCAAACACTCACCCCTACTAAAAAGTGGGGGAGCTTTC
>RFNV01000237.1 GCA_009927005.1 Pseudomonadota bacterium
CCCGTTTTTCCTCGCTGGCTCGGTTATCGAAAGTTTAATCACAAGTTTCGTGTCCTAAATAAAATACTCAGCCAAGTCGAAAACCAAAAAGTGTATTTAGTAGGGGATAGCGGGGAGTTGGACCTTCAAATTTATCGCCGTATTTCTGAAACCCCAAAGTTTGGTGAAGGAGTATCCAAAATATTGATTCGGCATGTCCCAGGAACGGCTCTCCCTAAACTCAAAAGTCCCCGAGAACTTCTCTTTACGGAGATCAAAGAACTAAAAGATCAGTTTGCTGAGATTCTTAATCAGTAAAATGTTAGTATAAAAAAAAGGATTTTTATGAAAATCTTATTCTTGATTTTACTTGTTTCCGGCAGCCTTTGGGCGAAACAAACCAGCTACTTGAATTATGAAGAACCACCAGGTTGGAAATGTGAACTCTCAACCCAGGGAGTTTTCTTTTGTGAGAGTCCGAATGAGCAGCAACGCGAAGAATCCCTCATTTTGATCTTCGGTGCTCCAGCTACAGAGAATGATACCTTTTCAAATTATGAGCAGTACTTAAACAAGACTAAGACTATCTTAGATGAAAGTGGCAAACAGATTGAATCAAAAGTAACTTTTGTTCGGCGCAGAAATATTAATGGCTTTGAGTGGATTGATTCCCTCCAGCAAAACTCCGAAATTTCTGGATGTTGGACTCGGTATTTAGCTACCGTCCAAAAGCCCCTTGCAATTTTGGTGACCTATGTTGTTTGCGACAAATTTTATGCGGAACTGACACCTGCTTTTGAAAGAATGGTAGCTTCTCTCAAGCCAGTTTCAGATTTTAAGTTTTCAGAAAATAGGAAAGACCTGGCTTTGCCTGGAACGGAATTGGGGAGTGTTCTTAAAGGCCATTTTGAAAAGAAGCTGAGTAAAAAAACTGTGGCTCAACCGGAAGCGCCCAAGCCGGCACCGTCTTCTTCCCCTCTGTTGTATGTGATTATCGCGATTCTTTTAGGTGGAATAATTTTTATAAGATTAAAAAAAATTAAGGGGCGATCTCAGTAACTTCTTTGCCAACGGCTTTGGATAATTTGGCTAGAGCCAGATTAAGTGAATAAAGCGTTTCAATATGATTTTTTCGAGCTAAGCCGCTACCTTCGAGTGACTCCAAAAGATCTTTTGCGGAAGTGACCCCTACCGTCCAACCCATAGAATTTGAAACAAACCATTTTTTTGCAGTGTCTCTTCTGCGGGTGGCCACTTCGAGACTCTTTTCAGCTTGTTCCACTTCATAAAAAGCTTTCTTCACTTCCAGTTCAATACCAGGAACTGCGTATGCTTCAGTCGCTTTTAGCTTAGCTGCCTGGGCTCTTTGCTCTTGGGCTTCGGCAGAGTGCCTTTTAAACTCGAGATCAATTTTCAAACCAAGACCCACTCCGCCTTGTGGCCGATTAAAAGGATCAAAAGCAAACTGGGAGTTTTGTCTGGTTCGAACAGGAGACCAATTGAGTTCCGTAAATCCACCGAAAAAAACCACGGGATAATCCTGAAGTTGTTTTGCTTCCGCAAGGGCTTCATAAGCTTGGATGCCAGCGGGCAAGGCCTTGAGTTCCGGGCGATTAGCTTTTGAAATTTGAATGTATTCATCGAGACTTTTCTTTTGATATTTGGGAACGCTCAATGAATTTTCAGATACTTTTGAGAATTCTGCTCCGGATAGCCAAGCCAAAGCTTTTTCCGCTGTTTTCTTTGCAGCATCTGCATAAAGTGCCTTTTGATCTAAATCATCTAGAGCTGTTTTGAGGCGGTACATATCGTGAGGTTTAACCGTTCCCTTTTTGTCTTCATCTTTGAGACTCTCTTCAGCACTGTCGACCGCTTCTTTTAGAAAGCTTGATAGATTTTCCAGAAGGCGTTCAAATTCACAGGCCATGAGATACCCGTAGTAAATTTCCTTTGCTTGAAAGAAAACCTCATTTCTCTTTGCTTGGGTAAGTTCCGTTTTTGCAGTTAACTGGCTAGTCGCCGCTTTTTCATAACTACTCAACATGCCAAAAGTGTAGAGGGGCTGTGCAAATTCAATTGAGCCACGCAAAAAGGGACCCCATTTATTCAGATTTGTTTTTGAGTTAAGGGCGTCCCCGGTTTCTTCAAAAATAGGGGCACCTAAAATACCAGCAGAGGCTTTGGGCCAGAAAGCAGCTTTTGCTCGGTCTAATTGAGAACGAGCAATTTCAATTTCTTGGGCAGTTTCTTGAACCAGCCCGTGGTTTTGACTGTTTTTTAGAAGATCTTCAAGCGTCAGGGCAGGGGCGCTAGGGGGCGGACCCTCAAGTTCTCCAGCCAACGCGCTTTGCGTTGAGAATGAAAGCAGCAATAAACCGATAGAGATAAATAATTTCATAGGTCTACTCAATGGTTGCCCGCAATCGACTTTTAAACTGCCAAAAGCGCCTCAGCCAAAGTTTTCGGCGCTCAGCTCGTATGTACTTAGGAGATTTACCAGCTCACTTAAAAAGGTATTCTCTAGAGTACTATCGAGAACTCAGTTCTTACAAAAAAATAACCTGTAAAAACAATATCTTAGATGAGGTCATGGAATCTCAGATTATTTTGTGCGGAGATTACCACAGCTCCTCGCAGGCACAAAGAACGGTTCTTCGAATCTTAAGAGAAATATTGCACAGCATCAAAAAGGAGAAAAAAACCCTCTACTTAGGACTCGAGATACTTCGGGCCCAAGATAACATTCGGGCTCAACAAATCAAAAATTCGGAAATCTCCGAAGCTCAGTTCTTGGATGCTATTTCATTTCATCGATGGGGCTTTAATTGGGAAAACTATGCCCCTTTATTCGACTTTGCTCGACAGTGGAAACTGTCTTTATTTGGTTTGAGCCCTGACCGTATGGGGTCGTTGGAAAGTCGGGATGCTTTTGCTGCTCGAGTGATCTCAAATTGGGCTCAACAAGATCCGAATGCTGTTATTTTTTGTTTAATGGGAGATTTGCATCTTGCCCAAAATCATCTTCCTCAAGAAATTAAATCCGAGTTAAAAAACAAGCGGGTTTCAAAACGAGTCCTCACTATTCATCAAAACTATGATGATCTCTATTGGAAATTAGTTGAGAAAAAAAGAGAGAGCCAAGGGGAAGTGGTGGAGTTGAGTAAAGATGTATTTTGTATCTTGAATACAGCTCCCTGGATAAAGTTGCAAAGTCACTTGAGTTCAGTTGAGGAAGTTTCGGGGGTGGAGGAGTCTTACGAACCTTCCGATACCGCTCTTCAGTTAATCGAGGGAATTGCTTATTTCCTTGGCATAAAGAAAAAAGAAATTGGGAACGGAGCCGATATCGACATCCGTGAATCTCAAGACTCTCGAAGTACTTTTTCTTACTCGGAGAAAGTTTTTTATCTTGGATCACCGAATCTGAATCACCTAGCAAAGTTATCTTCCCAATATCTGCATTCTAAGCTGAGTGGTTTCAGCGGTGATTTTGAAGATCCCCAAAGAGATTTTTATCCGTGGGTTTGGGCTGAAACGCTGGGCTATCTCGGCTCAAAAATCATCAATCCAAAAAGAAAGTGCCAAGGAATAAATGATTTTAAATCCGCTTCTGATCCGGCTATGAAAACTGCTTACCGGCATCTTAAAAAAGAATTTCTGGTTTCAAAGACCGGGGTGAAACCTAGTTCCAGCTTTTGGCCTAAAAAGAAATATACCGTTGACGAAGTCATGCAATCTCAGAAGGTTGCTCTTCTTCTTGGAAAGCTTCTTGGCCAAGCCATGTTTGAACTTATCCTTAAAAACAAAATTTCTTTGTCCTTCTTGCGAGAGCTTTTCAAAACTTCATTTGGTGCGGAAGCTGAATCCCTTTATTTTGAGTGGTGCCGGAAAGTGGATTCCTATTCGTTGAGAAGCTTTTCTTATCGAGAAAAACTATAAAATAAGACTTGGTGCGGCAAGCCCCGGAAAAGTGAATGGGTTTCACTTTTTCCTTGTCTTGACAGCCCCCGACCTCGGTGTAGGATTTGCCCCTTATGAATCTCGAAGAAAAGTTTCAAAAGCTCCATCAGTTTCACTCTCAGGCTGAATTGGCCGGTGGCGTGGAACGTATCCAACAACAACATGAAAAAGGAAAAATGACTGCGCGAGAGCGCCTTCAGTTTTTCCTGGATGAAGGAAGTTTCGTTGAGCTCGATAAGTTTGTCACGCACCGTTGCTCCGACTTTGGAATGGAAGATAAGAAAATTTTGGGCGATGGAGTAGTTACTGGCTACGGAACTGTTTCTGGACGTCATGTCTACGTCTTCGCTCAAGACTTTACAGTTTTCGGAGGCTCTCTCTCCGCAACGCAAGCTCAAAAAATTTGCAAAGTGCTCGACCTAGCAATGAAAAATGGTCGCCCTGTAATTGGTCTCTGTGATTCGGGGGGAGCTCGAATTCAAGAGGGTGTTGAGTCTTTAGCGGGATATGCGGAAATTTTTTATCGCAACACTTTAGCTTCTGGAGTGGTCCCTCAAATTTCAGTCATCATGGGCCCTTGTGCGGGTGGAGCTGTTTACAGCCCCGGTCTTACTGACTTTATCTTCATGGTAAAAAAATCCAGTTACATGTTTTTAACTGGGCCTGATGTAATCAAAACTGTCACTCATGAAGATGTGACCATGGAAGAATTGGGCGGGGCAGTTACTCACTCAACCAAGAGTGGCGTTTGTCACATGGCAAGTGACGATGAAAAGAGTTGCTTGCTCTTAGTGCGTGAGCTTTTAAACTTTTTGCCTTCAAACAATGTCGATGAAGTGCCTAAGATTAAAACAACCGATCCGATTCAGCGAACTGAACCAAAGCTTCGGACTTTAATTCCTGAAAACTCCAAACAGGCTTACGATATGAAAGAGGTGATCGAAGCTGTGTTGGATGACAATTACTTCTTAGAAATTCAAAAGGATTTCGCACCCAACTTGCTCATCGGGTTTGGAAGCTTGGGAGGTAAGAGTGTCGGAATCGTTGCAAATCAGCCAGCGGTTCTTGCAGGCTGTTTAGATGTGAATGCATCTGACAAAGCAGCTCGGTTTGTTCGCTTCTGTGACGCTTTCAATATCCCCTTAATTACTTTTGTAGATGTGCCAGGTTTCCTACCAGGAACGGAACAAGAATATGGCGGCATTATCCGTCATGGAGCGAAGTTACTTTACGCTTATTCAGAAGCTACGGTTCCCAAAATTACCGTTATCACTCGAAAAGCCTACGGAGGAGCCTATTGCGTGATGGCTTCCAAGCAGCTGCGCGCTGACATTAACTTCACCTTCCCAACTGGGGAAATCGCGGTGATGGGGCCCGAAGGAGCTGTGGCGATTGTTTTCCGAAACGAGCTCCAAAAAGCTAAGGATCCGGTCTCTGAAAAGAACCGTTTGATCCAAGATTACTCCGATACTTTTGCAACACCCTACAAAGCTGCTGAGCTCGGCTTCGTAGATGAAATTATCTTTCCCGAGCAAACAAGATACAAGTTGGCTCAGGCTCTAGAAATGCTCAAAAACAAACGGGATCGAATGCCTCCCAAAAAACACGGGAATATTCCACTGTGAAACCAAAGAGAATCTTAGTTGCCAATCGAGGTGAAATTGCTTTGCGGGTGATGAGAGCCTGCCGTGAGATGGGACATGTTCCTCTTGCGATTTACTCGAAAGCCGACAGAAGCTCTATGCATGTTGCGAAATCAGATGGAGCGGTATGTGTAGGAGAAGGCCCCTCTATCCATAGTTATTTGGATATCGATGCAGTAATCAAAGCTGCAAAGACACTGAAAGCGGATGCGATTCATCCTGGTTATGGATTTTTGTCTGAAAAAGCTGATTTTGCAAAGGCGGTTGCTCAAGCGGGACTTATTTTTGTGGGGCCCTCGGCAGAAGCTATCTCCACCATGGGTGACAAAGTAATGGCTCGAAAGACCATGGAAAAGTTGGGGCACTTGCCTTTGGTTCCGGGAACTAAAGAAGGCTTGAGTGACGAAAACGAAGCTTTCAAAGCTGCGAAGCAAATTGGTTTTCCAGTCATGATCAAAGCCCTAGCTGGCGGTGGCGGGCGCGGGATGCGAGTGGTGAACTCAGAAGACGAGTTTATCAACTTATTTCGCAGAGCTTTCTCAGAAGCTCAAAAAGCTTTTGGCGATGGTAGAGTCTATCTAGAGAAATATGTAACTTCCCCACACCATATTGAAGTTCAGATCATTGCCGATACCCATGGCAATGTAGTCCACCTGTATGAGCGCGAGTGCTCAGTTCAGAGACGTCACCAAAAAATTATTGAAGAAAGTCCAAGTCCATTTATTAGCGCTGATACAAGAAAAAAACTTTGTGAAGCTGCAGTGAAAGCTGTCAGGGATATTGGGTATGTCAATGCTGGCACAATTGAGATGCTAGTGGATGAAAATCAAAATTTTTACTTCATGGAAATGAACACTCGTCTTCAAGTTGAGCATCCAGTCACGGAATGGATTACTGGAAGAGATTTGGTTAAAGAACAATTAAGAGTGGCTTTCGGTGAAAAACTTTCCTTTCGCCAAGAAGATCTCAAGCAAAATGGTCATGCCATCGAGTTTCGTATTTGCGCTGAAGATCCAGAGAAGTTCTTGCCTCAAGCTGGCAAAGTGACTGGAGTGAGCTTTCCTGGAGGAATTGGTGTTCGTGTCGATTCGCACTTGTACCGTGGATACGAAATTCCCGTCTTTTATGATTCCATGGTCGCCAAACTAGCTGTTTGGGGAAAAGACAGAGCGGAAGCCATTGAGCGAAGCCGAGCCGCTTTGCTGGACACTGTGATGAACGGTGTGAAAACAAATATTCCCGTTCATTTACAGCTATTGAGCAATCCAAAATTTGTTAGCGGAAATTACACAACCCGGTTAATCGGCGAAGATTTTAATTATGAGCCGAAAAAACCGAGTGCTGAAGATCTGAAAATGGCTCTTATTTCTGCAGCAGTAGCTGCCTACAATCGAGAGTATCGAGGACCAGACAGACGTCAGCCGTCAGAAACCTCGTTATGGAAAAAAGTAGGCCGCGAGGAGGGTCTTCGTTAATGCTTTTTTATATTAATTATCAAGGTGAAGAGTATAAAGTTCGGGTTGAGCAAAAAGAGGGACAGTACTCTGTATCAGTCGGAGGCGAACCTGAAGCTCCTGTAGATATTTCTTTTTATGGAAATGATTGCACCCTTCTTCATGAAAAGGGTGTGTTCCACGCAAATGTGGTTGGAGACAAAACAGATTACACAGTGTGGATTCCCGAAGGAAACCTTTCGTTTTCTGTAGAGAGTGAATACAGAAGAATTGTTGGGCTCTTGAGGGGGCAGAATTTAAACACGGAAAATAATGTCTACTCCAAAATGCCCGGAAAGATTACCAAGATTACTGCAAAAGAAGGCGATAAGATCGAAAAAGGGCAAGGCATCTTAGTTATGGAAGCCATGAAAATGGAAAATGAGATCAAAGCCTTGATCGACGGACAAATAAAAAGAATCTGTGTGAAAGAAGGTCAAGCCGTTGAGACGGGGACCCTCCTAGCTGAAATTGCTCCCGAAGAATAGAAGCTTCACTGATTACGAGTGAAATTTGGAAACTCCCATTTAGCCATCACCGAACCTATCGGCAATTGGGCTAAGTTTAGCCTTCTCCCACAGGGAAGTAATCGAATCGTTACGGGACTTGAGTGATTTAAGTTCCAAATATGTTCCAGGTTTTCTTGGGCGCCTACCACTCTCTGAAAAGTTACTTCCGGAAAAGAGGGATCGGTACAAGTCTCGATATAGATACCGGTTGTGGAATCGGGCAGTTCTCTCAAGTACTGGTGGACTCCTTTCTGGGAATCCTTCCATTCCAGCCATCGAATCCGTTTCACTTGATAAAGAACCGGAAGCGCCGAAAGAACCAGCACAAAAAGAGCCCATTTGGGAACGGATAGGGCTTTAAGCTTTTGAGGTTCGAGGCAGAAGACCAAAACCCAGAGGCTAAAAAATCCAGGAAGTAAAAGCCAACCTGGTGAAAAAAATGAATGACCCAAGTGGGGGGCTACCAAAAGCCCCAAGAAAGGAACAAATAACACTAAACGCTTGAGGAAGGAGTTGTTAAGTAAATGGAGTCTAGGGTGACTCAGAATTAAAGAGATCGCTGGAAGAAAAAGGAAGCAGCCGAAGAAAAGAAGGGGCTTTATCAAGTTAGTCCAGGTGAGGTGCGGCTTATATCCAGGATTAAAAGGAAGAATTCCCAAACGAAAAATAAGATAAGAAATCATTAGCCCAAAATGAGCGATGAGAAGAGGTTTTTTCCGCTGACAAAGATTTAAAGAATACGCGATTGCTAGTAAGAACATTGGCAAAAAAGCGCTCGATTCCTTGAAACCCAACGCTAAGGAGTAAATTAAAACAGAGGCGAGGGAAGACCAAACGGAGCTCTTTGCAAAAAAATAGGTTGCTAACATCAGAAGAAATATTTGTGGCGTATTCATCATTCCTTCCCCAACCCAAACAACACTGGCGAAGTGGATACCCACTGAACACAAAACGAGAGTGACAAAAAGTTCGGAAGGCTTTGAGTCGCCAATCAGCAAGGTGAGTGTTTTTCCTCCCAAGAGAGTTCCAGAAACTAAAAAAAGCCAATGCGTGAGAGTCCAAAGAAACGAATTAAAAGAAAACAACTGATAACCAACCCAGATGATATATTTAAATAAAGGCCTAAAAAACCAAACCTCTTCATGTTGCGGTGAGGTAAACCAAGTTGGTTTCCAAAGAAATGCCCAATCACGAGGGAGAATGCTCACTGCATTGCCCAGCATTAGCCAATCATCGTGTCGAAAGTAAATAAATGGACTCAGAGCAAAATAGAACAAAGTCATGAAGATCAAGGCAATTACGGAACTAATGGGGAGAGATTTCATGGGGTTCTAGGAATTCTACCCTAACGGGGTAGGTGGGAAGGCCTGCTCCGCGTTAAAAAGCTCTTATTTCGTCATCAATAAATTGTCTAAAAAAGTCGATAAGTTTGTGAAGGTTTTAACACAGCCAAGGAGTAGGCGTGTATCAGGTTGCCCGAAGAGAATTTTTTAATCCCAGCATTTTTAGTCCCTACTTTCTGCTGCTCATCGTACTTTTAGTTGGAACTGTGACCTACTTGGCCCATCAATTACTTTTTGTGGGCTCCGGAATCCATTACCTCTATTTGTTGATGGTAATCCAAGTAACTCCTTTTCTCATTCAATTCGGAAAGCAAAAATTTAATTTTATTGGATTTACTCTGTTCAACCATTTTTTCTGCTTTTCTGTTCCAAAATACAACCAAGTAAAAGACTTACTGCCTCAAGGTGATATTTATCCCGAATCCGTTCTGGCGATAAAAGAGCTCATCAATTGCTCAGTCATTATGGCAGCTTGTTATTATGTATTCCGAACGTTTGTTTTTTATTCCTTTGTCGAGCGAGAAAAATACCAATTGCTGTCCCTATCTCGTGTGCAGCTATTCGTGGTGGCGCTCTACGTGATTGGTATGCCAGTCATTATCGATTACTTACCCTCATGGGCGTTGATTTTCCATTTTGCCGCAGTCGCTGCGGACATGGTTCTTTTGATGTGTGCTCACTCCCGAGAAAATGAGCGAATGAGCACCATTCTTCGTATTGGTGTATTTATTTCGGCGATACTCTACTTCATCAAGACAGGGATGTTAACGATGGTGGGTAACCTTGCGGGTTATCTCTTCATTGCTTCCTGTCTTCGACGACAATATCGAATCTTATTCATCCCGGTGGTTCTTGCGCTCCTAGGATCCGCGATTCAAGTGGTCAAAGCCCCCTATCGAAATGCCATTTTCTCAAACCCAACTCTGGGATACGAAGATCGCATGGCGGTACTTGGTGGACTTTTATACTCGCATTATGTAGATGACGCTGACTTAGATGAAGACGACGAAAACCCAGCTGAAGGTCATGAGCGGAGAGATGTGGGGGAATCGCTCCTGCATGGTTTCTCGCGATTAGGAGATGATTCGCTTGAGCGAGTGATGACTTGGACTCCGTCCTTGGTTCCCTATTGGGAGGGAAGCTCCTATGAGAGCATTCCTTATTTGTTTATTCCCCGAGTTTTGTGGCATGACAAACCGAGCCGTCACATCTGGAACAAATTTGGAAGAACCTATGGGATTCTCAGCGAAGACGACGTCCATACTTCAGTAGCAATTAACTATTTTGCTGAAGGGTACATGAATTTTGGAATCATGGGAATGTACGTCGTTGCAGTAATCATGGGCTTTCTCATTGCTGGAGTTGAAAGACTTTCCTATTACTTCTTGGGCGGGTATTTCTATTTCACATTTATGGCATTCCTCATGCCTGTGATGACCTATGCCTCCGATCTTGGAAGTGTGATTCAATCAATAATGATCGTTAGTGCCGTTTTATTCTTGTTCAGAAAACAGTTTCAAAAAATGGCGCTCAAAGACGATTACTCTTGATAGTTTTGTAGGCCATTCCCTTCTTTTTCATTTCTGAAAAATGTTCATCCCGTACCGCTTTGGATACAAAGTAAAGAGCAACAAAATCAGTCCCGTATTTTATGACAACTGGTTCGTATCCATTTCGTTGAAGAGCGCCCAACCCTCCGAACAGCGAATTATTTAATAAAAGAAAATTTCGATCCCACCTCTGGAGCGCAAGGAGTATCTCGGCTTCTGTCAATTCCTCTGGATGGTAGTTATCTAATAAATCTCTGAGCATAAAATCAAACGCATAAAAAATTCCGGGCTGTTTCTCGAATAAGAGGCTTGGTTTTGTGCGTTTGAAGATTAAGTGGGGAAGCTCATTCCGAGTGTTGGCCTTTGAAAAAAACAGGGGATTAGAGCGAAGGGGGCTTTGAGCGATTTCTAGATTTGTGACTCCTAGGAGATCGAGCGCCTCACGATCTGCAAAGAACATGATAGTAGCTAATTCTGAGGAGCCAATAACGGTCTGAGCGCTGGTAGTTTCTTTGAGGTGATAACCCAGGCGGGAAAGGGTGTGGATTCTCTGATTTCCTCTTCCCGTCTTTTTATTGAGAATTCCGGATAGAGATGTTTTGGGAGTGAACAAGACTTCTCCCAATCGTCTAAAGCTCCCAGAGGGAAAATAAAGGATCGCCAGAAAAAAAATGATTAGAAGTGGACTTGAAAATGAGGGATGATTTTTGGCTTCAGTGAAAAAACGGGAAAAATAAAAAATCCCCATCAAAAAGGAAAAGTAGGAAAAGGGGAAAAGATATCTCCCCCAAGCTGGTGGAAACCAATCACCACCTGAAAGATAATAGGGAAGGGAAAAAAGAAAGAGCAGGGACAGTATTTTCAGGGGATCTTTTTCTTTTAAGTTGCCGCCGTTTTTTCCGTGCTCAAAGTGTGCGCACGAGATAAGGCAAATAAAAAAAACTGCGCCACCGGCCACCAAATCCAAAAAAAGATTTCGAAGGCCCAATAAAAAGAAAAATAGATTTCCAATAGAAGATTTGTAAACAATGGGAACAGGGAGTGCGCTGCCAAAGGTATAAATTCTCCAAAGGCTTAAGCCAATCACCGGAAAGAGAAAAATCATTGGGGTGATGAAAGCTTTTTTGGCTGATAGAGCAGGCTTATTAAAAAATACCAAAAACAGATAAAGTAGAACGCTAAACCACAGCCCTTCCAATCTAATGAGAGGCAAAAGGGACACAAGAAAACATCCCAGATACCAGCGCTGTTTTTGGTTGCCTTCAAAAACTAGAAAAATAAGCGACCACAGAATAAAGGCCGTAAAGAATAAAACAGTAAATCCATTTCCAGTATTTAATAATAAGGGTGGATAAACCACGAGGATCGGATAGGACCAAGCAGAAAAAGTTTCCCCTCCGAGATTAATCAAGATCCTACGACCTCCCAATATACAAAACCAGCCTGCCAGGATCTCAATTAAAAAATTGGTTTCAATTAGAGGAAGGCTTATTTTATTCAATAACCCCAAGAGGTAGAAGGGTAAAAAATCTACAATTCCTTCTATTTTTTCAAAACGATTGAAGGAAAAATTGCCTATTTCAGCTAAATGTTGAGCGTGTCTTAAGCTGATAAACAATTCATCCCAAGGTTGAAATAAAAGAAAAGCCGCTAAAGTAAGGGTCAAAAAAGCAAGGAAAGCACTCAGTCTCTTCCAAATGGTTTGTTGGGTCTGTGTAAATTTGAGGG
Source organism: Pseudomonadota bacterium (assembly GCA_009927005.1). GTDB lineage: Bacteria > Bdellovibrionota > FAC87 > UBA2466 > UBA2466 > RFNO01. Next base: position 12,206 of record RFNV01000237.1, read on the forward strand.
CCGTCAAAAAACAAGAAGCAAAGCTCAGAAGCAAACCTACTTGGAAAAAAGTAGGAAGTCCCCTGACCAAGAAAAGCCCCTGAAAGAAGGAATCAAAAAAACCTGGGATTTCTTGGGGGGTTTCAAAAAAGTGAACTGAGGAAAGCACAGCTTAGTTTAGCATGCCCACGATATTCTTGTGGAATCCAGGGGTGATGCGTAGCGTAAAATCAGGGGTTATTCTGCAGGGATTTTGTACCGATAAAGTGGGGTATGAGTCAGATTACTAAACTATTGAGTTTTGCCGTTAAAAAGCGTGTCAGTGATATCCACTTTTCTTCAGAGGAACCCATACGATTTCGAATGGACGGTGATTTAGTTGCCATCGACGCTAACCCCATCAGTGCTGAAAACCTTAAGAATTTGCTCTTTGAGCTTTTAACTCCAGACGAACAGACCAAGCTATTCAAAGAAAAAAACCTAGATAAAAGTTACGCCATTCCCGGAATTGGGCAGTTTCGAGTGAACGTTTTTTTTAATCGAAAGGGAATCGCAGCAGTGCTGCGTTCTATTCCAGTTCAGATTCCTTCTTTTGAAAGTTTGGGTTTGCCAGAAGCCATCCGAAAAGTTGCGGAAAAACCGAGGGGACTTTTACTCGTAACCGGACCCACTGGTTCGGGAAAATCCACTACTTTAGCGGCTATCATCGACTACATTAATTCCAGTTTTCCCTATCATATTTTAACCGTTGAGGATCCCGTCGAGTTTATTCATCCTTCGAAAAAATCACTCATAAATCAGCGAGACATTGGTCATTCCTGCCACAGTTTTCAGGACGCTTTGAAATATGCTCTAAGAGAAGATCCCGATGTCATTCTGATTGGAGAATTAAGAGATTTAGAAACAATCTCTCTTGCCTTAACTGCTGCTGAAACAGGTCACTTGGTATTGGGAACCCTTCACACTCGGGGAGCCGCTGCTTCTATTGATCGCATGATCGACTCATTTCCTTCGGGACAACAGTCCATGATCCGAGCCATGATCGCAGATTCGCTCTTAGCCGTGATCAGTCAAAGTTTGCTTAAAAAAGCGGATGGCAGCGGACGAGTCGCAGCTTATGAAATCATGGTTGTGAACAACGCTATTTCTAATCTGATCCGCGAAGGTAAAGTGTTTCAAATGGAGGGCGTCATCCAAACGGGCAAAAAAGATGGGATGGTGCTAATGGAACAAAGCTTGATGGCCCTGATTTCCCAGGGGGTTATCACTGCAGAAGAAGCTGCTCCTTATTTAAAGAACCCTCCACCGGTCGTCGGTTCTTCGAGCCTTAAGCCGTCGCCTCCACCGGTCTCAAAGCCTAAATTAGCACCAGCACCGGCTGTGCCCCCGAAAAAACCACCAGTGGTTGACCCAGTACCAGAAAGTGTGGGATTGGATTGGCAAGTTCAGGATTCCGAACTCATTGATTTTGGAACTTCTTCGGTAGAAGAAACCTCGGCCAACGTGCTAGATCTTCCCTCTGATGAGGATGATTCCCTTTCGTCTGTTTCGGTTGAATTGCCCAACGTATCCGAGCCCGCTCCTAAGGTGGGAATCACCCCACCCCCCCTCAAAAAGAAGGCGGGTTAGCCGGAAAAGACCCGGTTTCCTTACTGATTGACGCCCCCCTCCTAAATTGGTTCAATTCACCTATGAATGAATCTGAAAAATTAGCTAGCCTTATCGATCACACTTTGTTGCGTAAAGATGCAACGGAACCCGAATTTGAGAAGCTCTGTCAGGAAGCCGTTCAGTATGGTTTCAAAACCGTCTGTGTTGAGGCCCAGTGGCTACCTTTCGTAACTCAAAAGCTCAAAGGTTCTTCAGTACTGCCCATTGCAGTGGTTTGCTTTCCTGAGGGAACAGCTTCAAGCGCAGAAAAAATTGAGAAAACTCGGGCAGCAGTAAAAGCAGGAGCCCAAGAAATCGATATGGTTTTGAACCGTAATCTTTTAAAGGCTCGAAAATACGATGAAGTTCTTCAAGACATTAGAGGAGTCGTAGAATCTGCCGAAAAAGCCCCAGTAAAAGTCATTTTGGAAACGAGTGAACTCAATCAGGAAGAAAAAGCGATTGCTTGTGCTTTATCTAAAATAGCCGGAGCAGCTTTTGTTAAAACATCTACTGGGTTTTCAAAGTCTGGTGCAACGGTTGAAGATATTCGTCTGATGCGTCAAGTGGTGGGACCTGAAATGGGAGTGAAAGCTTCGGGAGGGGTTCGATCTTACGAGGATGCGATTAAAATGGTTGAGGCTGGAGCTTCACGGTTGGGAACTTCTGCTTCTGTCGCTATTGTGACTGGATCAAAAGGACAAACTAGTTATTAGTTATGACTTCTAAGAAAGAATTTAAACGGTTTATCTGCTTGGTAGCGGATGGTTTCGGAGTCGGTGAGGCTCCAGACGCGGATCGCTATGGAGACCAGGGTTCTAACACTTTGGGAAACACCGCTCGGAAAGTCGGTGGTCTTAAACTTCCTCATTTAGAGAAGTTAGGCCTGGGCTGTTTAGGAAATTTTGAGGGAATCCGATCGACTCCAAACCCGCTGGCGCTTGTTTCGCGATTGGCTGAGAGAAGCGCAGGAAAAGATACTACTTCGGGGCATTGGGAGATTGCGGGAGTTGTGACTGATAAGCCGTTTCCGATTTTTGAGAATGGTTTTCCAAAAGAGTTGGTGGATGAGTTTGTGAGAGCAGCTCAAATTCCTGGAGTCCTAGGAAACCGCCATGCGAGCGGAACTGAAATCATAAAAACCTTGGGCGAAGAACATCTAAAAACGGGAAAGCCAATTCTCTACACTTCTGGAGATTCGGTCTTTCAATTGGCTGCCCATGAGACCGCCTTTGGTTTAAAAAGACTGCATGAAATTTGTGAAATTGCGAGAAAAGTTACTCTTCCGTATCAAATCGGTCGAGTGATTGCTCGGCCTTTTATTGGAGACAACTCCTTTACTTTTAAGAGAACAGAGAATCGAAGAGATTACTCCTTAACTCCGGGTACGAACTGTCTAGATGTCATTAAAAAAAGCGGAATCGAAGTAATTAGTGTCGGAAAGATAGATGACATATTTGCGCATAGAGGAATTTCGTATGGGAATCATACGGGAAATAATCCCGATAGCTTAAAAGCCACGCTAGACTTTATTAAAAAAACCAAAGGGCAGAAGGCCTTTATTTTTGTGAACCTTGTGGATTTTGACATGCTGTTTGGGCACCGAAGAGATCCCATAGGCTATGCAAAAGCCCTTGTTCAATTAGATGAGTTTTTGCCAAAGCTTCTTTCGGAGCTCACAGAAGAAGATTGCTTGATGATTACTTCTGATCATGGGTGTGACCCGACTTTTCCTGGCAGTGATCACACCCGCGAATTTGTTCCTCTGATTGCCTATTCCCCAAACTCTCGCGGAGCTCATTTAGCTGATCGGGGAACATTCGCAGACATTGGTGCTACCATCTTGGAGGCTTTCAGTTTGTCCAAGAAAGAGGTCCCTGGAATTGGACAAAGTTTCTTATGCGACCTTCAGAAATAATCTCCAAAAAAAAGAGAGGGGAAGAGCATAGTTTCGAGGAACTTCGCGAATTTCTCGACTGCTTTTTAAACGGGGAAGTCACGGACTATCAAATGTCAGCTTGGTTGATGGCGGTATGCTTTAAAGGCATGACGGCCCAGGAGCGAACCGAGTGGACCCGCCTCATGTGGAAGTCTGGGGAATCCTTCAAAAGAACCGAACGTGAGACCTACTGGGTTGATAAACACAGTACGGGCGGAGTGGGTGATAAGACTTCTCTTGTTTTAGTTCCCATTGTTACAGCAGCAGCCCAGAAACTCTACGGGCATGGAAAAGTTAAACTTCCCATGATTTCGGGGCGGGGCCTGGGACACACCGGTGGGACGCTCGACAAACTCGAATCCGTTTCGGGATTTTCCCCCAGGAAACGCGTCAGAGAGGCCCTACAGTTATTAGATCAAAATGGTTTTTTTATGATCGGCCAAACTGAGGAAATAGCACCGGCGGATAGCCGTATCTATGCCCTCAGAGATGCAACTGCCACGGTAGATAGTATCCCGCTTATCGTATCGAGTATCCTCTGCAAAAAACTTGCTGAAAGTTTGGATGGGATCATTTTTGATGTGAAAGTGGGGGCGGGTGCTTTTATGAAAAGCACGCAATCTGCTAAGGATTTAGCCGAAGCTTTAGTCTCTACTTCGAAAATGCAAAAGTTAGATGCGGTTGCGGTCATTAGTCGAATGGATGAGCCGAATGGCTGGGCAGTTGGGAATTTCGTGGAGGTAGAGGAATGCTGGGAATTTTTAGAGGGAAAACAAGAAGAAGGTCTTAAGAATCTTGTGACCGAGCTAGGAGGTCAAATGCTTTGTTTGGCAGGTTGGAGAACGGTCAGTTTAGAAAAATGCCGTCAACTAATCGAAGAAGAAAGCTCCAGTCATCAATCCAGACAGCTTTTTCAGAAAATGTTTGAGGCTCAAGGTGGAAATTGGACTGAGTTTCTGAATTCAAGAGAAAACCTACCGGCGGG
>RFNV01000214.1 GCA_009927005.1 Pseudomonadota bacterium
ACTATGATAGGACTTCCTCTGACTCCTTATTGGTTATTGATTGGATTTTTTATATTTAGAATTTTGGACATAGTGAAGCCTTCCCCCGCTAAGTATTTTGATGAAAAAGTAGCTGGGGGCGTGGGAGTTATGATGGATGATGTGATTGCAGGAATTTATGGAAACATCATTTTGCAGTTGATGATGCGCGCTCAGATTTGAAATGTATTTTTTAACGAATAAGAGGAGAACAAATGGAGATCAACAAAACAGACAAGCTAGCAAGACCCGAAACTACGGACAGACAAAAGGCAGTCAGCATGGCTCTAATGTCGATTGAAAAACAATTCGGCAAGGGCTCTATCATGAAGTTAGGAGAGGGTCGCAAACTTGCCATGGATTTGGGAGTTGTCTCCACTGGAATCTTAGGCCTTGATTTGGCAACAGGGGTTGGAGGAGTACCTCGCGGAAGAATTACTGAAATCTATGGACCGGAGTCCTCTGGTAAAACGACCATTGCCCTTTATGCAATTGCTCAAGCTCAACGAGAAGGCGGAGTTTGTGCATTTATCGATGCTGAACATGCTCTCGATGTTGTTTATGCAAAAAAATTAGGAGTGAACACGGACGATCTCTTAATCTCTCAGCCTGATACTGGAGAGCAGGCATTGGAAATTGCCGAAATCTTGGTTCGTAGCGGTGGAGTGGATGTCATCGTAATCGACTCAGTAGCTGCCCTTGTTCCCAGAGCCGAATTAGAAGGGGATATGGGAGATTCACACATGGGTCTTCAAGCTCGATTGATGTCTCAGGCATTAAGAAAGCTTACTGGCTGTATCAGCAAGTCAAAAACCAGTGTGATTTTTATTAACCAACTCAGAATGAAGTTGGGAGTCATGTTTGGTAACCCAGAAACTACTACTGGTGGAAATGCATTGAAGTTTTATGCTTCTCTGCGAATGGATATTCGTCGAATTTCCGCTATTAAAAATGGCGATGATATTATGGGAAGCCGCACACGAGTAAAAGTGGTGAAAAATAAAATGGCTCCTCCTTTCCGAGAAGTTGAGTTCGATATTCTTTTTGGAGAGGGCATTTCTCGTGAAGGCGACATCATTGACCTGGGGTGTCAATATGGTGTTATTGAAAAGAGCGGTTCCTGGTTTGCCTATGAGGGCGAAAAACTAGGCCAGGGGCGTGATAATACAAGGCAATTTCTCAAGGAACACCCTGAATTTGTCGATAAGATCCGTAAGCAAGTCGAAGCTAAGGCGATTAAAGATGGTGGGTTAGTACTTTCTTCTCAAGCGCCTAGCGAAGACGGAAGCGGAGAATCTGTTGAAAAGCCTGAATCCAAAGACAAATTTGCCGGAAAAGCTCCAGCAGCTGGAGGAGTTCGAGCAAATTCTAAAAAAGGCGACTGAGAAAAAAGCTTCTGACGTTCACCTGAAGGTGGGATTACCTCCCATCGTTCGGGTGAACGGAAATCTCTACTATTTAAATTCATCTGATTCTGAAAAAATAGCTCGATTATCCGCTGAACAGCTAAGCCAATGGGCTTTGGCTCTCATGAGTCCTCGTCAGCTTGAAAAATTTGAAAACGGTGAAGAAGTTGATCTTGGCTATGAAAGTGGCGAAGCCGGACGTTATCGAATCAATATTTGTTATCAAAGATCTAATACCCGTCTCGTTTGTCGCCATATTCCAGCGCATATAAAAACTTTCGAAGAATTAAACTTACCTTCAGTGATCGAGGAATTGGCTTCCCTCCCTCGAGGTCTCATACTCATTACGGGAACTACTGGCAGTGGTAAATCAACGACCTTAGCGGCGATCATCGATTACATTGCTAAAAATCGTTCCTGTCATATCATCACCATTGAAGACCCAATCGAATTTAGTTTCAAAGACAGAAAAAGTATCGTCACCCAGCGAGAAGTTGGGCTCGATACCGGTGGTTTTACGAAGGCTCTCAAATATGCGTTACGCCAGGACCCCGATGTTATTTTAATTGGGGAAATGAGAGACGAAGAGACGATGCGAATGGCACTTTCTGCCGCTGAAACTGGGCATTTAGTGCTCTCCACTCTCCATACGCTGGACGCAGTTGAAACAATTAACCGAATAGTTGGAAGTGTCGATGGTTCACTTCAAGAACAGATGAGGCACCAACTCTCTGCTACTTTAAATGGTGTTATTTCTCAGCGACTCATTCGTAAGAAAGATGGCAAAGGCCGAATCCCTGCTTTGGAAATTTTAATTAGCAATCTTCGTGTAAAAGAGATGATTCTTGATCCGAGTCTTACCCAAGATCTCCGTCGAGCGATTGAAGATGGAAAACACATCGGCATGCAAACCTTTGATCAGAGCCTTATGGATCATTATCAAAAGGGCTTGATAACAGAAGAGGAGGCGCTCCTCCATTGCAGTAATGTCCAGGATTTCCAACTGCGCTTGGGGGGAGTGGTTCCAGGGCAATGGGATGAAAAATCTGAGGGAGGCAGCCGTAAAAGTCGGAAGGAACAGATTGCTGAGGCCCTCAAAAATAAGGAAACTGACAACGAAAAAATTGAAGTGGACCTCGTCGAGCCTAAGAAAGCATCTTAAAACCCCATCCCTATTTGTAAAATTCTACGTTCACAGCTATCTTAGGGTTTTAAAACCCAGGAAGTGCTTATGGCAGGAAAACCAGAATTTAAAAAAGAGACAGCCAAATCCGGCAAGGTTCAGCCCTACCCGTACCACTATTCATCCGACTTTGTCGAACCGGATTGGCGCCGGTTACCTGGTTATAAAAATGTCACAAAAGAAGAGTGGGAGAGTGCTCTGTGGCAGAAAAGAAACTTAGTTAAAAGCACTAAACAATTGAAAGAAATTTTTGGAGACTTGATCTCCGATAGTCTTCTTCTTGATATTCAACAAGACCAACAAGAGAGAGCAACAATGGCTCTTTTGGTCCCACCACAAATGATCAACACCATGAACGAAAAGGATCTCAAAGCAGATCCCGTTCGTCGTTACATGTTGCCGGCTTTTTCCGAAAGAGATCGCAAGTGGCCGAGTCACCCAAAAGCTGGACGGGATAGTCTTCATGAAGCAGAGATGTGGGTGGTGGAGGGATTAACCCACCGGTATCCGACAAAAGTTTTGGCGGAACTCCTATCCACATGTCCCCAATATTGTGGTCATTGCACACGAATGGACTTGGTGGGAACCAGTGTCCCTCAAGTTCCCAAACGAAAGTTCGAGCATGGCCAAAAGGATCGTTTAGAAGCTATTTTAGATTATTTATCAAAGACACCCTCAGTCCGTGATGTCGTGGTTTCTGGAGGTGATATTGCGAATCTACCACCTGAAACCTTGGAAGGTTTTGTTTCACGACTGCTGGATTTGGAAAATATTCGAGATATCCGTTTGGCCAGCAAGGGCCTGATGGGAGTACCCCAACATTTTCTCCAGGACGAGGTTTTGCAGGCGATGGATCGTCTTGCGAAAAAAGCAGTTTCTCGTGGGGTCAATCTTGCTCTCCATACTCATGTAAACTCTGCTCAATCCGTAACCCCACTAGTGGCTAAAGCGGCAAGAAAATTATTGGATATGGGATTTAGAGATGTGAGAAACCAAGGAGTTCTTCTGAGAGGAGTGAACGATTCTCAGAAAGCTCTTTTGGACTTGTGTTTTAGGCTTCAGGATCACGGAAACATTCTGCCGTACTATTTTTACATGTGTGACATGATTCCCAACTCTGAGCACTGGAGAATTCTCAGTAGCGCAGGCTCAGAAATTACAACATGACATCATGGGATACTTGCCTGGATTTGCTACTCCCCGAATCGTTTGTGACGTCCCCTTTGTGGGCAAGCGATGGGTTCATCAAGTTCACTCCTATGATCGAGTGAAAGGGATTTCTCACTGGACTAAAAACTACTTAACGAGCATCGAGTGGGATAAGCCTGAAGCACTCAATCAGCTTTATGATTATTACGATCCCATTGATACTCTGCCGGAAGAGGGCCAAAAGTTTTGGGAACAAGAAATAGAACAGCTCAAGAATTAAGAGTCGCCAAAATGAATGCCGCGGTTTCGGGCTCCTTCGAGAAATAGAGATTCTGGATTTACGAATCGATTTTTACCAGCCCCAGTCTCTAAGGGAACTAATTCAACAGAATCATTTCGGTAAGCCACCATTGAGTCGTAATGGCCATCCATTAGAGCTTTAACCGCGGCAACTCCAAATCGGCTGGCCAGAATTCTATCAAAGCCGACGGGTGAGCCACCTCGTAGTAAATGTCCTAATACAATCGCTCGACATTCTCGACCTGTGAGGTTTTCCAGCTCAATAGCGACTTGATGGCCAATTCCTCCCAGGCGAGTGGGTTCTGGAGAGTCTTCTATCACTCTCTGGACGGTTACTTTGCCTCCGACTGGCTTTGCCCCTTCCGCAACGACAACAATCGAGTATTTCTTTCGAGTGTGGTGGGTGTCTTTAAGAAAAGCAGCAACTTTTTCAAGTTCAAAAGGAATCTCTGGAATCAAAATGACATCAGCATCTCCTCCGAGACCAGCAAATAGAGCAATCCAACCTGCATTTCTTCCCATGACCTCTACAACCATGACTCGGTGGTGAGATTCCGCAGTCGTATGAAGCTTATCAAGAGCTTCCACCGCAGTGCTAACTGCAGTGAAGAAACCGATTGTCAGTTCTGTTCCATTTAAATCATTATCAATAGTCTTTGGGATCCCAACTACTTTTAACCCTTTTTTAGCAAACCCATGAGCCATTGTTTGGGTTCCATCTCCGCCTACAACAATCAAAGCATCAATCCCGGCTGATTTGAAATGCTCCATGCATTTATCGGAGTGATCTTCGTAAGATTTTTTGCCGTCTTTTGTTACCGGAACTCGAAAGGGACTGTCCACATTCGACGAACCAAGGACCGTCCCGCCTTTAGAAAAAATTCCGGTGGTGTTGGACAAATCCAGAGGAACGAATTGATTTTCCAAAATGCCTTTAAATCCGTTTGGAATACCAACGACCGAAATTCCATACTCAAGAATGGCTGTTTGAACAACAGCTCGAATGGCAGAATTTAAGCCGGGGCAGTCTCCTCCCCCAGTTACCAACGCAATTTTTTTAATTGGGTTCTGAGAAGTCATTTGTATTTAATAGCAAAGGCTTGAAGATCAGTTAAAAAACCTACTTGTTCGAAATGGACATCAATTAAGGCATCGGCTCGCAATTCTTTACCACCCGAAATCAAGCGTTCCATCGCTCCATCATAAGTTAGGCTTCGAGCACGAACGCGTCCCAAGTATTCATAGGGTTGACCAAAAGTACGGCTAGTCCAAATCACTTTGGGATTTTTAGGGATCCCAGTTTCTGCGGCAAAAGCAGTTTTAGGAGATTCGATGATTTCCGTGCTGCTGCACCCTGTCAATAGGATGATTACCGATAAAAACAATGCCTTTAACATCCCATTCTTTTAACTGAATTGAACTCAAACGGGAATAAAAATGTCGGATGATGGAGTGAGGCTGGTGTTTTGATTAAGGGCGAGTAAAATCCCGAACAATGGAAGGCTATCGGCTTCGAGTAATTTCGTACAATATTCACCAAGGGATTACGGTTCGACGAAATCGCCTGAGTCTTTCTATCCTTAAAGAAGCTCTTCAGGAGCTCAAACCGGATCTGGTTTTTCTGCAGGAAGTAGCCGGCAGCTCGGTGGAAAAACTAGGAAAATTATGGCCTGAAAAAGTTGCTGATCAACTCGAGGGGCTAGCAGACGAAATGTGGCCTCATTTTGCCTATCAAAAAAATGTCATTTTTTCTCGACACCACCATGGCAACGCAATCATGAGTCGTTACCCCATTTCAAATTTTGTTCTCAAAGATATTACGCTTGGAAAATTAAAAAAACGGGGCTTGTTGCATGGAATTATCCATATCCCTAGAGCTGAGTCAGAAAAAGAGCTGGTAGTTCACGCGGTCAATGCGCATTTGGGACTCTTTCAGTTTGAAAGACAGTTCCAAACGAAAGAAATCATTGAATATGTAAAAAAGACTATAAATTCAGAAAGCCCCTTGCTGATTGCTGGCGACTTTAATGATTGGCGCCAGCGAGTAACAAAAGAACTCCAGCACCGGCTTCATGTTCAAGAAGCTTTTCTTTCGTCAGGTCAAAACCATGCCCGTACTTTTCCGAGTCGTTTACCCGTGCTACAGCTCGATCGGATTTATTTTAGACATGCACAAATGAAATCTGCCTCTTGTTTGAAGGGACGAAAGTGGACTGTCTTATCAGATCACCTTCCCATCATGGCTGATTTGGTCATTCAGGCTTAGAGGCGGGAGCGGGGGACGAAGGCTCTTGAGTAACAAGTGCTTGGTGACTGCAACTTGTTTGGAAGCCAAGCTTGCAGGCTTGAGAGAAGTAAGATTCTGCTTCTGTTCTCTGTCCTTGTTCCCAATAGACCATTCCCAGTAGGTGAAGGGCTTCAAGTCTTCTGGGCGCTTCGGGTGTCTTGGAAAGAAGATTGATAACGCTAGTTAATTTGGGAATCGTTGCCAGATATTCTTTATCGTAGAAATTGATATAAGAAAGGGCTAGCAGAGCTTTAACTTCGTTAGGATTTTGATTCAGCCATTTTTCGGTAATCGTTTTAGCACCCTTCATATCCTGTAAGTTCAATTTTGTAGCTGCTAACTGTTCTAGAACTTCTTGATCATTTGGAGAAAAGGAGAGCGCCTTATCGTAAACCGCTTCTGCTTCTTTCAGTTTTTTTGTTTGAGACAACACGGCTCCTTCAAGTCGATATCCGATAGTGCTATCGGGGGCGATCTCTGTTTGCAGAGCTTTGGAAATAATAATAGCTCGCTCAAAAGATTGGTTGAGTTCTGGGTGGTCTAAAAGAAGAGTTGCGAGTTCTATGAAGAGCTCCTTATCCTTGGGAGACTCTTTAATTAACTTGTCGATCGTTTTTAAATGCTCAAGAGCAAGCGCCTGAAAACCAGCACTCAAATAGGCTTTCGTTAGCTTGAAATGGATCGACTTGGATGGGTTTTGATGTTCGATTGAGGCTTTATAATATTGGATAGCTGGTTCGAGTTTTCTTTGTTTTTCGTATAAATCTCCTAAAATCTCTTCAAGCTCTGGATTGTTGGGAAATTCTTTCTGCAAAGCACTGGCTAAATTAAGAGCCTGAAGGGGTTGCTCTTTTTCAATTTCCGTTCGAATCGCCGCAACAGCGATTTCGAAATTTTGATCTGTTTTTACATTGTTCGAAGGAGTGCTGTTTTTAAATAAACTTATTCCCAAAAACAAAATGAGCAATCCGGAGAGAACAAGGGTTAGGGGTTTCTTGGGTTTAGGAGCCCCAGGGGGGCGTTTGCCAATTACGGTGGGGCTTGGTTCATTTTCAGGACTCGATGTTGGCTCGGAGGCCACCTGAATTTTTTCAGTCTTGAGAACCGGTTCCTTTCGGGTGTCCTGGGTAAACTCTGGCAGTAAGCCCATTTGGCAATCGAGAATAGTGTTTCCGATTTGAATTTTATCTCCATCTTTTAGTTCACCTGATGGCATAGTGGAGCCATTGATCTGACAACCATTGAGGCTTTTCAAATCAGTAAATATGACCTTGCCGGTTTCGGCATTAAACTCCAATTTAACGTGCTCTCGAGAAATGCGGGGGTCGTTGATAATAATATCTGACTTCGTACGACCGACGATCATTGAGCCGGGCCGTAAAAGAAACATTTTTCCTTTGTCGTTTCCTTCGATTACGACGAGTCGAGCTGAAAATGAGGAGTGAGAGGCCATCACATTCTTTTCGGTATATTTCCCCCTGAAATTCAGACCCAAGATGATAACGATCTGCGGCACTTTATTTTTGCTGCGCACCAGGGGAATGACCGGCTAATATTTAGAAACAAAAGGGATTTTTCATCTTGACGCAAGATACCGCAAAAAGAATTCAACGAGCTAGTCTCCTCATGGTGCTGAGCATTTTTCTGTCTCGCATTTTGGGATTTTTAAGAGAGTGGGTACTCGCAAGAACAGTGGGTGCCAGTGAAATGGCCGATGTCTATTTGGCCTCGTTCACAATTCCAGATTTTTTAAATTATTTGATGGCCGCTGGGGCACTAAATATTTCTTTGATTCCCGTTCTAGCTTCTTACTCAGGCGAAGGAAAAAACGAACAAGGAAAACGCGTTTATCAGACGCTGTCGACCATTTTGAGTTCGGGAATGTTGGTGTTAGTTCTTATTTGTCAGTTATTCGCTGGAACTCTCGCCTCTTGGGTAGCGCCTGGCTTTTCTACTGAACAACACGAGGTGCTTACGGATCTCATGCGACTCATTCTTCCTGCCCAATTTTTCTTTTTTTGGGGAGGGATGGCCAATGGGGTACAGCAGACCCATGGGGTTTTTACTTACTCCGCTGTTGCTCCTCTTTTATATAATTTAAGCATCGTACTCATTGGTATTTTCTTGTACCCCCAATTAGGTGTTTCTTCATTCAGTGTCGGTGTTCTCGTTGGGGCTTTTATTGGTTACGGTCTTCTTCAAATAGTCGGTCTGATAAAGCTTGGTTATCCCATCATTCCGAAACTTCATTGGGACTTAGAGAGTCGAAGTGCTTTTAAAAAATATTTATGGATGAGTATCCCCATCATGCTTGCATTTTCACTCGTAGTTGCGGATGAGTGGATTGCAAAATATTTAGCAAGCTTTATGAAAGTGGGAGCTGTGAGTCTACTCAGTTATGCAAGAACAGAAATGAGAATTCCCATTGCGATTATTGGACAAGCAGCAGGAATTGCGAGCTATCCACACCTTTCACGGCTTTGGGCCAAGAGAGATTTTGCTGAATTTGGGAACACGTTTACTCGAGAGCTACAAAAAATCTGGGCTTTGGGACCGATTGCAGCAGTTCTCATGTTTACCCATGCTCTTCCGATTACGGATTTCATTTATGGCGGAGGAAAACTCACTGATGAAGATCTTCGAGTAACTGCTGAACTGCTTCGATTGATGGGGTTAGGGGTGGTCTTTTGGATTTTCCATATCCTACTTTCGCGAGGTTTTTATGCCACTCAGACGACTTGGTTACCTTCGCTTTGGGGAACACTGACCACCCTCCTATTCATTCCAGTTTATATCAAGCTTTCTAAAGTGTGGGGCGTTCACGGCTTGGCCTTATCGGGCACCTTGGGGATTGCTTTTTATGTGGCGACTCTCAGCTGGATGCTCGGACGGCACTTGAAAAAAAACCAAACCTCCATTTCATTTAAGCCCTTTTGGAAATTTGTATTTCAGTGGTCTTTAGTCATCTGCCTCCTAGGAGGCATATCCTTTGGGCTTTCCCAATTGGGAATCTACCATTCAACCAGACTGTCAGCATTGATGGATGTGACTCTTGCGCTCGTTGTTCTTACGAGTATTGCTCTTTTGTTAATCAGAAAAGTGTTTGCGAAAAGCACTCCCGGTGGAGCCCTTTTTTAAGTTTTAGGGGCGGTAGCGACCGTAGACAGACTCGAGCGATCCCACAATTTCTCCAAGTGTTACGGCATTTTTTACGGCATTGAAAATAAAGGGCATTAAATTCAGTTCTTGCTTAGCTGCTTGGACGAGAGCCGATTTGCACTCATCTACTTTTTTAAGGTTTCTGCGGCTTTTATAACTTTGAAGACGGGCAATCTGTTCTTTTTCCACCCGAGGATCAATTTTAAGAATGGGAGGACTTAAAGAACTGTCTTCTTGGTAGGCATTCAAGCCCACAATCAGTTTTTTCTTGTTTTCAATATCCATTTGATAATCGTAAGCAGCTTGCTGGATAAGGTTTTGCTGAAATTGCTGTTCAATACAACTAACAACGCCCCCACGTTTGGTCATTTCCTCAATGAGTGCCAGGGCTTCTGTTTCAAGCGCTTGGGTCATGGATTCCAAAGCATAACTTCCCCCAAGGGGATCAATCAGTGCGGCCAATCCACTTTCATTGGCAATCACCTGCTGCGTTCGAAGCGCTAGCGTCGCAGCTTCTTCAGTGGGTAAGCCCAAAGCTTCGTCTCGGGAATTAGTATGGATAGATTGGGCCCCACCCAGGACCGCCGCTAAACACTGAAGCGTCACTCTAACCAGATTCGTGTCAATCTGAACCGGGATGAGTGTGCTTCCGGCTGTTTGGGCGTGAAAACGCAATAAGAGGGACTTCGGATTTCGAGGTTTGTATCTTTCTTGAATTAATTTTGCCCAGAGCTGACGAGCAGCTCGAAATTTTGCAACTTCCTCTAAAAAGTTGTTGTGTACGTTGAAAAAGAACGAGAGTCGAGGAGCGAAATCGTCAATCGAGAGACCTCGAGCCAGAGCAGCTTCTACATAAGTAAGTCCATCAGCTAAAGTAAAAGCAATTTCTTGAACTGCCGTAGAACCCGCTTCTCGAATGTGATAGCCGCTGATTGAAATCGTATTCCATTCGGGTACCTCTTGTTTACAAAACTCAAAAATATCCGTCGTGATTTTTAAACTGGGTTTTGGAGGAAAAACATACGTTCCGCGAGCGATGTATTCTTTCAAAATGTCATTTTGAATAGTGCCTCGGAGTTTTTTTCGATCGACTCCATTTTTCTCAGCCACTGCGAGATAAAAAGAAAGAAGGATTCCCGCTGTCGCGTTGATGGTCATCGAAGTGCTCACCTGATCCAACTGAATCTGGTTTAAAACGATTTCCATGTCTTCCAAAGAACTAATCGCAACCCCCACCCGACCCACTTCGCCTTGGGCGAGTTCATGGTCCGAATCAAACCCCATCTGAGTCGGGAGATCGAAAGCAATGCTAAGACCAGTAATTCCTTGGGAAAGAAGATAGCGGTAGCGTTCGTTAGAAGTCTTTGCATCCCCGAATCCCGCATATTGGCGCATGGTCCAGGGTTTTTGGGTGTACATCGAAGGGTGAATGCCTCGGGTAAAGGGAAATTCCCCCGGTTTCTTTAAGGTTATGGCCTGAGTGTCTTCGGCTATATAAAGCTGCTTTTTATTCACAGGCGGAGTCTAGTGAATAGTCTCAACAAACTCAAGCATGACAACCAGCGTTAAAATGCTTTGGTTTCAGTGTTTACTTGCTGCACTACCCATCCCATTGGTAGAGTGGCCCTTTTTCCGGAGGCCCCTATGGCGAACGTTGAAACCATTTTTCAGGGTGAACACGAACAAGTCGTTTTTTTCACTGATCCGGTGAGCGGTCTTAAATCCATCGTAGCAATTCACAATACCCAATTAGGGCCCGCTCTGGGAGGGTGCCGAATGTGGAACTACGAATCTCCCCAACAGGCCCTGGAAGATGTTTTGCGTTTATCAAAAGGCATGACCTATAAAGCTGCCGTTGCCGGACTTAACTTAGGCGGAGGCAAAGCAGTCATTCTAGCGGATCCTAAAAAAGAAAAATCAGAAGCCCTATTTAGAAGTTTTGGATCTTTCATTGATTGCTTGGGCGGGCGTTACATCACTGCGGAGGATGTGGGAACCGACGTGAATGATATGGAATATATTTTCATGGAAACCGATCACGTCGTGGGGGTTGCTGAAACCCATGGGGGATCTGGTGATCCCTCTCCTTGGACAGCAAAGGGAGTTCTTGAAGGATTAAGAGCTTGCGTTGAACACCGAATGGGAAAATCGGAGCTCAAGGGACTCAGTGTTGCGGTTCAGGGAGCCGGACACGTGGGTTCTTACCTCGTTGAGCTTTTTTGTGAAAATGGAATGAAAGTTTTTGTTTGTGATATTGATCGCAAACGGTGTGAGGCCCTAGCTGAACGATATCCGGGGAAAGTTTCTATCGTATCGACTGACGAAATTTACGAAGCTGATGTTGACGTTTTCTGTCCGTCTGCTTTGGGGGCGGTTTTGAATGAAAAAACCATTCCTAAATTAAAATGTGGCATTGTAGCTGGAAGTGCGAATAACCAGTTAGCTACTCAGGAATGTGGAGACGAGCTTTTCAAACGAAATATTCTTTATGCGCCTGACTATGCGATTAATGCGGGTGGCTTAATGAACGTTTCAATCGAATTAGGTGGCTACGATGAGCGGAGAGCCAATCGAATGATTAGAAATATTTATTATTGCATCAAAGCTATTCTCCAACATTCAAGTCAGGAAAAATTACCTGAATACCGTTGCGCTGATCGAGTTGCTGAAAAGAGAATTAAAGAAATCAGTCGACTCAAAGGACGATACAAGGGCGAAAATAAGCCTACGTTCCACGGAAGGGTCGTTCGACGTTAGTGAAATCAAAAAAGTGGGTAGCCCAACGCTACCAAATCAATAAACAAGTTTTCTCAATTCTAAAGTCAGGGCATCCATGGATTTTTAGAAGCCATGTGAGTTCTGCCATTGAGGTGTTTGAATCTGGCCAACTTTTAAAGTTAGTGGATCACGAAAATAAAGTATGCGGTTATGGCCTTTACGATCCTGAAGGACTCATCGCGATAAGAGTTCTTAAAGACTTTAAGGAGGATGCGCCCACCGTCTGGTTTTCACAGAAACTCGAAAAGGTTTTAAAGAAAAGAAAAAATCTTCGAAATTATACCGATGCATTTCGAGCTATCCACGGTGAAAACGATGGTTTTCCCGGAGTGGTATTAGATGTGTATGGTTCAACCGGAGTTCTTCAAACCTACTCGACAAGCGTTGATTTGATGGGGCGATACCTTGCAGAACTTGCAGCTCGAGACCTCGGTCTAAACGAACTGATTTGGAAAACCCCGACAAAACGTAGTTCCGTCAAAGAGACCACACCCATTCGAACGTTGAGAGGCCATTTGCCAAATCAAGTTAAGTTTCGGGAAGGCAAGATGACCTTTACGGTACAAATCGGATCCGGACAAAAAAGTGGAGCTTTTTTAGATTTAAGAGCGTTACGTAAATGGTTGAGCTCCCAAAATCTAAATGGAAAACGAGTTTTAAATCTTTTTAGCTATACAGGCACCTTGGCGCTTGCTGCTGAGACAGCTGGGGCGCAGGAAATTTGGAATGTGGATATTTCCAAGGGGGCTCTGGAAAGCGCAGAGAAATTTCATGTTGTTCAAAACAAAAAACACCGCTTTATCCAAGCCGATGTTTTTGACTGGTTGAAGGAGCTTCCTGAAAAAGAGAAGTTTGATCTAATCATCGTGGATCCACCTCAGATGACGAGCCAGGTAGCTCAGGTGCCTGTTGCTCTTCGGGCTTATCGCCAATTGTACTCGCTAAGCTTGAAACACTTGAGACCCAAAGGAATTATTGTGGGAGCTTGTTGTACGTCTCGAATTGATCGGAAAAAGTTTAAAGAGACGGTCTGCCCGATTTTAGTTCCGCCGCTAAAGGTTTTAAAAAGCTTAGAGCCGGAAGATGACCACCCAGTTGGATTTCCTGAAGGCGACTATTTGAAAGTCCTTATTTTCGGAACGGCTTAGGGTATTTCGATTTCGAGTTGTTGCGCCAGATCCTTCAGAAACGTCAGCGAATAAAGAAGAACAAGGGTAAATGCGATCACAGCAATGCTGCCAATGATTTTGGTTCTTTTTGACCAATTGGGATTTCGCCATAGCAGCGGCAGGGCAAAAGGCCCGAGAAATGCGGTAGCAACGAGGAATACCCAGAAACTATCAATCACTTTGATTTTGTTTTTCATTGCTCACCACGGATTAAAGCCAACGATTAATTGAACTTGATAAAACCGCTCTTGTTTTTCCCAAAGTTTTTCACCTAGCTCTTTGGCATAGGAGGAAAAGTGAAGTTTTGTGTGTGGTGGAAACTCTAAACTAAAACCGTAAGTTGCATACCCTTCCGAAAGTCCTGCTCGTAATCCAAAATATTTATTATGGAATTCAACGCCCAAATGCAGCGTCTTTAAGAAGAGGATCCCTTGGAACTGGTCTTTAAAATCGGTTGTGATGTTTAAAACAGAATCCTTATTGAGAGTGTATTGCAGAAGAGAACCAAAGTGATATGAGGGTGCGAGCTGAGAGGGGGCAGAAGCGCCACTTACTTTTTGGAAGGAAGTTCCCCCGATATTCTCAACTGTTCCCGCAAAGCGAATCATCGGCGATGACTTAGTGACTTGAGGCAAAGTAAGAAGAAAACCCGCATTTAAAGGAAATCCATAACCAACCCCTGTGTATCTCTGCAGAGCAGTCCACGGGTCATTGTTTACTGTTGCGGAATTCATTCCCAATTCTGCCAGCAATTCTGAAACTGTTTTGTTCACTTCAATGCTGCTTCGTTGAACTGCGCGAATTCCAAATCCAAATGAAAAATAGTCGCTGAAGGGAATCCCAAAAGCTAAAGCGATCCCAACATCATTGTAGGCAAAAACATCGATATTTGATCCCTGGAGAGAATTGAGTTCAAAGAAACCAAAGCCCTGACTATAGACACTCAAGCCGAAGTAGGGGGTAATGAGAGTCGGTTTAATTCCGAGTCCCAGCGACTGCTTGTTGGGATTTATGAGTTTATCGGTCTTTCCATCAAAGACTGCATTTTTAATGCGGTCTAAAGAATCTATACCATCTACAAGCAGTTGGGTGTCTAAAATGTGAAGATGAAATGTTTTGTTCTTTGCAAGGGCAGCTGGGTTGTAAAAGATCGATGTTGCATCGTCCGCCAAGGCAATAAAAGCATTTCCCATTCCCGTCGCGCGGGAAAACTCATAGCTAGGGCGGAGTAAAGAAGCCTTTGAGCTAAGCGAGAAAAAGAGAACAAGAATGTAGATCGCATTTTTCATATTAGAAGCTAATGGTATATCTCAGAAAGTATCTCCTATCTTCTTGATAACTATTCCCGGCTCCAATGTCTTTGGCGTAAGTACCCAGCTCCAAGTGGCCTCCTTTGAGCCTTGCTCCCATCCCTCCCGTAAAGTACATCTGATTTAGACCAGCCCAAAAGAACAAGACATTGTCGCGTTGTAATTCCAAACCAATGTGAAGATGTTTTCTCCAGGGAAAGTAATAGCTCTCGATATTTCGATAATCGATTGAAAGGGTACTCGACCACTCTCGATTAAATTTGGGACTAATTGAAAACCCAACATGAAATGATTGCGGGATTTTTTCTGGAGCACCTGAGGATTGAGAGTTAAGATAATGTGTTTCTTGGAAATGAGTATCAAACATGTTCATCCAGGAAATACCCAGGGTGGGTAAAAATCGGTGAGGGAGAACCAAGAGCAATCCCGTATCTGCCCGCAACCCCATTCCCTCTCTGAAAAGGGATCCGAGCTCAGTTTCAGTTAGATTATTAATAGCCGAATGCTGGAAAACACCTTTCATTTGATTTCGGTAAAGCCCTTTTACCGAAATCCCTAGCCTTAAAATATTTCCTGCGAAAGCATGTGAGTAACCAAGCGATGGAATGATGTCCTGACGGGCATCGATATCAATTGCAGAGCCATTTGAGAGGGCTGCAACTTGTGTATTTCCCAAAATAGCAAAACTAAAATTTCTAAAGGTAATCGCTGGAAGAGTTGAAATACTTAAGAACTGATACTGATCAGGATTGTCTTGAAATGGGGAAAGCAAATGGTGCAAGCCGATTGCTTTGTTTTCTAGGACGATTCCAGCAGTACTGCCAGATGTTTGGGCTTCTCCCACAACCAAGTGAAGCTCAGTATTTTTCCTGCGAAAGCGAGTAAAGCCCGCTGGATTATAAAAGTGAGAGGCGTAACCGGAAACCGATGCAGTACAGGCATTTCCCTGCGCGAGACAAGATCCAGATTGATAAGAATCAAAAAACTCATCTAATGCCATGACAGGATCGATAAGGAGACCAAAGAGTGCAAAGGCAAGTTGTATTGTGCGACGCGCCATTTTGAGACCTTCAGTTACCAAGAATTCTTAAGACTGTTCGGTAATTGTGAAGGAAAAGTGTAGAGTGGAAGCTCATGGTTTTAATGCAAGGTGATAAACCCCCTCATGTCCGGGGCGTTCGATTAAGCGAGATTCCGCAAATCCCGTGGCTCGAGAAGGTTGTTCGAGCGGTCAAAACCCTAGAAGTCTTACTTTTCAAAATCCTGCAGATTTTCGATTTGTATCGTCCCCAAAAACTCATCGTTGGTATTCCTTCAATCGCAACCCGTAACTTCACCTTAATCCAGGCCGCAGTTTATAACGGGAGTCAAGAAGAGGTATTGGGCTTTAAGCCGCGCCGTTTGATTTATCGGATCTTGAAAGGGCTGCCTGATTTGGAGCTCTTCGAAAGAGTGCGATTCCAACTCGCCGTGGGAGAAAACTCTCTGCGTTCAGTGGAGGCCAGCACCCGGACCCGAGGCTTTATTCAGTTGCAACTTCCTTGGTCAGTCACTTCAAAAGCTCCGCGAGTTTCTCGGCTCAAGCTTTCCCCAACCGGTGTTGAAACTCTGGTTGGTTCGATCA
>RFNV01000113.1 GCA_009927005.1 Pseudomonadota bacterium
TTGGGGAAAGCAAGCCACTATTTTCGGATGGAAAGGCCTTCTTTTGGGGCATGTTTTTTTGAATTTTGCCATCCCGCTGAGACTGATTGGAAATGCACTGAGTGACAGAGAACAGACTTCTGAATTAACTGCACAATCCTTAGGAATGTCTCGTTCTAGGGTTTTTTGGAAAATCACTTTGACGAGTATTCGCCCCAGTTTGGTCTCCTCTTGGATATTGGCGTTTCTTTATAGTTCAACCAGTCTGTTTATCGTCTTGTTTTTAGGGGGAGGGCCTAGATTTACTACCTTGGAGGTCGCACTCTATGAGGCGATCAAATTGAATTTTGATAACAGTCGCGCCATACAAATAGCTCTTTTTCAGGCTGCCGTTGGGGCTGTCCTTTTTTTCTTTTATTTGAAGTTACAAAAAAAGAGAACAATCGAGTCTGACCGAGTTGAATTAAGATGTTTTGCGCCGAAACGACCTTGGGTGAAAATGCTCGGAGGATTGTTTCTGTGGGGACTCGCCTCAGTATGCCTGGGTTTTCCCTTGCTCTCGATATTTGTTGAAGGGTTGGATGATTGGTCATCTTTAGATAGCGGCGAACTTCTGGAAGCTGCAATAACAACTTTTGCAATTGCAACTTCCGTCGTTGTACTCAGCATTTTAATTATTTATCCATATTTACATTATCTCTACCAGGTAAAGCCTCGCGGAGAGAATAGTGGTTGGATTTGGTTGATTGCAGTACCACAATTCTTCTCTAGTTTAGTTGTGGCGTTAGCTCTATCGGTCTTCTTTCCTGGTGTGCGAGAAATTTCATGGCTTTCCTACTTGGCAGTTGTTACGACCCAGACGATTTTTGTAATTCCCCTAATACAATTTCCCCTTCGTGAGGGGTTCCTTCGCCTTTCAAAAGAGCGAAACTGGATTGCTCAAAGCTTAGGGGCAAGTGGTTGGCAGAGATGGTTGTGGGTCGAGCTTCCGTTTATGAAGAAGTCTTTGTTTTTGTCGGCTCTAATTGGTTTTGGATTCTCAATGGGCGAAGTGATTAGCATTCTTTTGTTTTCTCCTCCCGGGATCAAGACCCTTGCAATGGGTATTTTTCAGGCAATGAGTCGGTATCGATTTCAGGAGGCCCGAGCAACCACTGTCGTTTTATTGATCGCGATGCTTTCTTTATTTGGTCTAGCGGGTTATTGGAGGACCGAGATGAATAATGTGCTTCTTAAAAATCTTCAGGCAAAACGCTCTGGCTTTTCCTTGAATCTCGAACGACTAGATATTGAATCCGGAGAGATTGTCGGGGTAATGGGCCAAAGTGGATCGGGTAAATCCACGTTGCTCCAGGCTTTGGCAGGCTTTGTTCCCCTGCAATCGGGAGCCATAGAGGTTTTTGGAAATGAAATAAGCCAACTCGCTCCAGAGAAAAGAAAAGTATCCTTGGTATTTCAGAAGCCCTGGCTGTTCGAGAATCAAACTGTTTTGGAGAACATTTCTTTTGGATTAAAACTCCAAGGGTTAGCCAAAAGGGAAGTCCAAGAACAAGCAGAACAGTGGCTTAGAAAAATGGAAATTGAGGAATTGAAAGATCGCCGAGCATGGGAAATTTCTGGGGGGCAGGCACAGCGAGTGGCTTTGGCTCGAGCGATGGCAGTAAACTTCCCTCTCCTCTTATTGGATGAGCCATTTTCTGCTTTGGATTCACCCCTAAAAAAAGGACTAAGAAAGATCGTAAGAGAATTGGCGAGAGATTCTGGTTTCTGTGGGGTTTTAGTGAGTCATGATTGGAGAGATATTGAAGAGGTCTGCAATAAGGTGCTTGTTTTAGCAGAAGGAAAAGTGTGCGCTTATGGTACGGTTCGCGATTTAAAACAGAATCCCGACCCGCTGGTAAGAGCTATTTGCGAAGACTGATAACTTTATTTTGAGTTAATGATTCGGGCTTGGACAGTTCCCAATGAGTTTTATGGCTACTCAAAGCTCTCAAAAGAGCCAAATGAATCGCATGTCCCCCTCGAAAGCTTACCAGCTCTCCCTCGACCCAGGAGCCACACAGAGCTAAATCTCCCAAAGCATCAAGCCATTTATGACGAACACACTCATCGGAAAATCGCATTCCCTCAGGATTTAAAATGCCATCCTCGGAGAATCCCAAGACGTTATCGAGGGATGCACCTAAAGCAAGATTTTTAGATTTAAGTCGATCTAAATCGGAGAGAAAACCAAAGGTGCGGGCGCACCCAATTTGATCGGCAAAAGACCTAGGAGTTACATCCATCGCAAATGTTTGAGCTCCAATTTGTGGATGATTAAAATCGATGGATGTTGTTAATCGAAGCTGTTTTCTCGGTAAAAGCTCACAAATTGCTCCGTGTTCATAAACCTTGATGGGTTTTAAAATTCGTAAAATCTGGCTTGAGTAGTCTTGAAGTTCAATGCCGGCATCTAAAATCCCTTCAATGAAGGGAAGTGCACTCCCATCTAAAATAGGGATTTCTGGGCCCTGTACTTCGATCAAGACATTATTAATTCCTAAAGCATAAAGAGCCGCCAGGAGATGCTCCACAGTAGAAACTCTAGATTCCGCAATTCCCTTCAAGCCTAGTGATGTTGCTAAAGAGGTGGAAGTGACATATTCGAAATGTGCTGGGACTCTGAAAGTTTGTTTTCCCTCCTTTTTGAGGAAAATAGTTCCCGTGTTGGGTTCACC
This sequence comes from Pseudomonadota bacterium, assembly GCA_009927005.1. Classification (GTDB taxonomy): domain Bacteria; phylum Bdellovibrionota; class FAC87; order UBA2466; family UBA2466; genus RFNO01. The sequence goes on from RFNV01000113.1 coordinate 2,697, forward strand.
AGGGTTTAGTTGAATTTTTGATTGAGAGCCGGAGTGAATCCCCTGACCTTTAAAAACGCAGGGTTGGCGTAGAGTTTTTTGAACTCGGTACCCTTCCGTGCCTGAAAAAAAATCAATCATGGTCGTCATTTAGTCTCTTATGGGAAGATTCCGTATAGCAACGGTCATACCATCCCCAAGTTGGACAAAAAAATCAATCTTTTCCACGCTGCCCCGCAACAAATGGTGTCGGTTATGAGTATTTAATGACACAAGCCTCATTATTTGTTGCGGGTTTTTAACCACACCCAAACCACCTAATCAGTGATAATCTTTAATGATTGTTATCCCTATTTTGACTTCTGATAAGCGCGGTGGAACAGTCGAGAGGATTTCACACCATGAAAAACTTAATACGAAAAGCAGTGATACCCGTGGCCGGGCTTGGTACTCGCGGACTTCCGTTTACCAAGGAGATCCCGAAAGAGATGCTGCCAATTATTGATATTCCTACTATCCAGTTCATCGTCGAGGAGGTCATTGCGGCAGGGATTGAGCAGGTCATTTTTGTAACCAGTAGAGGTAAAAATGCCCTCCAAGATTACTTCGATCTTTCTCCAGCACTGGATGGTTTTTTACGAAAAAAAGGGAAACATGAACTTGCTGACAAACTTCAAAAAATTGGAACTCTCTGTGAGGTTTTGAGTGTGCGTCAAAAAGAACCACTGGGTTTAGGGCATGCAGTTTTATGTGCTCAGCCGATTGTCGGTGACGAAAAGTTTGTTGTTTGTTTAGGGGATGAAATTTTTCCACCTTGGGATCAGCTGAACCGTACGAAACCACCAGTAAAACAGTTAGTAGAAACCGCTCTAGAGTTAAAAACAAGTACAGTCGGAGTAATGGAAGTACCTCTGAGTGAAACTAAGTCTTATGGAATATTAAAAATTTCAGAAGATAAAATCTCCGATAGACCCGCTAGGGTTTTGGGGACCGTTGAAAAACCTGAACCCGAGAAAGCTCCCAGTCGTTACGCAATTATTGGACGTTATGTTTTTGATCCGATTATCTTTGATTATTTAGCAAAAACACCAAAGGGTGCTGGAGGGGAAATACAGTTAACGGATGCCATGACCCAGCTTTGTGATAAAGAGGGCCTTCATGCGGTTAACTTAAAAGGGTGTAGGTATGATATCGGAAACCCTTTGTTTTATGTGAAAGCCCAAATTGATGAGGCTTTGCGGAGACCCGAGTTGGCTGGACCGCTGAGGGAATATCTAAAAAATTTATGAAACGGTTTCACCTTTTATCTTTTCTCAGTATCTTTCTGGTTATAGAGGCTCGCGGTTTTGTTCCCCCTTTGACTGCAGTTTTTAAGGCTGGCTTTGATGGAAGAAAATCTGTTCCAACGGAAACGGTGTTTCGACATCAAATTCAGCTTCGGTCGGGTGAGAACATTGCTGTTGAGGAGAGACTTGCCGAAATAGGGGGGAAAATCTATATGATTTTTAGAAGTCCCTCCTATGGTGATGTTGCGGGAACTTTTTCAAAGGGATTCTATTCTTTCACTGGGGATAAAAGAGTTGCTAGCCGTTCTCGAGCCTTCATCAGTTTTTATACAGCATCCAATGCGGATCAATTTAGAGAAGTTCTGATTGATGAGCGATTGGTAAAGAGAGATCAGTTTTCTCAGTATAAGTCTTCGTTTACTCCTCAGGGCGACCCTGCCACTTGGGATCTCAAAGAGAATTATGTCGTTCATCCCGATGTTTATTTTTCGAAAACGCCTCAAGGGCCTGCCATCATTGCAGTGGGAACTGAGGAGGGGAAGACAAGAAGATCAGTTTTTTTTGATAAAGGAACCCTCCTTCTGAGTCGCATTGAATGGAGAGAATCAAATCAGGAATCTGCTTGGAACTTTCGCGGGAGCAAAAAGTTTCCGGGAGATAGCTCCTTTCCAGACGAAATGACATTCACAGTGGATGGTCGTGCGGTCGTTCAGTCGAATTTGATTTCACGTCAATTTCTTAAGGGTAAATCAAAAACCCAATGGCTTGATAAGTTTTCATCTACTTCCAAATCATCAATGGCCCCAGGCCTCGAAGAGGGGTTGAGAATTTTGTTGGGCTACCGATGATTGTTGATGTTGTTGTTCCCTTTCGAGTTAACTCCTCGTTCCACTATCGAATTGATCCCGAATTGGGCAAAGAAATAAATGAGGGAAGCGTAGTGGAAGTACCTTTGGGCACAAAAAAGACCCACGCTTTCGTTGTGGGTTTCCCCAAAAGGACAGATGTTCCTGAGGAGAAATTAAAAAACATCTGCCAGGTTCTTAAAACGGAACCTGCGTTTGATTCAAACATGTTGAGATTGTTGCGGTGGACTTCGGATTATTATTGTCATCCCCTGGGCGAGGTCTTTGATGCTGCTATTCCTCGTTTGAATTGGAAACCCAAAAAAAGAAAAAGCTCCTCAAAGGCAAAAGAGATAGATTTTGGTGTTCTTGGAAAAGAAAGTGCTACAAAACCGATTCTTACCCAAGAGCAAACGCAGGCTCTTAATGAAATCTTAAGTCCCTCAGAAACGCGACCTATTTTACTCCATGGGGTTACTGGCAGCGGTAAGACGGAAGTCTATCTTCGAGTAGTGGAGTCGATTCTTGAGGAAGGGAAGGGCGCAATCATTTTGGTCCCTGAAATTGCGCTAACGCCTCAACTCATGGGTCGGTTTGCTGCCCGTTTTCCCAGGCAAGTAGCAGTTTTGCACAGTGATCTGACGCCTTCGGAGCGCTCGAAGCAGTGGGAAAGGGTTTTTCAGGGAGAAGCTAAGGTGGTTGTGGGCGCCCGGTCTGCCATTTTTGCGCCTGTAAAAAAACTTGGCCTAATCGTTGTAGATGAAGAACAGGAAAGCTCTTTCAAACAAGAAGACTCACTTCGATATCATGCGAGAGATTTAGCTGTTGTTAGAGGGAAGTTTGAAGAGGCCAAAGTCATTCTGGGAACGGCTACTCCCTCGGTGGAAAGCTATGCAAACGCCACTTCTGGTCGTTACTGTTATGTTCAGTTAAAAAAAAGAGTACACGAGCAACCACTTCCCAAAACACAGTTCGTCGATGTGAAAGACAAGAGTCAGTGGTATCAGTCAAAAACTCCTTGGCTCAGCAGATATTTAGTCGAACGTTTAGAAGAAACCCTATCAGCAAAGAAACAGGCAATTCTTTATTTGAATCGTTTGGGATTTGCCCATTTCTTGTTCTGTCGAGATTGTGGGCATTCTTACCGGTGTAAAAACTGTGATGTCGCTCTTACCTATTATCAAAGTCCCCCAAGTTTAAAGTGCCACTATTGTGGAATGCAGCAGATCGTACCAAAACAGTGTAGCGAATGCGAAGGTACCGAGCTAGATTCCATGGGTTTAGGAACGGAGCAAGTTGAACGGCAACTACAAAAAATATTTCCCAATGCTCGCATTGGAAGAATGGATCGCTCTCAGATAAAAAACAGAAAGGATTTGGAAAATATCCTTCAGTCCATTTCCCGAGGAGAAGTAGACATCATCATTGGTACGCAGATGGTGGCAAAAGGTCATGATTTCCCTGGTATCTCTTTAGTTGGGATACTCATGGCTGATGCGAGTCTGAATATTCCGGACTTCCGGGCGAATGAGCGCACGTTTCAAATTATTACTCAAGTTTCAGGCAGGGCGGGCAGAGCTGGGGATCCGGGGGAAGTTGTTATTCAAACATTGAACCCTCAACAACCCATTCTTCGTTGGGCCAGCGAAAATAAGAGTTTGGATTTTTACACTACGGAAATGAATGCTCGAAAGATGTTTGCTTTTCCACCTTTCCAGAGACTGGCCTTACTGCGATTTCAACATACCGACCCTGCTCAGGTTCACAAATATGCTGAGGAAATCGCTCGTTTCTTGAGGACAGAAATACAAAAACATGGATATCAATGTCAGGTTTTAGGCCCTTCGGAAGCTCCCATTTCTCGACTTAAGAGCCAGTATCGTTGGCAGTGTTTATTAAAAGCCGCATCCGTAAAAGAACTTCAGGTGCTTTTAAAGCGAGTCAGTCATTTCAATATGATGGGGAAAAGCAGAGTTAAACTTGCAATGGATGTGGATCCAATCAACTCTTTGTAAATGATGGGCTGTGACATGAGCTTCTTCTTGTGAAAACACAGAGGCCATGATGAAATAAATCATTGTGAAATCATTTCTTACATTTACTCTCGTTTTGGCTTGGCTATCAACTTCCGTCATTGCAGCAAATTTACCTCCCACGCCAACGAATCAAGCTGAGTTTGAGAAGGAAACGAGCTCGGTAGTTAGAAACAAGCTCTATTACAAGCCCGGAAAGTTCGAGATCGCTGCAACCGGTGGCTTGATGCCTTACGACGATGTCAGCAACCAATACTTTGTGGGGGGAAAGCTTGCCTGGCATTTAACCGATTCTTTCGGTTGGGAAATTTTAGATGCTCAGAAGGCGTCAGCTTCTATTACTTCTTGGGCAAACAATTTGGTAAATGACAAAAACATTACCAATCTTCAAACATCCCAGTTGGATTATGTGGCTACTACCAACATCCTTTTTTCACCTTTTTATGGAAAAATTCGCGTGTTCGGTTCATCGCTCGTTTACTTTGATCTCTACACGGTAATCGGAGCAGGATTGGCTGGCACAAAAACTGTAAAATTGAGTGAAGGTAATCCTGAATCAACACTCCGAACGGGCTTAGATCCTGTTGTTGATTTCGGTTTAGGTTTTAAGTTTTTCTTAAACCGTTCGATGGGGATTATTCTTGATTTGAGAGACTATTTAGCTTTTACAGAAACTTACGGAAAGCGATCTCCTAAGAGTAACTATACTGTTTTCGTTGGTATCAACTTCTTTCTCCCGAGCTTCTAAAGTAAACGAAAGCTCCGACTATACTCAGGGCGAACATCAGAAGCGATAAAAGTTGTCCCATGCTGAGCCCCAGGAATAAATACCCAATGTGACTATCTGGTTCTCTGAAGAACTCAACTACAAATCGGCTCAAGCTGTAGCCAAAGAGAAAAGCAAAAGATAGTTGTCCGTCCTTCTTAAGCTTTCCCTTTAGAAGCCAAAGAACAACACCTAGAACAATGCCCTCCAAGAACAACTCATAAAGCTGAGAGGGATGGCGAGGGAGAGGGCCCCCATCTTTAAAAACAACTCCCCACGGCACATTGGTCACCCTTCCGTAAAGTTCCCCATTGATAAAGTTGCCAATGCGTCCGAGGACAAGACCGGCTGGGGTAGCCAATGCCAGAGCATCTGTAAAATTCCAAAAAGGAATTTTTCTTTTTCTGCAAAAAAGAACCGCCGCTAAGGTGCCTCCAATCAATCCACCGTGAAAGGAAAGTCCGCCCTTATAGGTCTCAAACAAAGTAAGTGGATTGTTGAATAGATTTTGAGAATCATAAACCACACAATAAAAAATTCGTGCTCCGATCACTGTGCCAACCAGGAGCCACACAATAAATTGCTCGATATCTTGAGGGGTAAATTTGAATCGGGATTCTTTTGCAAGCCTTACCAGAATCCATCGCGCGAGAATAAAGCCGCCGACATAAAGCAATGAATACCAACGAATTTGTAGGGGCCCCCAAATGTGGAGAAGAACCGGATCAATGTCTGGCTGAAAAAAAGAAGCTAAAGTCATACTAAAATCTTAACCGGAGTTGGAGGTTCCTGTTAGTGAAATTTTTAGTCGATAAAAAAGATGATTCCAGACGAGAAACCGGTTTGAATTCTGAAATTATCGAATGGGGTTACTCCGGCTTCAAGGTCAAATGTGAGATCCGATTTAGGAGAAATTTTAAATCTTAACCCAGTACTGGTTCCAGCTCGGTACCTAAAAAGCGCCGGGGTATTTGCAGAACTCTCTCGAACTTCTATTCGTGAAAATAGATAATCTACTCTTTGAGAAAGACCTGCATGCCACAAAAAGCCATTCTTCATCACTAAAGCGTACTGGAACCCCAGGCCTGCTTCGATAAGATTTTGAGTAATGGAAACGTCTCCCTCCCTTTGAGGTTTTAGAAAATATCCAAGAGAAGGCTTTAAGAAAAGTCGTGGGGTCAAAGGGTAAATTAAATTAGCTCTCAATCCATAAAGAAGCTGTAAACCGATGATGTCACCCGAGGAAGTATTTTTGACTCCGATACTGCCAATCTCAAAGCCGATGGCAGAGAGTTCAGAACGCGATGCTTTCTTCTGTGTTCGTAACAGTCCCGGCTGAGGCAAAGTACTTGCGCTTTCTCTTTCTGGAAGAAGCGGCGGTGGAGTTCGTAGTTTCGCTTGCGCCGGGATTGCTGCCAAAAATATAAGCAGGGTAATTGCCTGAATCATTAAAATCCTCCAGCGGCGCCAAAGGCATTTTGATAAAGTTGTTGAACTCGAGTGTTGTTACTCGCGCCCAAGGCCTGTAAGTGGCAGTTTTTTAAAGTGCCAAAGCTAACTGAAGCACGAGATGATGCCAACCCAGTGCAGCTTGCGAGATTATTGATAAAACGCACTAAACTGCGTCCATTTACTTCATGGCCAATCAATTGTCCAATCTGATATTGGACTGAAGCCCAAACTGCTCCGCCTTCATGGGAGTCAAAATCAATTGAAGAGGTGATGGAACTAAGCTGGCCCGTGGTGAGAAATTTTGGTTGCGAGACATCTCTGTTCCCCTCTTCCTGGGGAAAGCTGCAATGAAAGAAAGCCGGATCAGCGGTAGCCAAAAAAGCAAAGTAATCTGCGAACCCTTCCTCAAATGCAGCCAAAGTGTTTTCGGATTCACTCGAAAGGTTTTTTCCTGCCTCCGAACGCTTATTGTGGAAAAGGTATTGGGCCACCATATGCGCATATTCATGAATAAGGACTCCGGCGTTAAATCCTAGAGGGATGCTCAAAATATTCTTATTGGGAAAATGTAAAAAATAATCATGTTTCCCGTTTGCTCCATCGATTTGAGCGTAAGCTGCGTTATCTGAATAAAGTTCACTCGAGGAAGGTTGTGATTTCAGCTCTGCATTTTGAACGATATAGGTGTCTCGCATATTGGGAACGATGTTGAGGAGATCTCCCGCTGGATCGAGATTCTTAAATAAAAGATATCCTGTTTCGATTCCGTAGTAGAGGCTTGCTCCTAGAAGACTATCTTTATCAAGGGGTGCAAAAGATCCATTTGATCCAGAAAATTGAACATCGAGCCTCTGAAATCCTAAGCCTAGTTGCAAGATATCTGGTGAACTCTCCAAATCCTCGGGATGCACAACCACTCTTCCCAGGAGCCCTTGAAGGTTTGAAATGTTTTCCATGGTTTGAAGGGGGGCACTCTTGATTTGATACTGACAAGAGGGGCCGACGGGTTGAATCACCATCATATTAACTGGTCCTAAAGGGAGTTGTTGAGTACAGGACGTAATTCCGAGACCTAAGAGAGCCAGAAATAGGTAAAGGGCTCTTTTTTTGAAGCAGGCTTTTTCCATGAAACTTAAATCCTTTCTTAAAGTAAAAGCAGGAGTTGGGCCGGCAAAAGGTTCTGACCTCAGTGGGTATACCCTGCTCAAAAAGGGGAGGGACTGACGGATGGGCCGTAGTGTGGCACTCGACTGTCCAAAACATAGCTACCTAAACGAAAGGCATCCAAGATAAGGGAACGAATTTCCTGTATAAAGTTACCGGGACATGAAAACGCTGACTAAAGTTTAGACACTCCTTTTGGATTTTTATGGGGCAAATTCTGGTTAAGGTTTTGCAAACATCTAGTCTGATCTATGGCTATCGACTCAAAAAAATATCGAGATTATCTTCATCAAACGCGTTCTCATCCTGACTCCGCTACACTCGGTTCCGATTCAAAAAATTCGCAGCATCTTTATTGGAGTGTTCCCTGTTTTTTGGCTATAGAATGGATTCTTGAGACTCGGTTCGATGGGCTACCACCCGGATTATGTTTTCCTTTTGGCTTTTTGTTATTTTGGGCTTTTTACTATACCTATCTCAAACCGGGGCACCTGGAATCCAAACTTCAATCGTCCGATCGGTGGGAAAATTCAAGTGTAGTGAGTGTAGTTCTGGAAGCATCGATTTGGTTTGTGAAAGTGGTTTGTGTTGAATTATCTGAGCTATTATTAATTCGCTGGCTGGGAAAAACGGGAGCTCCGGTGAAACCTGCTTCACAACGTAGCACCCGAGCAACTCCTCCCCAGATTGTTCCAGATGCGTTACCCAAAGAAATTGAGAATGCTTTATCATTGCTCGGTCTCAAAGGGTGCAGAGATTGGAACTTGATTCATAAGCGTTACCGAGAGTTGGCTAAAAAATTTCATCCCGATTTAAATCCAGAGATTACTTCGGTGGGAAACCGATTCATCATTTATGATGGGGCCTATCGTCGATTAAGCTTAGTGAAAGACAAATATTTCAAGACTTCGCCCAAAAGTTAAAAAGCACTCATCTTCTCCTTGCCAATCGCCGTTCTCCCTAGCACGCTCATAACGTGAAAAAACTCTTGGCTCTTTTTATCGCATCGGGGGGATTTGTTGGATATTTCCCGATTGCTCCAGGAACCATGGGGTCTCTCTTAGCCCTCTTAATCATTTGGTACTTAAAAAGTTTTCCTTGGATAGTTTTGGTCCTGACAACCATGGCGCTGCTTGTCATTGGTATTTGGGCTGCTGGCG
>RFNV01000294.1 GCA_009927005.1 Pseudomonadota bacterium
ACATCTTGATTCTGAAGCAAGGTTTGAATTTCTTCCTGTTTCAAACCATCCTGAAATCGGACAATAACCTTCTTTGAGTCGGAAGTAAGAGCCGAAGCCTGACTTGCCAACCAAAAAGCAAATCCGAAGCTGAACATACGTAGGTGCTTAGCCATTTGTGATTTCCCCCAAAAATCTAACCAAAAACCAAAACCCAACAACTTGTACTGCTTGTGTGAAAGTGAAGCTAGTCAGCTTGGTGCCATTTTGAAACCTCTAAAAGACTAAAAGGATTTTTAGTGTTAGCGGATGTTTCTATATTTTTGACGCTACGGGCTAACCTGGGAGATGCCTAAGTCGTTCAACTTTCGATAGAAAGTGGCTCGAGTCAGCCCAAGTTCTTTCATCGAGGGCGTTTTCTTTCCACCATTTTTTTGGAGGGTGTTCTCAATGGTCTTGCGTTCGAAATCTCTCATCTGGGTAAGCAAATTTCGTGAAGTGTTAGCCAAACCAACAGATTGAGAGTTCACCCTGGGATCGAGTTTTTTGAGATCGTAAATTTCAACTGAATCAATCCTTCCGCTTTTTGAAAAAGCCAAAGCTCTTTTCACGGTAGATTCAAGCTGTCTGATATTTCCAGGCCATTCATAACGCATCAATTGTTCGATTGCAGTTGAAGAGAAGGTTGGACTGGTATCCACCACCGAATGTTTTTTAATGAAGTGCTCAACTAATAAAGGAATATCGCACTTTCTTTCTCTTAAAGGGGGCAGGAAAAGAACAACGTCACTTAACCGATACAAAAGGTCTTCTCTGAACTTTCCATTCAAAATCATTTCCGAGAGTGGCTGGTTAGTAGCAGAAATAGTTCGGAAAGAAAGATTTTGGATTTTATTTGATCCTAACCGCTGCACTTGTTTTTCTTGCAAGACTCTCAGGATCTTACTTTGCATTTCAAGAGGAAGGTCGCCGATCTCATCCAAAAAAATATCCCCTGAATCCGCCAATTCAAATTTACCAGGGCGATTGAATTTTGCGTCGGTGAAGGCCCCTTTTTCTACTCCAAAAAGTTCAGCTTCCAAAAGATTGACCGGAATCGCTGGCATGTTTGCGACTACAAAAGGTCGGCCATGATCATTTTCTTGTTCATACAGATAACGAGCTAAAACTTCTTTCCCGGTGCCACTTTCTCCTAAAATCAGAACGTTCAAGTGGGTTTTATGTTTTAACAAAGCTGCTTTATCCATCACTTCTTGAAGAGCGGCAGAACTTCCTAAGAACGGGACGGGCTGGGGTCGGACTAAGGGTTCGAGTTTTTCTAAATTGATTTTTAATTTTCTGGACTCAAGAGCTCGTTCGATTGTTATTATCAACTCTTCGGGTTCCATTGGCTTTACTAAATAATCCAATGCTCCCGATCGCATACACTCGATAGCCGTTGTAATTTCCTTTTGGCCACTTAAGACAATAATTTCTAAAAAAGGATAAGTCTTTTTCCACTGATGAATGAGTTTTTCACCCTTTTCATCCCCCAAATGAAGGTCCAACACCACACAGTCGATGGGTTTGCTTTTTAAAATTTGTTGAGCAGTGGAAGCATTCGTTGCCAAAAAAACGGCAAAATCGGACTTGAGTCGATGCTCAAAAGAGCTGAGAAGCAGCTCGTCATCATCTACTAAAAGAACTGAGCCTTTTTGGGCCATGAGAACCCCCCCAAACACCAGACTTAACTCAAATACCGCTGCGCGGCAATAACGAAGGGTTTTTCAGTCGCTCTGATACCTAAAAAATATTTAAATTACAATAACTTACTGTGGCTGGAGTCCCACCTCAAGTTTCTGAGTTAAAAGGGCGATGGAGTTGGGAAAGGACTCCGAGGCAATGAAGCGATATTCTTTGATAATTTTCCTACTGAGTAGTTTTTCAGATTTAACTTTTGGGTCGGCCGATCTCCTCCGACAACTTCTTCAAGAAAATCGTTCTGAGGAAGCGGTACCTATTTGTCGCCAGTATGAAGTTTTGCCGAGCCGAGACGAAGGTGTAAATTTTGCCTGTGCCTGGGTCTACTTTCGCACCTTTAGAGCAAATGCTGCAGAGCTTTTAATGCAAAAGCTGAAGAACTCTAGCTCGCTCCCAGAATACCAACTGCTTAAAATTTACGGCAATGTTGCCAGTCAACTTTTACCATCTGATTCCCTCAAAAAATTGGAACCAACTGCCCGCCAGCAATATGACGATAAAATCAAGCTAAAGCTCACAGAAGCACAGCGAGAACTTCAAAGGTTCTTAGATCAGTACAAAACCACCCCCATGGGGAAACTCGCCCAGGAACTCAGTGCTGAATTTTATGAAATGAAAGGGCAACTTGAGCCTGCGGCCTTTCTTTATCGCGGATTAATTGCCGAACACCCAAGAAGTGGAAGAGCTCATTGGGGATTGGGCCGGTATTATTTAGCTCAGGGAGATATCAGACGAGCCAAGGGGGCCCTTGAAAAAACAGCAGAACTTTGGCCAAAACATATTGGCTCTCGCTACAATTTAGCGCTGATCTCCATTGCCGAGGGACCGCAAAGCTATCGAGAAGCAGCCCGGTGGCTCGCAGAAGCTTTCAAATTGGATAATGCTGATATTGGTGTGCTCGAGCAAATTGGTGTTCTGCTGGAAGCAAGTGGAAAGCCAATGGCCGCTCTTAAATATTGGCAGAGAGCCCTTCAACTCAATCCCCAAGCGGCAATTGCCTCAAAGAAACTTCAGCAAAACTTTGCTATTGTGATTCAAGATTTAATGGTTAAGAAAAAATGGAAAGAGGCTCTAGAAAAAATCGATACTTTTAGTCCGTTGAAAGAAGAGGGGGATGAACTCAGCCTCCAAAGGGGAATTTGTTATCGACACTTATCGGAATTTCAAAAGGCCTCTCAACAGCTCGCTTTTGTCGTTCAAAACGCACCGGAGAATCCTGTAGCTATTCGAGAATTAGGTATCGCTAAATTAAATCTCAAACAAACTGATGAAGCTTTAAAGCTCTTTCAAAAGGCCACCCAAATTGAAAAAAGTGAAGGATGGAACTTTGCATGGTTGGGATTTGCTTTAGAAGCAAAAAAGGATTACCTACGTGCGACCGAAGCTTGGAATCAGGCAGCTTCACTTCTGAAAGAACCGTCTGAAATCAAGCAGGCGTTAGAGAAAGTGGTAAGGCTCGAACAAAGGACTGGAACTAGAGGAGTTGCCAGTAAGCCTGAAAAAGAACCGAAACTTGATAGTAAACCAGCAAATGAGTAAAAAGGTATGTCCCGATGGAATGGTTCCAAATTAAAGTTTTTGTCACTGACGAATCCCTCAAAGAGGCTCTCTCGAGCTTCTTTTTTGACCTCGGCTCAGAAGGGGTTAGCGAAACTATCGACAAGGGTGTCTCTCAGGGAGTCTGTGCCTGTTTTCCCAAAGAGCGGGAAGCCGAGCTTAAAACTCAAATCAACGATTATCTCGAATCGCTCAAGGAAGGCCTTTCGAATGCCAACCATCTGACTTGGAACTTTTCTCTGGTTCCAGAAGATAATTGGTCCGAAAAATACAAAGAGTTTTATCAAGCCCAGAAATTAACGGAACGTTTCTTTTTAAAACCCAGATGGGACTTAAAAACCTCTATTCCTACCGATATGTTTCCCATCATTTTAGATCCGGGTCAGGCTTTTGGTACGGGTCTTCATCCCAGTACTAAGCTCAGCATGAAACTGATTGAGGACGCGGCGGGACTGTACCCAAATCTCCAGGAACTCGATATTTTGGATGTGGGAACGGGCACTGGAATCCTTGCGATTGCAGCAAATCACTTGGGTTTCGGTTCGGTAACAGCCATTGATAACGATGAAGATGCCGTTCGAGTAGCTCGTGAAAACCTAATCATAAACCACGCGGAAAAGGTGGGGGTTTCTGGAAATTCTATTTCAAATCTCTCTGGCCCCTTTGATCTGATTGTCTCAAATATTTTATTGGAAACGCATCTACTTCTAGCCCAGGATTATAGTCGCTTGCTGAAAACTGGAGGCCTACTGATTTTGTCTGGCTTACTCGGCGGTCAATTAGGACACATCGAAGCAACTTTAAAGCCGCAGGGATTTGTACCCCAACAAAAATATCTTTATCAGGAGTGGGCTGCTACAAGCTATTGCCTGAGAGTTAAGTCATGACGTCCGATATCGCCTCTGAGTTGGAAAAATGCCAGGTACTCTTAGAGGAACTTCAAAGTAAGACCCAGCAAAAACATCTGAGTCTCTGGTCTGAATTGAATCCCGAACTCAAAACCTGGAATGAAATGGCTCTTGGTTATTTAAATTCTTTTGATCTAGTAGAAAAATATCGAAATGCAAAAGAAGGGAGCCCAGAAGCCTTTTTGTACTCAAACTCTCTTGAAAGCTGTGTTGAATTTGCTGGTAAGTATTCGATGGAAATTAAAAAGCAGGAACTTACAGAATTAACCGTATTGATTTTTTTGTTTGGATTAATCTTTGGTTTTGCTCGGTGGACTATTCGCAAAAAAAAGAAAAGCATTTTGAGTATGCTTGCACTTTTTTTTCTTTTGTCAGCTGCTCAAGGACTTGCAGACGATCAACCCACCTTGCGCATATATACCTATGACGCTTTGACTGGAAAAAATAGCTTTGGAGAATTTCTTTCTAAAAAATTTTCCGAAAAGTACCGCGCAAAAGTACAGTTTATTTCTTTTGGAACTGCCGGGGAGGCTGTTAATCAAGTAATTTTAGAGGGGTCAAAAACTAAAGCTGATCTTCTTATGGGTTTAGATGAAGTTTTGTTTCGAAAAGTAGAAAAGCGCAGTCTTTTTTATGAACTTGATCCAGCGCTTTCCGCTGGGTTGGAACCCGATTTAAAAAGGAGTACCACTAGGACATTTATTCCTTTTGATTATGGTTTCCTGTCTTTTGTTTATGATGACACGAGAACAGCCTTTCCCCGAAGGGTTTCCTTGAAAACCTTTCCCGAGGCATTGAGTCCCCAGCATAAAGTGGTGGTACAAGATCCCCGAACCTCGTCGTTGGGAATTGAATTTTTAATTTGGACTTTTGAAAAACTCAAAGATGGGGGCAAGCAGTTTTGGGCAGCTTTGAGTCCTCACATTCTAACAGTCTCACCGGGATGGTCTGGAGCCTATGAGTTGTTTTTAAGAAAACAAGCTGACTTTGTTATTTCCTACACTACAAGCCCAGCCTATCACCGGATTAGGGAGAAAAAGGAGTCCATTAAGCCTCTCATTTTTGAGGAGGGGCACTTTCGACAGGTGGAAGGCATTTCAGTTTTGAAGACGAGTAATCAGAAAGAGTTGGCATCTAAATTCATTCAATATGTTGTGGGAGAAGAGGCTCAGAGCCAGCTTCCCACTTTTCAATGGATTTATCCTGCACGAAAAGGCATTGTGCTGCCGTCAGAGTTTCAGGATATACCAAGACCCAAACAGATAGCGATTGATTGGGAGGAGGTATCTCTAAAAAAAGACCAATGGATTAAGGATTGGGCTTTGACATTAAGTCAGGAACCAAAATGAGCTTCTTTTTTCTTGGACCTGCAATTTTATTTTTTTCTTTTTTGTTCCTTCTTCCTATGGTCCATTTGTTGCTGTTGGGGGTTCAGGGATTAAGCCAATCTATTTTTCAGGACCCTTATCTCGTTTATGTCATTCAATTTACCTATGGACAGGCGTTTCTTAGTGCTTCGCTCAGCGTGCTTTTGGGCTTTGTCTTTGCGTTCCTCATTAAGGAATGGAAGATTTTTGGTGGAAAGATTTTATGGAGGTTCGGGTTGCTTTGTTCTTCATTGCCTTCAATCATTGTGGCACTTGGAATTTTGGGATC
>RFNV01000310.1 GCA_009927005.1 Pseudomonadota bacterium
GCCTGCGTAATTGGCTGCCGCAGCCCCAGTCAGCGAGAAAATTCCAGCACCAATGATGCCACCCACCCCCAGCATGGTGAGATTAAGAGCATTGAGACTGCGCTTTAAACCCTGGTGGTCTTCGGAAACATTGGGATCGTGGGCTTCGGCGATGACTCGATTGAGATCTTTCTTTTTAAAAAGTGATTTCCAAGTGGTGGCTGCCATGGCTGAGTCTCCGTTTTGAATATAGGGAAAGTTATCCATACTCGGGAGACAAGTAAACGGAAAATAAGATAGTGATATCGGTAGGATATGTAGCTATAAAATCTGAGGAACTACCTTCTTTTTTTAGATCGCGAAGATCCGAGTAGAGAACCCAAAAGTCCTCGAGCCAGTTCCCTTCCTAAGTTATTAGCTGCAGAACGGACGGCGCTTGTAGCCGCTTTCTCTAAAAGACCTGCTTTTCGCCCACCCCTGGGGCCAGTTGAGCCTAATAAGATCTCGGCAAGCGCTGATTTTTCATTCTCTGGAGTGGGGGAAGGCTCAGATTTTTGAAGTTTCTCGAAAGCAGATTCGCGATCGATTTTCTTTTCATATCGCCCGAATACAGCAGATCCTCGAATGAGTTCTTCTCTTTTTTCTTTTGAAATCGGACCAATCTGGGAGCTCGGAGGCAAAATGAAGGCTCGCTCAACGATGCTGGGAACCCCTTCTTCATTGAGTACGGAAACCAAAGCTTCTCCTACTCCCAGTTGGGTGATTACTTCTTGGGCGGAAAATTCGGGATTTGGTCGAAGAGTCTGCGCAGCTACTTTAACTGCTTTTTGATCCTGAGGAGTAAAAGCTCTCAGGGCATGTTGAATGCGATGGGAGAGCTGTCCCAAAACGGCTTCTGGAATGTCGGAAGGACTTTGGGTGACAAAGTAAACGCCCACGCCTTTTGAGCGAATCAGTCGCACGACTTGTTCTACTTTATCTACCAGCACGTTTGGAGCTTCTTTAAAGAGCAAGTGCGCTTCATCGATAAATAAAACCAGTTTTGGTTTTTCCTGATCCCCTACTTCGGGAAGGGTTTCAAAGAGCTCTGACAAAATCCATAACAAAAAAGTGGAGTAGACCATCGGTTGTCTGAGGAGATCTTCAGCCGCTAGAATGCTGATGAGTCCACGACCCGACCCGTCTTTCTGCATGAGATCTTCAATATTGAGCGCTGGTTCGGAAAAAAACTCAGAAACACCTTGAGTTTCAAACCCCAAAAGCCCTCTTTGAATGGCTCCCAGGGTAGCTGAAGACAAGTGGCCGTAGCGATCTTTGAAGTCGTTCAGATTTTCTTGAATCACTGTAAGAAGCGCTTGAAGATCTTTTACATCGAGGAGCAAAAGCTCTGAATCATCAGCAACTTTAAAAATGACTTGCAGGACTGCAGTTTGAGTTTCGTTAAGATTCATCAAACGGCTTAAGAGAGTGGGGCCCATTTCGGAAAGGGTAGTTCGAGCCGGGTGCCCACTTTTTCCAAAAACATCCCAAAACAAAACGGGATTTGCAGAGAAGGTAGGTTCACCCACTTGAAGTTTCTGGCATCGCTCTAAAAGCTTTTGAGAAGAGACTCCTGCTTGAGCAAGTCCAGATAAATCCCCTTTCACATCTGCCAAAAAAACGGGGACGCCCATTTGACTAAAGCGTTCAGCCAAAACCTGAAGGGAAATCGTTTTCCCTGTTCCCGTAGCTCCCGCTATCAGACCATGGCGGTTTGCCAGTTTGGTGGGAATAGAAAGAGTTTGGCCTTGGATTGTTTTTGCAAAGTCTAGTTTCAGCATTTTTGTTAATTGCAGTTCACAGATTCATTGTAGAAAAAACAAGTGCCGTTTTTAAGGGCACCACAGGTGCGATTGACAGTGCAGGTATTTCGGCCACACGCCACGATGGTATCCCAAACAAAGCAGGTATTGTTTTGTGAGTACGCACAGGTTTTTCCGGTGGCGCAATAGCGGCCACAGGCTTTGGTTGTGTTCCATACATAGCAAGTACCGTTTTTGAGTTCGGCACAAACCCGCCCCTCGACGCAATTGGGTTCGGATTGATCCTCACAGTCATCGTGGGCTAGGACCGGAGCTGATAGGGAAAAACTAACTAAGAGACTGATCAAGAAAACCTTCACGAAGGCACCTCCAAAGAACGGGTTATTCATTCGAATTATCAATTCCTGAGAGGCGCGACAACGAGATTTCCCAGTTGAAATTACTTAAATAAGTGAATGTGAGATGAAGCTTTGAGATAAGTGCCCAAGTAATTGAAATTATAAAATAAAAACAACCCGAGCTTAAGTCTCAGGGACCATTTTTTTCGCCGTTGGAATAATGGCCGTGAAAGCGGAACCAATCTTCTGCCGAGAAGGCATCGGGAATTACTTTCTTAAATTCTTCAAGGCGTCCTTTCGGTCCACCCCGTCCCCTCTGGTTATGGATAGATCTGAATAGCTTAACAGAATTCTTACTGTCTGAAGTAGTTTCTCAATGTTAGGTGGCTTTGCGATGATTGCCCTTACTATCTTTGGGGGTAATCCACTACTCAGTCCCGCTGTTAACACGATAACTGGAATCAACTCTAAGACCGGCCGAATCTCAAAATCTTGAAGAAATTGCTCTCCGGACATTACCGGCATGAGAAGATCGAGCACAATCAAGTCTGGAATGAACCCCTGCAGTAAAAGGGTTTTGGCTTTTTCTCCGTTAGGAGCCTCGACCACTTTGTATTTTTCCATTTTGAGCAACTCGGCAAGAGATTCTCGGATAAAAACGTCATCCTCAACTAAAAGAATGGTTTTCATGACGATAGGGGAATTCTAACCGTAAAGGTAGAGCCTTCTCCCTTTTTAGATTTTACGTTTATACTTCCTCCAGTAGCTTCCACAATCTGTTTAACGATATAGAGTCCTAAGCCGATGCCGCCCACCGAGATATCATTCGGAACGCGTTCAAAACGCTTGAATATTTTATCGAAGTTCTCGGGCGCTATTCCCTCCCCGTGGTCGATTACTTCAATAACAGCGAAATTACCATCCTGATCAAGAGTGATCTCAATCGGTTTTTTGTGGCCATATTTGATGGCATTGGTGAGCAGATTTGACACTATTTGATCAAGCCTACGTAGATCCCAAAACCCTATCACACGTTTCTTTGCTGTGAACGCGATCTGCTCAGTGTAAAAGCGGCCCACTTGGGAACTGATCACTTTGCATAAATCCAGCTTTCTGGGCTGGGCTATTATTTTACCTTCGCTCAGTGCTGCAACATCAAGCCGATATTGCACTCAAAGAAGATCCCGAGTATCGCAAAATCACTAAACGTTTTTTAGATAATCCCAAAGAGTTTGAATTAGCCTTTGCCAAGGCATGGTACAAACTCACTCATAGAGATATGGGACCAATCGCTCGGTACTTGGGCAAAGAAGTGCCCAAAGAAGTCTTAATTTGGCAAGATCCCATTCCCCCAGTGAATCATAAATTAATTGATGCTGCGGACATCAGCTCACTCAAAAAGAAAATTCTGAGTTCCGGTTTAACGGTGTCTGATTTGGTTCGCACGGCCTGGGCTTCAGCGGCCTCTTTCCGCGGAACGGATTTAAGAGGTGGAGCCAACGGTGCCAGAATTCGTTTGGCCCCTCAAAAAGATTGGCCAGTGAATAATCCAGAGGCGCTTAATACAGTGCTTAGTAAACTTGAGTCTATTCAGAAGGAATTTAACAAATCGCTGACTGGGGGTAAAAAAATATCTCTAGCTGATGTAATTATTCTCGGTGGTGTAGCTGGTGTTGAGCAAGCTGCTAAAAGTGCAGGTGTCGTGGTTAAAGTTCCGTTTTTTCCTGGACGAATGGATGCTACTCAGGAGCAGACTGATGTAAAATCGTTTGCTGTTCTAGAACCAAAAGCTGACGCTTTTCGAAATTATTACTCAAAAGAGAGCTATCTTTCGCCAACCGAGATGCTGATTGATCGAGCCAACTTGCTCAACCTCACAGTTCCTGAAATGACCGTATTGGTGGGAGGAATGCGCAGCATGAATGCAAATGCTGATTCCTCTAAGCATGGAGTCCTTACAAAAAGACCCGGTGCTCTGAGCACTGATTTTTTTGTCAATCTCCTCGATATGACAACCAAGTGGCAAAAATCGGCAACGAGTGAAGGTCTATACGAGGGGTTAGATCGCAGCACTGGCCAAATCAAATGGACTGCTACACCAGTTGATTTAATCTTTGGTTCCCACTCTGAACTTCGTGCGATTGCAGAGGTGTACGCGGCGGATGATGGACAAGAGAAATTTATTAAGGACTTCGTGAACGCTTGGAATAAAGTCATGAATCTAGATAGATTTGATTCAAAATAATATTAATCAAATAAACTGGTGGCCTCGGGCCAACAACAGACGCACCACTTTCAAAACAAGTTAAGTATCACG
>RFNV01000355.1 GCA_009927005.1 Pseudomonadota bacterium
TAGAAACTTTCAGATTGCCAAACAGGTCATGGCGGAATGCTCCAAGCGAAATGTTCCGGCGGAGTATTTGGCGGTCGACGCCACGGGGGCCGGCGATCCGCTTTGCGATATTATCTCGGAAATCTGGTCCCCCCGGCTTCTTCGGGTCAAGTTTGGGGAGAAACCCAGCGACCTTCCGACCAGCTCGACTTCCGGAATTATCGCCAAAGACAAATACTCCAACCGCGTTTCCGAGCTTTGGTTTGGGGGTGTTGAGTTTATGCGGTCGGGCCAGCTTAAAGGGATTACGCCCGAGTTGGCCAGGGAGCTAACCAGCCGTAAGTACACAACCGTAGGCGGCGGCAAACTCGTAGTGGAGTCCAAACGGGACTACAAGTCACGAGTCGGGAAAAGCCCGGACTTGGCTGACGCCGCCTTTGTTGCTCTGGAATGTGTTCGGGTAAGAGCCGGGGCAATGGCCGGAGGAACTATTATGGCCCGTAAAAGTGGTGGTTGGATTGAACAGGCTCGCAGGCTGGACCGAGTCATTGACGCCAACAAGGAACTAGCAGGTAATTATTGACTTGTATCTGCCAGTAGACAGTATAGGTCGCTAAGTGGACATCTTGCTCGAAAACATACCCGAGAAGGGTTCAGTTCCCAAAGAGAGGTTGAAGGACGCCAAGTCCGCGCACTCTATTTATACCACTCTGCGCGAGTCCGACCTTCACGCCGATCAGGACAGAAGCAAAATTCAGGCAATGTTTGATGGGGACCCGCCCTATAATCCGGCAACGCTTCGCTCCATGGGACAAGCCTACCGGGCAAACCTAAATTTTGGCGAGGCTGCGGCAGATTTGGAAAACGCCCTGGCTGCGTATACCGACCTGGTTACCGGAGTGGAAAAGTTGGTTGATGTTAAGACTACGTTTGGGGACGAAAGCGAGCGGACTGTATGGGGCGGGGTTATTGGAGAGGAGTTTCATCGACTGTTGCTTGAGTGGGATCAGTTTCACTTTAATTTTCAACTACTGTCCCATTATTTTGTTTCGCAAGGACTCGGGGTTACGTTTTTTGAAAACGACAAAGACTGGCGTTGGAGGGTTTGCGGGATCGGTGAATTTCTATTGCCCCGCGGCACTCCGGCGACCGAGGAGCGGATTGATTTTGCCGTGGCCAAGCGGTCTTATCTAGCCCACGAGCTTTATAGTTATATCTCCAATCCCAAGGCTGCACGGGAAGCCGGTTGGAATGTTGAGGAGGTTCGTAAAGCTTTGGCCAACTCCAATCGGGGGCAGCGCCCCACAGATCAGACCTGGGAAGAGTTGGAGGTTGAGTTTAAAAACAACGACCTTTTTTATTCTTACGCCCGCGCCCAGGAGATTCGGGTCAACCATTATTATGTCCGGGAGTTTGATGGGTCCATCAGCCATTATATTGGCTTAAGGGACGGCTCCAATACTGACTTTCTCTACAAAAAAATAAGCCGTTTTAAAAATGCGGCCGAAGCGTTCACGGTTTTTGCGTTTGGCATTGGCAACGGCACATATCACTCTATCCGTGGCCTGGGCCATAAAATCTTCCCGCACATCCAGGTAAGCAATCGCCTGCGCTGCTCTGTTGTAGACGGCTCGATGATGCAGACCAGTTTGGTGCTTCAACCCAAGACGGCCGAGGATGTGAGCCGCTTGTCCCTTGCTTTTGCCGGACCCATCTCGTTTTTACCCCCCAATCTCGACGTTGTTTCCACCCAGTTCCCCAACTACAACCAAAGTGTTTTGCCGGTCATGCAGGATCTTTCCATGACCCGCCAGGCAAATACCGGCAGCTACCGCACCCGGCAGATGTCCGATGGAAATAAGGAGCGTACCGCCACCGAAGTGCAGGCACAGCTGGCCAACGAAGCAGTGTTGAGCACCGCCTCCATCAATCTTTTTTATGTTCCCTGGGGTAAGCTGTTGCGGGAGTCGTTTCGCCGGCTTCAAAAAGACACCTGGCAAAAAGGCGATGCGGGATATGAAGGCTACGAAAAGTTCCGCAAGCGTCTGGAACAGCGAGGGGTGCCGTGGAAGGCGGTGTTGGACGCTTACGATGTTAAACCCGTTCGGGCTATTGGATATGGGTCGAGTGGGGCTCGTATTCTTGCCTTCAATGAATTTTTACAGCTGCTCCCGCGTTTTGACGAGGTAGGCCAGCAGAACCTTATCCGCGATCGAGTGGCCGCCCGTGTCGGCTACGACCAGGTCGACCGTTATCTGCCGGCCAGCAAGCTTAAGGAACGGCTTCCGACCGATGCCAAGATTGCCGAACTTGAAAACGCCCAGTTCCAGGACGGCCGCCCCATTACCGTTATGCCCACCGAAAACCACTCGGTGCATCTGCGTGTTCACTTGGCGGATGCCCGGACGATGATGGAAGCCACGGCGCAGGGAATTGCCCAGCCCGACATGGCCCTGGCTTATTTGACCCTTAACTACCAACATTCGATTGTTCACTTACAGGCGATTGCCTCTGACCCGATTAGGAAAGTCGAAATTGGCCAATACAACGAGATGCTTAACCTCATGCGAGAGGCAATTGTGGCGCTGGAAAATCAGATGCGGGCGCAAGCTGAAAACATGCGGAAAGCACAGCAGGCGGGTAACGCGGGGTCTGGAATTAACCCAGCCGCAGCAACAAAAATACAAGAGCATCAAGTGGCAATGCAAATGAAGATGGAAGAGGCTAAACTAGACCAGCAAATTAAATTGGCCGAACACCAGCAGCGGATGGCTCTAAAAGACGCTGAAACGGCCAGCAAGATCCGCAACTCATAAAATGCTTGCCATACGGGCAAACTGCTGTCAGTAATTATCAAATGATTACAATCGAAGAGTGGAAAAAGCGCGAAGACCTGCAGACGGAATTGAAACACATTTTAACGCTTCCGGCCTTTAAGGGAGCCATGGAGGCTTTGACCGATTTTGCCTCTCCAAAACCCATGCCGGCCCCTCAGGGGGTTGATCTGGCATTATGGGGAGCTCTGCTAAACGCTCGGAGGGAAGGCTTTTTTGACGCGTTGAGAAATTTTCAGGCGCTGACCGAAATGGCGGCAAAACCGGTGGAGTTGCCGGCACCCTGGACGGAGACAAAGGAGATTAAAGAATGAGCGACGACAAAATTGGTTTGTTGGAGGCATTGGACGCCCAACTTGATCAACCTCAAACTCCGACCCAACCGGTCGCCGCAGAACCAAAAGCCGAACCGGCTAAAGAAGCACCAAAAGCGGAGACGCCCAAAACCGAGCCCGCCAAGGAAGCCCCCGTCAAAACGCTTGAGAACAAGATTGAAATTCCTGACGATGTCATTGATCAGTTGACCAAAGCCGAAGATTCAGCGAAGAAAACAGATGCGGCTGCTGATAGCGAGCCAGAGCTGCCTAAAGACGCGCCCAAGGCAGCGCAAACGGCGTTTGCCAAGGTAACCACCGAACTGCGAGAAACCCGGGCCCGCCTCAAGGAATTGGAAAGTAAGATTGGCAAGGAAGAGCAGAAGGTTGAGGACAAGGGCGAGCAAACTTCCCCGGAGCTGGAAAAACTTAAGGCTGAGCTCGATGAAATCCGCACGCAGCGGGACGAGTATGAGACTGAACTTTCCGTGGCTCGGGTGCAGGCAACCAAACAGTACAAGGTCGCAATCCAAAAACCGATTGAGCAGGCTGCCGCCGGGATTGAGGAGATTGCCAAGACCTACGAGATTGACAGCGATGCTTTGGTGCGCGCGGCCAGCATTGGGGACGCCTCCAAGCGCCGTGCTGCCGTTAAAGAATTGGTCGCCAGCCTTGATCCTGTGGACGCTGTTGATCTTCGCCGGCGGGTGGAGGACCTGAACCAGCTTTACGGCAAACGTGATGTCATTCTGCAAAACGCAGAAAAGGCCATGGAAGAAATTGCCAAGCGGGAAGCGGCCCAGGCCGAACAGGCCCAAAAACAACAGCAGGCTCAGTTGGCCAAGGAGGCCGAGCTGACCAAAACTGCCTATGATGAAATCTGGAACCGTTTCACCAGTGAGGTTCCGGTACTTCGCAAAACCGGAAATCCCGATTGGGACGCCAGAATCGACAACCTGCGTACCCAGGCCTTAAATGTGGAGAATACCGACCTGGACGCAGAGACTCGCGCAGCTCTCACTTATCAGGCTGTGGCGATGCCGCTTTTGGTCGACCTGTTCCAGGGTTATATCCGTAAAAGCCAAACAGAGATTGCCGGTCTGAAAAAGTCGTTATCCGAGATCCGTGGGGCAACCCCCGGAGCCGGGGGAGGAGAGACCAAAGCTGGCGCTCCCGATGTTTCCCCCGATGTT
>RFNV01000345.1 GCA_009927005.1 Pseudomonadota bacterium
AGTACAAAGATTACTCATTGTGACTTTATCAGACCAAGCTCCATGTTCATTAGCATGATCTACATTAAGAATATAAATACGACCAGTTTCAACTCTTTCTTTAACTATTAGAGAAAATAATTTACGAGCAGATATTTTTTTCTTAATTTTTAATTTTTTTGATTCACATTCTTTATATACTTTATCAAAATCTTTTGTTCCCCATGCTTCATAAAGCTCTGGAACTTCAGCGTTATTGAATAAAATAATATCTTCATCTTTTAATACTCTATCATAAAATAATTTACTCATACCTACTGTATAATCAAGCTTACGAACTCTATTATCATCTGTTCCAGCATTATTTTTTAATACAACAACATCTTCAATTTCATAATGCCACCATTGAATATTGCAAGTTGCACTTCCACCTCGTAATCCATTTTGTTGCCAAGCTTTTACGCTACTTTCATAGATTTTTAAAAATGGAATTAAACCAGTATGGACGACTTCGCCATTCTTAATAGGGGAACCAACAGCTCTAATTTTGCTTACATCAATACCAATTCCACATCTATTAGCAGTAGCCATGCTAACAGCAGTAGCACTAGCTGTAATACTATCTTTTGTATCATCAACACCAATTAAACAACAACTAGCATAATTTCTACTGGAAGTTCTAACCCCTGCCATTACTGGGGTTGGAAGATTTATTTTATGTTTACTAATAGCATCATAGAATTTTCTTACATAAGATAGCCTTGTTTCTGCTGGATATTTAGCAAATGCATACGCTGCAATTAATATATAAGCAAATTGTGGAGTTTCATAAATTTTTCCAGTTACTCTATCTTTAATTAAATACTTATCACATAATTGTTTTATTCCAGCATATGTAAAATTATAATCTCTTTCGTGATCAATGAATTCACCAAGTTTGTTTATTTCATCTTCTGAATAATTTTCTAAAATAATAGGATCATAAATTTTATTTTTGATTCCTTGATTTAAAAACTCTGACAGCCTTGGAGCATGTTTACCCTTCCAAACATCTTTTCTTAATTGATAATTCAATAATCTTCCAGCAACAAATTGGTAATTAGGTTTTTCAACAGAAATTAAATTCGCAGCACTTTCAATTAAGAGATTATGAATTTCTTTTGTAGTAATACCTTCGTGAATATTTATCTTAGCGTTAATTTCAACATCAGTAAGGCTTACATCGCTCAAATCATTTACA
>RFNV01000080.1 GCA_009927005.1 Pseudomonadota bacterium
AGATGATATGGAATGATTTTGCTTCTTCCTTTGAGCCTAAGTCACTTACCGAGTTGATGGCAAAAGTTGAACGAGCTGCAAAGTCTCTCAAGTTTGACAGTAAACCTTTTAGCAGTGGAGTTCTTATGCTTAAGCTACCTCTTGTAGTTTCCTATATTTTTCTTCTTCATTTGGCCAGTGGTCGAAAGTATTCTATCGCTAGTCTGGGAAATGGCAGTAAGCTTGACAATAATCTGGAACGATTTCTGCGCAAGTTAGGCTTTAATGTGATTACTATCGATCCAAAGATTTTTTCTTATGATGATGATGATGATGATTTTACTTATGGTAAGGAGAGGCATGATTATTTGCTCAAGAAAAATCCAGAACTCAAAAAACTTGAAAAAAATTGTATGATGTTGATTGACTGGGTTTCTCCTTATGATCAAGAAGATCCTTACGATATGGAAGCCATTGAAACTATAAACCCAATTGGTATTATTGCAATTTATGATACATTTACTGAAGTCGGACAAGCAGGAAGTTTAAGGTTTCGCGAATGGCTTGATTCTATTAGGGATTTTATTTTTTACGATGATTATGAAGTGGCATCAACTAAATTGACAAAAAGTGAAAAGGACATATGTTCCTGTTGTCAGTCCTTACGTTGTTATGCTTTTCCACAAATTTCAATGATTGCAAATAGAAAGACTTGCCCCAGTGGATCTGGCTCATTGGTTCTTCCATTTACTCTTCCAGATGCCGTTGCAACTAGTTACAAAAAAAAAATTGAAAATTTAATTTAATTGAAAATCCCATAATTTTTGATTTATATTACCATTTGCCAGATATCTTTGGCAAGATTTTCTTTTGTCATGGCCAGCGCGGGTGCCGGCAGTGAACCGTCAAATGGAGAAGTTGCAAAGTTTGCTTCTTCTTTCGAGCCCAAGTCGCTCGAGGAATTGATGAAGGCAATCGATCAGGCCGCCAAGTCACTCGGGTTTGATTCAAAGACTTTCAGCAACGGGGTTCGTTTGCTCGGACTACCAATTGTAATCGCCTATATTTTCCTCCTCCATTTTGCGACAGAACGAAAGCATACTATTGTCAGTGTGGGGAGTGGCCGAGGAGAACTGGAATTGTTTCTCCGCAAGCTGGGCTTCGATGTGATTACTGTAGATCCAGATCCTTCTTCTTACGCTGGAAAGAAGCCTACTGTTTGTACTCCAGATTATCCTACAGTTGACGATTTGTTCAATGGCAAGCCAGAGCTTCAAAACAATTGTCTCATGTTGATCAACTGGGCCCCTCCTTGCAATCCACAAAATGTAGATAACTCTTTTGACAGGCAAGCAATCAAGATTATGAAGCCGATTGGTCTAATTGTAGTCCATGAGAGATATCCTGATGGAACGGGAGATATGGGAGGAGGAGCCGCAGGAAGTTTCGAATTTCACGAGTGGTTCACTGATATTAAGCGAGACCAGAGAATTTATTTTGAAGTAGCGTCGAGCGTCACAAACCCAAACGCGAGGGGGGTTAGACATGACCTGAACCCGCAAGTTTCAATGATTGTGAACAGCAAGAGTCCTTCGATTGGCTCTCGCTCTTTTAAGCCGCTTTTTACTCTGCCGCCTCAAGTTGAGCGCGCTGATCCCGATTTCATTTTGTCTCCCGAGCAAATGATATTTTCCATGTTTATGAGTATGCTCGGATTCAACAATTAATATAAGTTAATTTCCTTGTTTCAGAGAATGCTCACATCCAAGTGAAAAAATCCTTTTTTTTATTCATATAAACAAAAAAAAATTGAAAATTTACACTTATTGTTGAGCTTAATATTTTGAGGTTGTGTCATTATTACAACTTTCATGAGCTACCCAAAAACTCATGAAGAATGCCTCAGGGAATTAAAGCGTATCAAGATTGATATCACAACTTTTAGCAATGGTGTTCATCTTCTTGGTGTTGAAATTGTACTGAGGCATATTTTGGAATTGATGACAGTTCTGGGGAAAGGTTACCCAATAGTTAGTATTGGAAGTGGTAGGGGAAATTTTGAAAATATTCTCAGAATCCTTCAGTTTGAAGTGATTCTTGTTGATCCTGATCCAGAAAGTTTTGCAGAAAACTTTAAGGTTGTATTAAAGCCTGATTACTGCACTGCGCAGCAACTGGTCAAAGAAAAACCTGAAATTATAGGAAAATGTATAACTCTAATAAATTGGCCCACACCCGAATGTGGAGATGATGACTATGGAATGGATGCAGTTAATTTACTTTCCTCTCTTGGCATTGTGTACATTGACGAAATTGATTATAGAAGGGCGGAAAAAGGAGCAGGAGGAGATCGTTTTCAAAAATGGATGGATGATCCTTTTACTCTTCATACGATTATGGCACGAACTATTATGGAAGATACAGGAAGACCATTGAGTTTCAGACCTCGAGTAACCACCCTCGTCAACAGACATTATTCATCTACTGTTTTACCTTCAATTCCTTCGACAACGCCATGTAAGAACCCAGATTTTTCCAGATATAAGGATGAATGCATTTCTGACTGCATGATGAGAGTAGTTGAATTAGCCAAAGAACTAGCCAAGCAAACGAATAACATTTGAGTAATATTTTTCTATTTATTTTATAAATCAGATCAAAAAAATTGAGAAGCGATATATATTGTAAATCCCATAACTTTTTAATTATAGCATTTTTGTGCTGTGTCTAACACTTGCATAAAAACTCGAGCGAATGAATTTTTCCCCCAACGTTCTCGATTCGAAGGAGCCCAACATTCTCGATTCGAAGAAGCCTCCCCAGACTGAGGAGGCGTTGTTGAAACTATTGGAGAGCCTTCCAATAAGTGAACATCTAAGAAACAAGATCCTTTCTATTTTCAGAATTCATCGCGAACACGAGGAAAAAAAGAAATTTCACATGATGGTGGCACTGGGTAAAACGAGGAAAGAGTTGATAGAATTTATTCAACTACTTGGTATTCCTGTGATTCTGGAGACGGAATATCCTGATTTACCTTGTTATGCAGTTCAAACGAAAATCTGGATTCACTCAAATTAAATGAGCAGTGAAAAGAATTTATTTATATCACATAAAACAATAAAAAAATTGAAAATATAATATTACTAAAAACTCTGTTGTGAAGCTATAGTTAATAAGTTAATTACATTTTTTTTGCAAAAATGCCATTGTCAGAATGTGATATTAATTTCCTAAATCATATTCCTTTTGACAAATGGGGGCTGTATTTGAATCTAATTTATGGGTATCTATGGTTATTTTCTGGAACAAAAAATATAGATAGGTTTGATCATGATAGCATTTATGGAAAATTAGTGAGAATACTGTTTCCGGCATCAGATGAAAATCCGTTGGAAGAACTTACACTATTCAATTTAGGTGAATTGATTGCGTACTTATTTAATGACAAGAATACAAATGATACTGACAATAGCGAGGAGGGTAAGAATTTTTTTGACGGT
>RFNV01000373.1 GCA_009927005.1 Pseudomonadota bacterium
CAATATGGTAAATGGAAAATATGCAATACCCTGACTATAGGTCGAGGTAACACCATTAATCAATGTAAATTCAACGTTGTGATTATCTAAATAAGATGCCATTAATAATATTTAATGAAAATGTTATAAAATCTAGCAATTAGTTAGCCATCATTATAATCCAATTTGCACCATCGGACTGAAGAGCAGCAAACTTACCAGCGGTATTTGTTAAAATAGCACTTCCTGCTGTATCTGTTGCCAACGGTTTAACGACATTTCCATTGCTAATAACACTACAAGCTGATATATTCTTAATGTACAACCATCTACCGGGAAATGAAGATGCGGTTGGAAGTGTTAAAGTAACCTGTGTGGTGCCATTATTAATTATAATTGAACTATCTGCTGCTTGCACTGAATATGCATTTGATGTTAAAGTAACAATAGAAGGAGCTTTTGTTGCAATCGGACCATTTACGGTCAACATTGTTCCTGCTGTAGCGGTTCCAATTGAAACGTTATTGCTACCTCCACTATTAAGAGTAATAGTACTACCATTAATGTTTGTAGCAGCACCTGTATTACCTAATCCTAATGCACCTGTAATAACTCCAGTGTGAATGTTTGTGGTAGATGTGCTTGTAGCAGAACCAGTATTAATATTAACACTAGCTGTTGTAGACGAACCACCATTAATAGTTGCAGTACCTGTTATAGTTGTAGCAAGTAAATTTGATGATCCATCATCATTAAGTTTTAAATTATCTTTATCGGATTTATTTTTAAAGTAAGTTACATTATTATCCCTATAAATTTGTGTATAATTTGTATCATTATTTGTTCTATCATATATTGATATAACACCAGTATTACTATTAACATTATAACTTGGAGAATAAATTTGATTGCTTGCATATATTGAATTACTTCCACTTATAACACCATAAACCGAAAATGCCTGTGATGATGGTATACCGTTTATACCAACTCTACCTAAAGAATCGATAACCAAAGCTGATACATCACTGTATGCACTAGTTGTACCCTCAAATTTGTTAGATAAAATATATCTACCATTAATTTCATCATAAGTGGTTAAAAACCCTGAAACTTTACCATTTGTGGTAGATCCAGAACCATTACCAACTTCACCAATAAAAAAGAACGGATTAACACCATCATTGGGGGTTGGGTGTTGAAGATAAATTTCGTATGCTGATAAATTTGTGGTTATAGAATTTCCAGTCGAACTTAAAGTTCCATAAATTGTTAAAACTGCATCATTATTACCAGAAACACCTACATATAAATTATTATTTCCACTTATAACACCATTAACAGTAAGAGTTTGATTTGGAGATTTTGTATTAATACCAACTCTATTTCCACTTACAATAAGTTCTGGTGTTGCTGTAGAAGGATCGTCATTATAACACAAAAGCGTTGGTTGTTTTTGTGAATATTGCACGAAAGTAGCAGCTGGTGTTACATTGGAAATGTTTTCTATTCGTAATGCACTAAAGCCTATGATGTTTGTTTCAAGATATGAAACTGCACCAAAGGCTGAAAGGTTACCAGTAATAGAAATATCACCGTCTATATAAACTCCACCATTAACATCTAATACAACACCTGTTATAGATGGATATGTAGATTGTGGATTTTTAAATATACCAGTTCTACTATTTAAAACATTAACACCCCCACCATCTGTTGATAATGACATGCTAGGACTTGTTATTACAACACCTGATGTTGGTGAATATACAGTTAATCCAAAAGAATTACCATAACTAGATAAACCAACATTGTCACTTCTAAAATGTCCTCCGAACTTATCACCAATAGCTTTTACACCAGTTGATGGTGAATATGAAAAAAGACCTATATTTCCACCACTTGCAGACAAAGCTATGGATGGACTTCTAAAGTTACCAGCAACGTTATTTCCATATGAATTTATACCGTAAGAGGATGATATTACATCAAGACCATATTGACCACCAAATGCAGATAATGCTCTGTTTGTACTCTTGAATCTACCGCCCCAAGTTCCACCAAATACATCCAATCCAAAATAAGGGGAATAGCTAATAATTCCGTTATTTCCACCATAAACATTCAACCCGACTTGGCTTGAATAAAGCTGACCAGCAAAAACAGGTGCATTTGCAGAAATAGCAACATTATTACTTTGAATATAAGTTCCAATAGGTCCATAACTAAGTATATGAGCACCAACCTTGCCAGCAACTGCGCATAAAGCTGTATTATCAGTATAAAAAAATCCACCAAATCCACTAGCGGGTGCTACGCAACTAAGCGATCCTGATAAAATGAAATCACCTTGAAATGGTTGTTCTCTACTAGCAATAGGATCGTGACCTGAATCCGGGTTTAGATAATTGCTGTATGTATGGTGATTTTTTCTGTGAAATTTTGAATGGAATCTATTACTCATATTCTCAAGCCTCTGTTTTACAGGAACCGTTTCTGGTTACTAGTATTGAATATATTTATACTTAGTATTGTTGATCACCAGTTGACCAATATATTTGTCCAATTCCACTTGGACTGATAACATATGTATCAGTTGGGACATTACAATTTATGAAAGTATTATTGTTTTCAATATTAATCAATCCTCTTTCGTTATAGATAGATGCAGCTATGCCCTTGTTTATGTTTTTGAAAGTACAATTTCTAACTATTGGGATAGCTGATAATACATAAGATGGAGTGTTATTTAAATTTGCATATTGTCCAGAGTTATTACCAAGCATTATTCCCATTGCACAATATTTACCAGTAGATGGATTACCATTATAATCAACATCACCTATTAATTCTATTGATGGATTTTTTACATCAACATCAAAAAAACATCCATCTATGACGGAATATGGTCCTATCAAATCCATCATGATCTGTGGTGTTGAGCAAAGAGAATGAATGTGACAATTTATAGCACTAACACCTCTATATCCGGGCCATATAACAAAACAAGTAAATGCCTCAACGAAGGGTGAATTTTGAAAAATTGTATAAGGATCACCGTTTTTTGGTATAACTTCAAAATAACAATTTTCTATGACACTATCATTCAGTTTAACCTGATTGAATTCTGTTCTTTGACCATAACCGGATGTTAATAATATCCCACCAGCATTTATAACACAATCTTTAATTGTACAGCTTCTATCATCTACTCTTATTGCTGGTGATGGATACAAATAAATGCTAGTTGCATTTGGTGTAATACTAGTTTGACCTGTATAATTATATCCATTAAATCTTGTTATTACACCATCACTATCTGATGTTAATCTTAAAACTGTAGTTCTACTATTTTCTATATCAAATTTAGGTTGTAATAAAAACAATCCATTGTAAATTACAGTTCCCGCTGGTGCATTACTTGGAGAGTCAACAACAGATATTTCCAATTGATTTTCAGAAAGAACCCTCTCTATCTTAACGTAACATGATCTATAATCTGTTCTATGATCAGATCCTATAAAAAATATCTGTCCGGGTGTAAACATAAACCCACCACCTTGAATAGTAAGTGTTGTAGTTTCTCCTAATTCTGGAATAATCAAACTTTGTGTTATATAAGCAAACGCCTGACCTATATGACCTGTAACACCTTCAACCCAATAATTTTTTATAAAAGTATCAGATACATTTA
>RFNV01000001.1 GCA_009927005.1 Pseudomonadota bacterium
CTGCCAGATGTCACTGGAAAAAGAAACTATCTGATTTATGGCAGAAACACAATGACCGTCCAGATGTCATCAAATTAGACCAGGAACGTACCAAATTTCTATCTGGTTTAGGATTTGGAATACTGTCACAAATAGACCAGGAAAAACTATCAGAATTTTGACCTTGCCAGAAATGTTAATTTCCTT
This sequence comes from Pseudomonadota bacterium, assembly GCA_009927005.1. Taxonomy (GTDB): domain Bacteria; phylum Bdellovibrionota; class FAC87; order UBA2466; family UBA2466; genus RFNO01. Next base: position 187 of record RFNV01000001.1, read on the forward strand.
TCATATGAAGGAAGGAAAAAGTAAGATTAAATCTGACCAGGCACCTTAAAATGATAAACCAATTTTGTGAAGAAATTTGTGTTACAGATTTAGTTCTAACTATCAAAAATGTAGATTTTTGTCTACATTAAGTTAGACAAGTGACTACTACCTACTACCTACTACCTACTACCTACATTCTAAAAAACAACAAAAAACAGTGACGAACCAGTGAAAACAGAAGAAATGACATACGATTTATTTGAACCTACTGGTGATCTGTTACGTCCTATCAATACAGAAAAAAATAAACGCGGATTTCAGAAGGTCAGTGATATTGAAAAGCGTAATTCTTCTATTCGTTTTATGATACGTGAACAAGATTTGCAGTTTATCAATGAATTCTGTGATTATTACGCAATGACAAAGACAGAATTTATCTTGCGTTCAGTTCAATGTTACACTGGTTACAATGGCCGTAATTCTAAAAGTGTTCTGGCCAGGCACAAAAAAATATCACAGCGTTGACCAATAAACCTACCAGGACGGCGGATTGAAAACACACGTACCTGGTGGCTAACAAATAGAAGAAAAAGGCGGATTGATTTCTGCCTTTTTTTATGTCTGTTCATTTAGTTCAGTCCTATCAGATAGGCCAGTTCTATTTGTAGAATGAATTGGTGTTTTCACGCCGTAGGCAATGTATGTGAAAATAATTGCAGTAATGTTAATAAATGATATGGCAATGACATTGATATAAAAGTAACTTGCATAAAAAAAACCAGGAACGTCCGACCGTTAACCTGGTTACCAATTTAATACTATGCCAAAGATAAAAAGGACTGGCCAAATCAAAGAAGTCAGTCAAATTCAAGGTGTTTATGAAAGGTCAGAAGTGAATCCGTCTGTTTATGTTAATGCAGTTAACGGTCTGACCATCATCATTAAATCTATTCCAACTGGTCAGAAGTATTCTGGTCTATTAAAACCAACTGGTCAAATACTGGTAAAGTCCTGGAATGAACCAATGTTTTACTATTTCAGTGGTTTATGGAAGGTAAACCAAAGTCCTAACGTGTTCAGAATCAGTGACAATAAGCGTGAACGTCCAAAGAAAACTGGTCTGGTTACAGTCAATGACACAAATGTTAAAATAGTCCTGGAATGACTGATTTTACTTTGGTTAATGGCCTGGCAATAGACAGTATAAAGGTTAGAATACCACTGTCTTTGGTTCAGATAACAGATACAGTTCTGAATAAACCAGTGACTACCATAGTTAATGAAACTGGTGAAGTGGTATCTGAATCTATTGCCAATAAGTTATTGAAGGATATAGTAATGGACGGTGCAAAGATTGATTGTAGAATTCAGCACTTGGAAAAAGGAAATGAAGGCCGTCCAGATGTATATCTGGTCTTTGGTATTCATTCAAAAATGTTGCCACCAGATAGATACCTGGAAGGTTTAACCAGTGACAATATCATTTTGGTATATCAGTGGTTAATGAAATTAGGCAAGTTCAAATTTGATCTGGACACGTTTCTGAACGCAAGGTGTACTGATCTGGATATAAAGCAAGATTTCATTGCACCGACACAGTTAGTTTATGACCAGTTAACTTGGTTATCACAGTCATTCAAACGACCAATAAATTCAAAGAATACTGGTGTTTATGTCAATAAAACCAAATCTGGTGAATACACTGGTCATTCATTTAATGAACGAACCAGTTCATTGCCATATCTGAAGTTTTACCAGAAAAACATTGAATCACAAAAAGATTTGGAATACTATTCTAAAAGGTCTGAACCGTTACCACAGTCACTTTGGCGTTCAGAATTTACAGTGAAGAATAAAAAGCACCTGGCAAAGTTCAAAATTCATAACAGTATACGTTCTATAATGGCCATAAATCAGTTAGAATTAAACCAGATAAGACAAAGTACCATACAGACGTTATTCACGCCTATAATGACTAAAAAACGTACTAAATCAGATTTGCCACCAGGTGACCAGGTACTGTTATTTTTAATGATGTATATCAGTGAAAAAACTGGTACCACTTCAGACCAACTAATTACACTGGCCAGTTCATATTTGAACCTACCAGATGTCAATTCTGGTAAAT
>RFNV01000242.1 GCA_009927005.1 Pseudomonadota bacterium
AAAAATATCTTGTCGGTTTATGCCGAACCCACACCCGAAAAAAATTTCATCGTTAAGCGAGGCTATGATCAATTAATAAAGAGCAAGAAAGTTCTCGTGGTCGAAGACATCTTAACCACTGGGGGTTCTGTTCGAAAAGTTGTAGAGACCGCAAGAACGATCCCTTGTGAAATTATCGGAGTATCAGCCCTGTGCAATCGAGGAGGAATTACCGCGAGCGATTTGGGAGAAGTCCCTATTTTGAAATGCCTCTTTAATATAAATCTCGAAGCCTGGGATCCCAAAGACTGCCCTCTCTGTGCCCAGAAAATCCCTATCAACACTTCGCTGGGCAAAGGCCGCTAACCACCAAAAGGTATGGCTTTACTTTTGGTGGGATATCACCCTACTCCCACAATCGAGCACGCCTGAATCACATTCAAGCCTAAGCTCTCTGCTTTTTCTACTAACTCAAGGCTCTCGGCTCCGGGATTTAACCACAGTTCTTTGCATCCCTTTTTTGCAATGTCTCCAACCACTTTCATTCCTACTGGGGGCGGCAAATAAACAGAAATCATATCGAGATTTTTTTCCGGCACTTCCAAAATGGAACGATAGACTTTCAATCCCTCAATGATCTCGTCCTTGGGGTTCACAGGATAAACTTGATACCCCCGAGATAAAAAAACCTTTACTGCTTTATTTCCAAACTTATTGGGATCGCTGCTGGCTCCAATAATTGCAATACTTGGCATATCTTTCCTCCTTAACGCATTTGAAAACTTGCCACACCTAGCAGAATCCATCCTATCATGAAAGAAACACCACCGATGGGTGTAATCGCTCCTAACCACTTCACTTTTGTGAAAGCGAGCAAATAAAGGCTTCCAGAAAAAATAAGAATCCCAAAAGAAAAAGCACACCCGCTGTATTTAAGAAGTTGTGGATTTGAGCTTCGACTTAAAATTCCGACTCCCAAAAGTGCAAGCGAATGCCAAAACTGATATTCAACTGCCGTTTTATACACTCCCATGGAGTAGTCATCTAAAACATTCTTTAACCCATGAGCTCCAAAAGCCCCCAGAGCCACGGCTAAAAATCCAAAAACACATGCAATTGGTAAAAACATTTTTTCTCCTCTAGAAAATAGCGGCAAGGGTTGCGAGAGCAACCAAAAGCCCCGCAATCACGATTTTTGAAACACTCCCTAAAAGCCGTCCCCAAAAAGCGATTTTTCCAAGCCTTAAACTTTCGTCCGTATTTTTTCCAGCTGATTTTTCACCGAGAATGGCGCCTCCCATAGCACCTAGAGCAGCTCCCAAGACAAGTCCCACGGCAGTGCCTAAAACGGGAACCACGCTGAATAATCCAGCGAGCATCAAACTTCCCAAAATAGACCCGATTAAGGCCCAAAATGCCCCTCTTTTACTCCCACCTTTTGCCAAACTTACTGCTCCCAAGAAAAACTCCAGGGCTTCTCCCAGCGTAGCCAAAACACCCATGGTGCTTAAGATCCCCCAACCAATATGCAGAGAAGAACCCTCGGGAAAATACATTGAAAAAAGGAAAGTAATGAAAAGAATCAGCCAGTTTCCGGGAAGCGCCATTAAAGTAAAAACAGCACTTCCTGAGAGCAAAAGAAAAAGTAAGAGAATATAAAGAAAGGTCATGGTTTTTTCTTTCGATTCTTAAAGTATCGAAAGACTCCAAGAAGCCTTGTCTTCAAACCTAGTTTTTCAGGTTTGCTTCCATGTCGATAGGGTAGCCAAATAAAAAACTCCTCAGTTTTTTCAATTAGAGCCAAGGGGGTGTCTCCCCAAAGTCCTTCAAAGAGTACTTCCCCGTGGAAGCTCAAAATTTGAACTGGATTTTTGAATCCCAGAATTTTGGGGTGTCCCTCAATCGGAAACAACCAAGTGTGAAGGCCTTCTGTGCCTTGGATCGCCTGGAATCCTAAAGCGCCGATTCGAGATTTTTCTTGATGTTCGGGCTTTAGACGAGATTGAAGTTCGTGAAAAACATCGAAGGCTTTTTCTTCAGCCCAGATTTTTCGAGCTTCCGAGGCGGATAATTTTACCAATATTTTTTCGTCAATTACCCAAGTCATAGAGCAGAACTCTACTCTATCCCGTTTTTCCCTACAAGACAGACCAGTGACGCTCGAGAATTTGGATAGTTTGATAAACTGTAAAGATCGTTCCGCCCACAAACCCTAAGGCCTGAAAAACGAGCGACCGATTGCTCATTCCGGCAGAATCTGAGACTAAAAAGGGGACTGCTAACAGCAAGAAAGAAGCAAAGACCTCAAATTGATACCTGTGAATTACGCAATCCATGGTCAACGTAGGAGCCCACAAGGGAATAAAGAAGGCGACTAAAGCCCAGTTCTGAATAACGAATCGCCCGAACTTTTTGAGATGAAATATGGCTGCAAATGCTCCCGGAAGAGCGAACAGAAGAGTATGAGGATTTTCATAGAGAAGAATTTTATGTAATAAAACCTTCTGCAAAAAACCTTGGGGATCTTTAACAACGATTTGTTTACCCAAAGAAAGAGGAACGAGAAAATAAGAAATGAAGTTGGGCAAAATGAAATGCCAGGAATTTAATCCATAAGCACTTTGCCTTCTTTCGGCCCAACGAATCTGAGTTGAAACGTACTCAACACCAAAATCGAGTGGATTTTCAAACCGACTCCAATTGAGAACCCCCTGAAAAACAAGAGCTCCCAAGCACCAAACCATGGGAACCCAGCTTTTACTCAAGGCTTGCTTCCACCCGCCCATTTTTTTTCCATCCCAAAATAGAAAAAGAGAAAAAATCCCAAGGGGAGCAAACCAACTAATTCGAGTAAGAGCTGCTAAGGAGAGAAGAATGCTAGCTCCCCAAAGTCGACGAGGAGAGCGTTTGAATTCAAAACCGGGAAAATAAGACAGTCCCAAATAGGAACCCGTAATTCCAAACATATGAGCGACGAGGATAGTTTCCTCGTAAATACGGCTACTCAAAGCAAGACTCAAAACGCTCATCGCCAGAACACTGCCTAGGATCAAAAAAGACGAAACAAAGAGATCGCCTTTTTCATCTTTCGTTCGAAGACTAGCAATAAGAATCACCATCTTAGTGAGAAAAAAGGTAAAAACCGCCCCCGAGAGAATCGAAATAAATCGATTGGTAAAAAAGGGAAGCAAGAGATGGAGAAATGCGGGAATAATTCCGAAATACAAGTAACATTTTCCCTTGTAAAAACTCTGATCCCATTGGCAATCTCTCCATCCGTTTGCACCCTCGCTTAAATAGAGTTTTCCCTGCAAGAGAGCGTGGGCATAGTCTGAAAACCAATCGTTTGGCGTTGGCCCCAATTGTGAGGGCAAAAACAGCGAAACTCCTACGATAAGTAAAAGGATAAAAGAGCTAAGCCCCCAAGGTAAGTATTTCTCAAGCTGATTCCAGGTTACAAGCAAGTGAGGCCTCTATGGTTCGCGGTTCCGAATAATCAATTATCTCATCAAGATAATTTGAAAAAAAGCCGAAGGTTATTACATCCAAACCCCACTTTTGCTATGAAACTAAACTCCCTCACTCAGATCCAAGCTGAAGAAGTTGAAGTCTCCATCATAATGCCTTGCCTGAATGAGGCCGAAACTCTGGCTCGATGCATCGCGAAAGCGCACTATTTTCTGAAAACTCAAGGAGTCTCAGGCGAAATTATTATTGCTGATAACGGCAGCTCAGACGGATCCCAAGAAATTGCAACTCAACTCGGAGCTCGCGTTATTTCGATAGCAAAAAAGGGTTATGGAAATGCACTGTTGGGCGGTATTCGCGAAGCGAAGGGAAAATTCATCATTATGGGGGATTCCGATGACAGCTACGATTTTTCTCAACTTTCAGACTTCATCGAAAAATTGCGAAGTGGCGCTGAGCTAGTGATGGGGAATCGATTCACTGGAAAAATTGAAAAGGGAGCAATGCCCTTTTTGCATCGATATCTCGGAAACCCAATTTTAAGTTTTCTCGGACGACTTTTCTTCAAGAGCCGCTGTGGAGATTTTCATTGCGGGCTTCGAGGCTTCAATAAGAAATCGATACAGACTCTAGGCCTAACCACGGGGGGAATGGAGTTTGCGAGTGAAATGGTGGTAAAAGCTTCTCTTCGTGGTCTTCAAATTGAGGAAGTTCCTATCACGCTTCATAAAGACGGACGAAGCCGACCCCCGCATTTAAGAACCTGGAGCGATGGCTGGAGGCACCTAAAATTTCTTCTCTTATTCAGTCCTCGTTGGCTCTTTTTTTATCCGGGTCTCAGTCTCATTACCCTAGGTTCGATG
>RFNV01000240.1 GCA_009927005.1 Pseudomonadota bacterium
TTGGCCCCGTATTACTTTGAGACCGAGGCCCACCTGTTTGTGAGCGATAAGGGCAAAGTAAGCGCCCGTGTGCGGGAGGAAAACGACTTGCTGCTGACCCAAAAACTGATTGCCCAACCCTATGGTGAACTCAATGCCTACGGGCAAGACATCAAGGAACAGCATATTGGTGCGGGCTTGTCAGATGGCAAAATCGGCCTGCAAACCCGCTATGAATTTACCCGCAAGTTTGCACCCTATGTGGACTTCCACTACGAGCGCAAACTGGGTGAAACCTCAGCTATGGCGAAAGCCAACGGCGAGGATACAAATGGCTTCATCGGCGCAGTCGGTTTGCGCTTGATGTTCTAACCCCTAACCAAACCTAACAACAAAGGAAACCACTATGAAAAACACTCTCCTCGCCACCGCCTCCGCTGTGGTTCTCACCTTGCTCGCAAGCCCCGCTTTCGCCAAGGAATATACTATTAAGGAAGTCAGCAACTACGATAAACCTAACAAACCTTATTACTTTGAACCCTCCACCCTCACCATTCAACCTGGCGACACAGTGAAGTTCGTCAACGCGCAGGATGAGATGCACGACATGATGGTTATCAGCCAGCCCAAGGGCGTGGATGAGATGATTATGAGTCCCATGCACGAGAAACAGGGGGATACGTTCAGCTACACCTTCACCGTGCCCGGCACCTATCAGTACCACTGCCATCCGCATGAGAAGCTAGGCATGAAGGGTACCATCATTGTCGGCAAGCCCTCCAAACCCGGTGAAACGAAGAAGATGGACCACCACAAGATGGGCAAAATCCACGATGATGCCATGGCCACCGAAGCCAAGGGTGCCACCAAGGGAAATGGCCACTCCGCACCTCTTGCGGCTACGCCTGCCGCCCAAGGGGGGATTGAGGCCACCGGTAGCGTGAAAAGCGTTAACGCAGGCGAGCATACGGTCACGCTCGTTCACGACCCCATCGCCGCGCTGGGCTGGCCCAAAATGACTATGGCCTTTGGTGTGGCCGAGGGGGTTGACCTTTCCTCCGTCAAAGCGGGTGATGCCGTCACCTTCACCTTGAAAGCCAAGGGCGAGGATAACTACGTCATCACGGGTATTAAGAAGAAATAGCTAAGGTAACTCTACAAAAGGGGGCCTCCGCCCCCTTTTTGGTTAAATCATGTTTCCCAGTTCTATGGGCCACACAGATGATTACTCACCAACACGCAGCAACATTCTCCCTCTTTAGTCACCAAATAGACACCACACAAAAAAACCGCCCTTTTAAGGCGGCTCTTTCATTTGAAAATATCTTGTAATTTCAAAGAGAAATCTGGTTGCGGGGAG
>RFNV01000335.1 GCA_009927005.1 Pseudomonadota bacterium
GCGGCGGTTTGCTAAACCGTTATACGGGTAACACCGTATCGGAGGTTCGAATCCTCTCCTCTCCGCCAGCTTACTTTACTCTTTCTCCCACCACTCACAGCTACCTTCGAGAAATTCAGATTCTTTGCAAATTCGAATCTGCGGATTGTAGTCGCCCTTGTACTGATCGTTCTCTTTAAATTCAGGTGACGGCAAAATATTTCTAAACGCGAAGAGAATCATTACCGCATTGGAAGGCCGCATATCGGGCATGAAATAATAGCCTCTTCTTGCTGCCTCGGCACGAATGTCCTCACCGCTTCCTGTGACTGCAGTTACATAGCCATCTTTGTCAGGCGGAGTTAAATAATCCGCGAGACAAACCAATCCCTGATTGTTGGGGAAGTTCTTGTCACAAAGTGACCAATACCGCACTTGAGATGCACTATTAAAATTTCCAACTCCCGAAAAAGAATTAAAAAAGGACGGCGCTTTAAAACGAATGAGCGCTACTTCATCAAAGGACATTTCACTATAGCCTACTGCATACTTTCCCACAGCGGTGTTGGCGCCTTTATGCCACTTTGCTTGGCTAAATGAAAAAACACCCTCTGGTTTGTCGGAAAGCCCTCCCAGAAATTGGGGGTAGTTGGTGAGGTTTTCTACGGGCCAAGACTTGGAACAGGAAGTAGGTTGTCGAGTCTTCAGAGAATAAGCTTCTACTTTTGGAAGATCTGCCAAGGTCACTTGGGCTCCAAAACTAGGAGCATAGTAACGAATGTAAAATGAAATATACCGTTGGCGTTTTGAAAAAGTGAGCTGATTTTGGCCCAACTGGGGAGCTCCCTCAGGAGAAATATAGACCGTGTAATCCCGTGGCTCAGCATTAAGCGCAACGCCCTCGGTGAAAGGATTCACCGAACCTGGGTCTGGAACTATTTGGGAGTCCACCAATGACTTTCCAGCGCCGTTTTTTCTTCCTTCGTAGGTCTCTACGCTAAAGAAGCGCGCTTTGGGAAAGCGTCCTTTCACCACATAATATTTCGTTCCGTCGTTTAAAAAGGCTTGAATGCCATAGGCAGCGTGGGTATCGCCCAAATACCCTTTTGGGCCAACCGTGCCAGTAGCTAAATCGTGTTGCTAAAGGTGGCTACATTCTTGGGAAAAACTCGTTGTAGACTTTAAGCAAAAAGGCTAACAATTCGAGGTTCCTGGACTTTGGTTTTTGTAAATCCAAAGTTTGATTGAATCCAGTTAAAAGTATTTTTCGAGTATGCACAAATATGGGTTGGGTCCTTTAGGTAATACCATTGGGTGAGGTCTATCTCTGGTCCATAGAGCAGAGTCATGAGAAAAAGTTTTCCTTTGGGTTTCAGAAGTGATCGCAGCAATCTGAATTCTCTGTTTGGGTTTGAAAAGTGTTCAACGACTTCAGAGGCAAAAACAAAATCGTACTGAGTATTCAGCGCGTTCTCATTTGGCCAGAAAAAAGGATCATAGAGTTCTATTTCAAAATCTTTTTTCTTCAGCATCTCACTCAGCGCAGGTCCTGGACCTGCGCCAAAATCTAAACCTTTCGAGTTTTTTGGAACGGCTTCGAGAATAACTCTGAAAAGCGGCCTCAAAAAATCTTGGTACCGAATATCCTCAATATCATTATTGTGGCTTTCGTAACGTTTCTTTTCTTCTTCTTGAGACAAAATCTGGGAAGGATCTACGAAGAGGAGGTCACAACTGGGGCACCGATGAAAGACCCGTTTTAAGTTGGTTACTTGCGAAAAAAAGCCCAGTTTACTACAGAGTGGGCATTTCTGTTGGGAGTTCATCCTTGTTGGATGCCCCGGGACTCAAAAGCAATAACGTCATTTCCATCTGATTCATATTCGATCTGAATGGGACGACAACACACTTCGCAATCCTCAATATATTCCTGGAGTCCTTCAATGGAGGTATCCAGGACCATGGAGATCGTTTCATGGCAGTAGGGGCAAGTGAAAAACTGCTCGTGTCCCATAGGCCACTTAGGGAGCTACGTAATCCGCTCCGGCTTTCACTGCCATTCCCTCATACTTTCCACTGACATCGATGAGGACTGCGCCGAGAACGGGAATTCCCGGATAGATGTGTACCAAGACTTTCATGTCCTGAATGTCTGCGTTGGTTTCCGCTTGGGCAATGGTAGCTAAAAACTCAGAAAGGGTACTCTTCAATCGATTGTTCAAACTATCTTTTATATCGTACAGGAGAACGACATCGCAGTTCGGATAAGATTTTCCCTGAAGGGTTTTTACATCCTTAAAGCCTTGATGGACCGCTTTGAAATTTTCGGATTCATATTTTCCTTCTTTTCGAAGCTTTTCCATAAATCCAGGCTTAAAGTATTCGTAGTCAAGAAACCCAGTTTCCACTCCTGTTTGCTCGCCCATCAATTGAACATTGAACTTATAATCCAAATCCACTTCCATCGCGGGACCAGTACTTAAATTGGCGTGATAGTTTTTTATAGTGGCCAGGAAGTTTCCATCTTTCAACATGGACGTGGTTCTCTTCGGATTCTTGTCTAGTTTATAGGGAGCTTTCTGACCAACCAAAGACTCGGGATCGGACGCAAACACCGAAGCGCTAAGACAAAAACACAAGAAACTCAGAACGGCTAATTTCATGGAGCCCCCTTTTTTTAGTATTTTACCTTTGTTTTTGGACTTTTCCTAAATTTGATTTTAAGGTTTGCCAGTGATGAAACCCGTTTTGAAGTGGGCTGGTGGGAAGACAAGTCTTATTCCACAGCTTATGAAACACTTTCCTAAATCTTTTGATCGCTATTTCGAACCCTTTCTGGGTGGAGGGGCAGTTTTCTTGGCCCTTAACGATCAAAAAAAATCGGTGATAAATGACTTCAATACTGAGATCACCAACCTCTATGAAATGATTCGCGATGAACCTCGCGAGCTCATGAGGGAATTAGATCGTCTTGGGGAAAGATATTCTGAAAAGTTCTACTACGAATTGAGAGCAGCCAAACCGAAATCTCACTTAAAGAAAGCTGCAAGAACCCTGTTCCTTAACAAGACCTGTTTCAACGGACTTTATCGTCAAAATTCAAGAGGGGAGTTTAATGTTCCCTTCGGAAAAAGGGCTCGGCTGCCCAAACTTTACGAAAGCTCTCAGTTCCTGGAGCTCTCGAAGCGATTAAAAAAAACGAAACTGCTCAATTTAGATTTTGAAGAGGTTATCGATTTAGCTGGACCAGGAGATTTTATTTATTGCGATCCTCCCTATGAACCCCTTTCTCTGACCTCATCTTTTAATAGCTATATGTCCAGGGGGTTTAATAAAAAGGACCAGATTAGACTTTTAGAAGCTTCTGAAAGAGCTGTTTCTCGTGGAGCTCGAGTGGCTATTTCAAACTCTTCAGCTCCCTTTGTTAAAAAATTATTCCGAAATTGGGAGTTGGTGACCATTGTTTCCCGGCGCTCAATTAACTCCAAAGGGGATCGCCGAGGTTTGGTTGAAGAAATTCTGGCAAAGTCTTACTAAAAACAAACAAGCGGGAGTCTTCCATTCAGAAGCTCCCGCTTGTGTTCCTATTTCCTGTTCTAACTCAGATGATTTCTTAGATGTTTTTACAAGATGAAAACTTGATGAAAACAGAAACCAGGAAAAACTGGGGTCACTCAAAAGCTGAAGTATCTAGATGTGGTTTGTGACCCCAAACCTTTAAATTTTCAAACAGCCGATTGAATCAATCGATGCTCTGTACTGATATAGGATAATGTAATGTATGTTACTGTCAAAGAATCTGTGCGACTCAATGTGCTAGATTTATGACTACCAGCGATGATAAGCAGGGTGTCCCGGTTTAACTGCTACAAAAGTTCCTTGGCACGAAGCGCAAACTTTTCCATTCACGATGAGTTCAGCTTGAGTGATGACCGAATCTCCTTTTACTTCGATTGATCGAGCTTCTAACCGCATCATTTGGTGACTAGGAGTGGGGCGGAGGAGCTTCACTGAAAATTCAGCAGTCACAGTACAAGGCGGAGCTGACAGTCCTTGGGATTTCATCAAAGTGTAAGCTGCTGTCCAATTGGAATGGCAATCTAAGAGCGCTCCAATAATGCCGCCATTAACGACACCGGGAAAAGCTTCATGCATCGTTTCAGCCTTCCACTCTGCGACGATTTTTTCTCCTTCTGGAAAACTTCGAACATGAAGCCCTTTTGGATTTGAAGGCCCACATCCAAAACAAGCGCCTTGAGGTGAGTATTTTTCTTGAAGTGATAATTCTTTCGACATGATAAAAAATGGTGGGCGGTAAGAGATTCGAACTCCTGACCCCATGGTTCGAAG
>RFNV01000203.1 GCA_009927005.1 Pseudomonadota bacterium
CTGACGCAGAGTGAAAAGTATGGGAAGGGGTTAGGGTTGGGAATACAGAAAGGAGACAGAGGCATCATTCACGCGTTTTTGAGGCTCTAGAGCTGAGCCAACCCAATAAAGAGGTCTGCCTTTTACTTCATCATAAATTCGGGCGACATATTCGCCTAAAATGCCCAAACAAAGCAGTTGAATGCCGCTAGAGAAAAAAAGCAGAGACATGGTCGAAGCCCATCCGGGAATCGCCCAATTGGTGAACAATTTAACAGAAACAATAATAGAGGCTCCTAGAAGAGCTCCCAATGCACAGAGGGAGCCTAGAAACGAAACTAATCGGATGGGGGCTGAAGAAAAACTTAAGAAAGCAGTGAGGGCCAAATGACTCAGACCCCAAAAACCAACTCGGGATTCTCCATGCTTTCGTGCCCCTCGAGCAAAGGGAACGGCTTTGATTTGACTGGAGCTTAAAGCAATAAGTCCCGGAAAGTAACGGTTCCGCTCTTTGTGAACTCGCATTCTCTCCACTACGGATTTGTCTAAGAGAGAATGCGTCCCAAAATTAATCGGAGGTAGGTTTTTAGAGGTCTTTCGCAAAAGAAAATAGAATGCTTTGAATAAAATGCCATTCTTCTCAGGGCGTTCGCCGCGTTCTACGACAACGGTTTTTGCGCCCTTTTTCCACTCAGAAAAAAGCTGCGGCAGAACAGCGGGGGAGTCCTGCAGATCAGCATCCATAAACAATGCGAGATCTCCTCGAAAATAATCCAATCCGCAGGCCAGAGCTGCCGGATGCCCAAAGTTGTGGAGAAGTTCAACGACGCGGATATCTCGTCTTTGAGCATGAAGAGTTCGAAGAAGCTCAGTTGATCCATCTGAGGATCCATCATTAATAAATAAATAACTAAAAGTCGCTTCTGAGGCCAAGGCGGCTCGTGCCCGGTCTAATTGAGATACCAAAAGAGGAATGGACTCTGCTTCATTGTAGACGGGGATAACCGCTTCGATATGAGGTAATTGTTTCATTGGGATTGGGAAATAAGACTCTTTAATTATAACTCGAACAGAAAATTATTCAGAAATAACTTCTGATGTGAATTCACCGTCGGCTAGTCGCGTCACGATCCTGAGTCCAGGCTTGAGTTCTGACACGCTACGAAGGACTGAACCGGATTTCGTCGTCGTAAGAGAGTATCCCCGAGCAAGGACCTGCAAGGGGGAAAGGGTTTGAAGCATCTGAACTCGGCCTTCAAGATTCTTTCGAGAAAGGGTGAGTTGAGTGCGCATCGCCTTTTTCAAGGTTTCCAGGGCAATGGAGAATCGTTCTTTGATCAATCGTATTCGTTCTCGGGGATCTACCAATCGACTCGTCAGATGACTCAAGTGAAGTCGAGTGTGTTCCAAGGACTTTTTAAAGTTGATAAGCATCCGTTGGGTATGCGTATTGACCAGAGTTTTTAACTCCTCTTTCAGGGGAACCACAAGTTCTGCAGCCACCGAAGGAGTGGGCGCTCTCAAATCTGCAACAAAGTCTGAAATCGTGACGTCAATTTCATGCCCCACTGCAGAGATAATAGGAATAGAACATTGGTAAATCGCTCTTGCTACTATTTCTTCATTGAAGGGCCATAGGTCTTCTATTGAGCCTCCACCGCGCCCCACAATTAGAACATCGATTTTTTCTTCAGGATTGAGTTGATTCCAGCGCTCTGAAAGTTGGATTGCAGCTGAAATTTCAGGAGCCGCTTTTTCACCTTGAACATTTGCCGGGAAAATAATCACTCGACGATTGGGGAATCTTCTCTGGAGCACTTTTAAAATGTCTTTGACTGCCGCTCCTGTTGGAGAGGTGACGATCCCTATCGTTTTTGGAAGTTTCGGGATCGGTTTTTTGTGTTTGGGATCAAATAAACCTTCCTTGGCTAACTTCATTTTTAACTGTTCAAACGCAAGCTGAAGAGCCCCTATTCCAACCGGTTCTAAAGTATCCCCGATGATTTGATATTCTCCTCGCGGTTCATACACCGCTACTTTTCCATGAAGGAGAACCTCCATACCATCTTGGAGATTAAATTTTAATTTTGAGAGCGAACCTTTAAAAACCACTGCTCGAATCTGAGCTGACGCATCTTTTAGGATGAAGTAAGCATGGCCAGAGACTGGTTTTCTAAAATTACTGATTTCACCTTTTACCCACACATCCCCAAAAGTGTTTTCAAGATGGCCTCGAATGCGACGAGTGAGTTCAGAGACCGAGGGAACCGTTTTTCGCCAATCTACCTGGGGAGGGGCATCAAACTGTAAGGTCAGTTGAGAAAGTGATTCTGAGGTCGTTTCGCTCATCGTGCTTCGGAGTCTCCTAAAACGGCTTCAAAATAACAAGTAAAACTATCCCAATCATGAGAAGTGTTGGAATTTCATTTAAAAAACGAAACGCTTTAGAGCTGATTTTGCACCTGTTTTGTTGAAGTTGATGCCGAATATTGCCGGCCCAGAGGGTTACTCCCATGAGAAAAAGAACAAAAACAACTTTTAATCGAAACCAATGGGTTTCCAATAAGAAGGGTTGAAGTCCAATCATGGTGGTGCCCAAAGCCAAGGAAACCCACATCGCGGGGTAAGTAATTATTTTGTAAAGCTTGTTTTCCATGACTCCGAATCTTTGTTTGACCACACTTTCAGTTTCTTGAGCATGATAAACAAAGAGTCGAAACAAGTAGAGGATCCCAGCCATCCACGAAATAACTGCAATGACGTGAAAAGCAAGGACTGTTCTATAAAGTGAAATCATCGGTATCTCTTGGAACTCTGGCTTGCAACTTACTGATAAGGAATTCGACTTCATATTTTCGGGAGGGATGAAGTCTCAAGGTTTCAGAAACCTTGTCATAAGCATAAAGAACGGTTGCATGATCCCGTCCAAAAGTTTTTCCAATTTCTTCAAGAGATAAAAGGGTAAAGCGCCGTCCTAAATACATGGCTACTTGACGAGCCCAGGCAATGACACCTTTTCGAGACTTCGAAACTAAGTCAGTTTTTGAAACCCCAAAGCTGTGCTCAACCAATGAAATAATCTCTTTCAAAGAAATTGCTTGCTGGGGGGCCTCAAAGCTAACGCCTTCACGAGCTAAAAAGCGACTATCTAGAGTTTTATTTTCGATTCTTGCTTGTAAATGAAGTCGCAAGAAAACCCCAAGAAGCTCTCGAATATCTCGGTGACCCTGATCAGCTAAAATCCTTAAAAAGGATTCTTCGACAGAAATTTGATTTTGCTGGGCCAACAACGATAAAAGCGCAACTTTTTCATCATAGGCTGGAGATTTTATTTCAGCAGAGACCCCAGAGAGCAGACGGGATCGAAGCGGCTCAAGGAACTCTCCAAGCTTTTGTGGAAGTACAGAAGAAGCAAAAACTACTTTGCCCCCTCGCGATAAAATTTCGTTATAAATATGGAGCAAGGCTTCTTGGGTAGCTCGTCGTCCGGCAAGTCCTTGTAAGTCATCAAAAAGAAGAACATCGACTTCATCTCGGTAAAACCTTTGATAATTAGGCCCGGATTTATCGTTCCAGGATTTGAACATTTCATTAGTGAACTTTTCTGCACTTGTGTAACGAACTTTGAGTTGTGGGGATCTTTTTTGAAGTTCTTTTCCAATGAGAGATAGCAAATGGGTTTTTCCCATGCCAACGCCACCGCTAATAAATAAGGGGTTTAGAGAAGGGGTAGAGCCTTGGACAAAGAGCCCACAGTATTGGTAACAAAGGCGATTAAAGTCTAATTCAAAAAACTCTCCTGAAAAGTGAGGAATTTGTGAGTCGAGTTCCGAGGGAGCTATTTCAGGTTCGGCGGAAGAAGAGTTGCCTCCTCCTTCAACGACTCTGAGTTGAGGTTTTTGAGAGGGAACGATTGGCAGCACTGGAGAACTGGATGCTTCTAAGTTGGAGTCTTCTACTAAAACTTCAAATTCAAGTTGCAGCGGATTTCCAAAGTTCTGACTAATTGCTTGATTAAGTTGCTCTCTGTAATGGGTGCTTAACCAATCTTGATGAAAGCGCGAGGGAACGCCTAAATAAATAGTTTCTGCTTCTTGGCGCAGAAAGGAGATGTGTTTAAACCACCGCTGAAATTGCGGCGCAGGAAC
>RFNV01000336.1 GCA_009927005.1 Pseudomonadota bacterium
CCCCAAGCCTTCTTGCCTGGGATGCTGATGCCCTATGCGGGGAGTGCGGCACCGAGCGGGTGGCTTCTTTGTGCTGGCCAGGCGGTTAGTCGGGTTACATTTGCTGGGTTGTTTGCCATTCTGGGTACGGTTTATGGCTCTGGTGACGGGTCCACGACCTTTAACCTACCAGATCTGCGTGGGCGAACCCTTGTTGGCCTCGACAATATGGGGGGTACATCCGCCAACCGTATTACGGCTACTCAGGCTGACACGCTGGGCGGTACGGCTGGGACAGAAACTGCCACCCCAAGTGGCTCGGTGGCGCTGAGCGGTACGGTTGGGGATACCACGCTTTCTATCGGCCAAATCCCATCGCACAGCCACGATTATATGAAGGATACATGGTTTAGTGGTTCGGGGGGGCTGAGCGGTAACGCCGCCCGGGCTGACGCCACTCCCAGCAGCTCTGTAGGTGGTGGGGGTAGCCACAACCATAGCTTCAGCGGTTCAGGAACATTCACGGGAGCAGCGATGAATATCACGCAACCGTGGATGGCCATGAACTACATCATCAAAACCTAAACAATGAAGGGAAAACCTATGCAAACACGTTTCAAGCTCACGCCTGATCATATCGTCCACCTTAATGCAGGCGGTGAAAGTTATACCGAGCAATTAGATTTTGCTTTGGCTGATTTCACTGCGATCGGCAACACACTGCAAGCGCCTGACTTGGCAAGTCTGGGTGGCCCCATCCCCGTGGTGGGGTTTGAACTTACACCTGGGAAGATGGATCTGATTTTGGATAATGGCTGGCATTACCCCATGCCAGAAAACCTACAGCCACAATTCCAACCTTTTCTGGATTTGCTGACGCATATCAGCGCTATCCGTGCAGCCCAGCAAATCCGGTTAAATCCACAACCAGTTGAACCACAAAACCAGGCCTAAGCCATGCCACTCACTCAAGTTCCTACCGCGATGTTGAAGGAGTTCAACCTGGGTACTCTTAACCCCGGAGATGTGCTGACCTTCAACGGCACCAACTGGGTGGCCCAGCCAGGTGTGCCTGCCGGGACGATCCTGCAGTTTGCCGGGGCCTCAGCCCCCAATGGCTGGCTGTTATGCGATGGCTTAGCGGTGAGCCGGACCACATTCGCGGGCCTCTTTGCGGCTATCGGGACAGCCTATGGCGTGGGGGATGGTAGTACGACCTTTAATCTTCCCGACTTTCGGGGCCGGATACCGCTAGGGCGCGACAACATGGGCGGCACCTCAGCCAATCGGGTCTTGGCCACTCAGGCCGATGTGTTGGGTGGTAGCGGGGGAGCAGAAACCCGCACCCCAACGGGGTCGGTCTCGCTATCTGGAACCGTGGGGGATACAACTCTCTCCAATACCCAGATCCCATCACACACTCACACGCCGAATATCTTCAGTGCCAACTGGTCTGCTAATACTTCGCCTAACGGTTGGGGCTCAGGCACTTGGAGCAATACGGGGTCTGGCGCCGTTCAGGGCGGAAATGCTGCCAGTCCGCAGGCCTCGATGATTGGGAATACCGGTGGGGGTGGTTCCCACAGCCACAGTTTTAGCGGATCGGGTTCCATGACGGGAACGGCGATGGATATCACCCAACCCTGGCTCACAGTTCATTACATCATCAAGGCTTAAACCATGCCCAATGCAACGTTATCGCAGGCCCTGCGGGAGGCCTATGCCGCCGCGCCCGCCGATGTGGTCATTCTCCACACCCTGGAGCTTCGCCACCCCAGCTTTGTGGATGAGAACGGCCAGCCAACCGCCATCCGCGTGGTGCGTGACAACCGCAACTTGACGGCCCGGCTGGAAGCCTCGGCGCTACTTAATCCCACCCAAATGGTCACCTTCGTGGCTATGGGCTTTGATCTAGAACTGCCTGCGGTGGATACCGCCCCCGTACCCGAGATTACCATTACGCTGGATAACGTAAGCCGCGAGATCGTAAAGCACCTGGACGGAGCGGCAGAGAGCCAGTCACCGATTGAGGTGACCTACCGCCCTTATCTGTCCACGGATTTGGAAGGCCCGCAAATGGACCCGCCGATCACCTTGGTGCTGACCGAAGTCTCCGCGGATGTGTTCCGGGTCACGGGTCGGGCGCGGATGCTGGACGTGGGCAACAAAGCCTTCCCTAGCCAAACCTACAGTGCGGTTAACTTTCCGGGGTTGGCGCGATGAATCACTGGGCTAGTTCCTATATCGGCAAACCCTGGCAAGTGGCGTCGGATGGTCCTGATGCCTTTGATTGCTGGGGTTTGGTGGTGGAGGTGCAGCGACGGTTGTTCGGACGGAGGATGGAGACCATCCACATCGAACCCGACAATCTACGCCTGCTCATCCGCACGATTCGCCAACATCCCATCCGGCGCGAGTGGCAGACCACCGTATACCAAAGGGAAGGGGACCTCGCTCTCCTCCGTCAATCCCGCCACCCCGTCCATGTGGGGGTGTGGCTGGATGTGGATGGTGGTGGTGTACTGCATTGCTTGCGTGGTTGCGGGGTGGTGTTTCAAACCCTTCCCAGCCTCCGTCTGAGCGGCTGGCAGATCGAGAGCTTTTACACCTACATCGGAGACCTCAACTATGACCGCGATGGTCACCCTTCACCACAACCCATTCCAACCGGAGCGCAACTGCGAGGTTCATGAAGTTCTCGGTCAGCCCACCCTCCGTGGCTGGCTGGATGAGCGCGGGATTCAGGAGTTTCCTCTCCCGACGATCTGCCTGGTGAACGGGGAACCCGTGCTGAGGGCAGAATGGTCTCAGTTCGTGATCGCCCCGGGGATGCAAGTCGCCTTTGTTGCCTTACCCCAGGGCGGCGGCGGGGGTGGAAAGAATCCCCTCAATACTGTGTTGGCGTTGGCCGTGTTGGTGGCAGCTCCTTATGCCGGGGCGGCACTGGCGGGCTCGTTGGGGGTCACCAGTGCCATCGGTACCTCATTGCTCACGGCTGGGGTGGCTTTGGCAGGCTCAGCCCTGGTGAACATCCTGGTCCCACCGCCATCCCCCACCTTTGCTGGGGTGGGTGGATACGGGGGTGGCAGCGCCCCCAGCCCCACCTATTCGCTGCAGGCGCAAGGCAACCAGGCTCGGTTGGGGGAACCGATCCCCGTGGTGTATGGGCGGCATATCGTTTACCCCGACTTTGCCGCTACGCCTTACGCTGAGTACGTCGGCAACGATCAATTCCTGTTCCAGCTCCAC
>RFNV01000079.1 GCA_009927005.1 Pseudomonadota bacterium
ATCAAGTTCCAAGGAAATAGTTGTTATTGTATTTGATGTTTCAGGTTCGACAGCAAGCTTTTTTGCCGGTAGGGACAGAGTTATTGATAAGCAATTGGATGTAGCACAGGGGATGGCTCTTGCAATTATTTCAAAGAATCCCGAGAGTCTAGTTTATCTAGTTTCTTTTCACAGTACAGCAACCAAGCCCGTCCCCGTAAAGATTAATTATTCTGAGAAAATGACCAACATTTATGGTATGGGTTTGAAGCCACTGGATTCAACATGTACTCACTTGGGATTGATTGAAGCTGGAAAGGTTCCAAATGTAACCCGAATTATTGTCATTACAGATGGAGCTACTCATAGTTCTTCTGATCAACTTATTAGTGCGATCAAGCCAAATGTAACTTTGGAAGTCATTGCAGTTTCGACTACTGATACCAATATGGAGTCAGTTACCCAAAGTGAAGAGGGATCCATTCCAGGAATGGATCTCGTGAAATATCTTAAAAACGAGATTAATAAGCTTACAATTTATAGTCGGCGGTATCAGGATGAGCCGTATGTAGGAGCAGCAAGCTCAAAGATTGACAAGGGTAATTTGCAGTTTATGGGACTTAAGGTGGACGTTCCTGTCGTCATTTTTATTCGCAATCTGTGTGACTCCATTGCAGAAACTCAAGTGGCATGGAGATCAGAAGATGAATTTAAGAAGTTTTTGGCCAATTTTGGAACTATTCTGACACTTCCATTCGTTACTTTTCCTCAAAATAGTGATTTTTTCAATGGTATTTTGGGAGTATTTTTTGATTCATTTAAGAAGTCCGGTATGATTTCAGCTAGCAAAATGACTATTGAGCGAATTAATAACATAATTTATTTTGGTTTTGATTGTGCCAAGAGGCAAGTAAATGTAGTCTACACAAATTTTGAAGGGAAGGTAGCTGAGGTAAAGAAGGGGCAATTTAAGGATGCAATCGGGCGACTCAAGAATGAAGGGACGACGCTCGGGTCTGAACTAACGATGTGTATGCCAACGGAAGGATTGATTGTTTTCGATAAGGGAGGAGTAGTTCCAAAGACTAAGAGTCTTGGACCTTATCCTGCTTCCAGTGATCTCCATGGTAACTTTTATTTTGGATGTGGCGCTGATGAGCAAGCACTTCGAATTGCTTTCCGTGAACTAGCGGGAAAACTCGGATTTCAAAATCCAGTTGGCTCGGCGTCAGTGATTTTTTATGTTCTAAATCAAATGTTTCTTATGATGATCACAGGACACTCAATGGACTCTGAATACATGAAGGAACTGCAAAAGTTTGCTATTGCACAGACATCAATGGAAGTAGTAATTTCTAAGGGAGTTTATGATGGGAAGGGATGTTATTCACAATGGAAGGATGGAAAGTTGCCCCCTATGCATTTTTCGAAGCCCTCAGTCAAGCACACATCGTTGTACGAAGATAAGATGATTAATCCTCTCGGGTTGGAGGAGACATTGTGGTGGGCGTCTATGATGAGCATGCTTGGTATTTTTAAGGAGCAGCAACACAATTATGAGGGCAGTATTAGGGCTTTGGGAATCGAGATGAATGAATATGCAGAGACAAATTTTTTGAATTGGGTAAAGGACAGGTACAAGGGTTTTGTGAGTGGTAACGTTGTATGTGTCACGCTTCAGCCCACTCCTTCGTCAATTATTAGTCTTGATCCCTTTGATCCTTCTGATGAAATTTATGTGTTGAATGATCATGGTAATTGCAGGTGTCGTACTCATTACAGCCGAAAGGAAATTGATGAATGGGTGAATCCGAGAGGGTGTGTTTGGTGCAAATACCAGCCCCGCCCTAATGATTTTAAGCGGGTTAACTTGGGAGATCCAATGAGTGTATTTAATGAGGCAAAGGCAAGGGCACAACCATTGATGGTAGTTGGAGCTACGCCCGTTCGCTCGCTTTTGACAAGTGTACCGATTCAACAGAGTAGTGCGAGTAGTGCGAGTAGTGCAAGCAGTGCAGATGGTGTGAAGAAGATTTTGGTTGTGCTATTTGGAGTAACTGGCGCAGGTAAGACTACATTTTCTGAGACATTGCACGCGCGGGTCACTGAGGCTGGCGGAGCATGCCACATTATGAGTTCAGACAAGTTTTCAAAGGCTCCACACAATATGAAGAGTAAGGGACTAGGAGCTAGGGTAAATCAAGAATTTCAAAACTTCAACAAGGAGAATAGTAGCAATCCACTTCAAGTTGTGATTGTTGACACATGCAACGACAGGGGAAAGCAGAATGACTATTTTGAAGTTAATTTTAGTAATATTGGTTACACGGTTCATTATGTATATCCAAATTTTGATGTTAGTACAAGCAATTTTAATGATTATGAGTGTTGGTGCATTCGCAATGTGTTGGGTCGAGGAATGTCTAGTGAGAAGACTAACTTTTGGCTCAATCCAGTCGAGACAAGTCTGGAAACGTGCATTGAGGTACACAATAAGAAGGCACAATCTTTTGTGAATCATACTAAGCTATCTCAACGGCCAATGAATTTTAATAAGAAATTTACAGACGCAAGTAGATTTATGAGTCTTCATCGGATTAATGAAGCAGCTGACAGATACGCAAAGACACTTCATCCAGTGGGAGAGTGCGTAGATAATTTTATTCGGTCAATTGGACTTGATCTGACGCTAAAGTCCAGTTGAATTTAATTAAAATATGATTTTTTTATCAATAATAATAGTTAATAATAAATAAATAAATAAATGCTCCCCATTTTTAACTAGATTTCTGTAATTTGGGGAAAATAATTTGCGGATCTAAAAATATATTCATCTGGTATCATTAGTTTTAAAAAATTAAAAATTAATACCAAAAGAATCTCTGGTAGAAAAAATTTCTTTTTTTTCAAACATATTATAAAAGCGTACATAAGAACAGATTTTTCCCCCATATCTATACTTATATATCCATTTTCTTTTGTATATGCTATAAATTTATGTAGCATGTTTTCATATTTATAACCAAATTTTGAAAAATCAATGTGATGTCCTTCGATGAAAGTAGATTGATCCTTTAATGTAAGTTGAGGTGTCACAACACGATAGACATTATTGTCGAGAACAAACAAATTAAATACCACGCTAATATTTTCTTGAGTTTTACAACCGAATATTTCACATAATAAAATATGTGTTAAGTCATTACTGAAAGCATATTCTATTTTTTTACGATTATAT
>RFNV01000250.1 GCA_009927005.1 Pseudomonadota bacterium
CTTCTGCTGCTCTGATGAATTGAATTCGTTCTTCTCGTTCACGCACAAGCTTTTCGTTTTTCTTGGCGCGCTCATTTTCTAATCTAACACGAGCTTCTTGGAGAGCGGCAAGTTGCTTGTTGTACAAGATTTTTTGTTTTGGGCAACTCTTGGTGCTGGCGATACCATCGAGCTGATACTCGCCACATTTTTCGCGAACATCGAGATGAACAGTGGAAAGAGCCATGGAACCTCGTGACGCGTCGTAGTCGATATTCGCGAAGATGCGATTCATACGACGCTGAGTTGCATCAGCTTCATCATCACGAGGCTCAGTGGTTTTGCGAAGGTCATGGTCATTTTGCCAGTGTTTGATGATCTCGCCGAAAGTCGCCGTTGGCTTCTCCCTGATTATGGTCTCCGCATTGAGGTAAGCACAGGCATCGCTATATCTTGGATATATTTTGCGAAATGCCATTGCAAGCCTCTTAATATTCGCGATATGACCATGGACGCGGAACATCTCTTGTTGACCTGGCGCATGCCAATCGCCTGATGCTTTGACCGCTTCAATGTTAGCCATGGCATCTGCAAGCAGTAGCTCATACCCGTCAATCACCGATTGTCTTGGGCGGTTTCTACTCTTTGCTACATCCAGATTGAGTTCTATCAGAGACGCCCTTTGCAATGCAAGACGAATCTTTTCTTGCTGTGCGACATCAACTGCATCAAGAGCATCAACAGACATATCAACTGCATCAAGAGCATCAACAGACACATCAACTGCATCAAGAGCATCAACAGACACATCAACTGCATCAAGAGCATCAACAGACACATCAACAGATACATCAACATCAACAGCCACATCAACATCAACAGCCACATCAACATCAACAGGTGCTCTTGGTACCCTGTTAGAAGTCAGTGACTTCTTGCAAATAAGCCAGGGTGGAACTGACTTAGTGCAAGTAAGCTTATGTGACACAGTCGCTATCAGAGCTCGCACTAGCGTGTGAGCTACTACTTGCACAGACACTGTCTCAGTGCAAGCAAGCTTATGTGACACAGTCGTCATCAGAGCTCGCACTAGCGTGTGAGCTACTACTTGCACAGACACTGACTCAGAAGCCGGCTCAGAAGCAGGTTCTGAAGCAGGTTCAGAAGTCGGCTCTGATGCAGGCTCTGAAGCCGGCTCTGATGCAGGCTCTGATGCAGACACAGGTGCTGAATCTGATGATGACTCTGACTTTGACGCAGGCACTGACTTTGACACTGAAGCAGGCACTGTCTTTGAAGCAGGCATTGAATCTGATGATGATAAAAATGCCTTAAGCAGATCTTGACGACGTTGCTTAACTTCAAAGTTGTGCTTAGCTGCAATAACAACAGCCAGTTCATTTGCGGTCATTTGCGACATGTCTAGATGCCACCATTTCACTGTCTGTTGTGTACGCTCGTCAATGCGTGTTCTGAAATCTCCTCTGGGATCCCGAGAGAACTCATTGAAATTTCTGGAGTTAAGACTGACTAACTCGAGGAGTATGCGATCGACGTCTTCGCGAGTCAGCTTTATGCCGGCGCGTTTTGCTTCCTTCCTCTGTTTCTTCCTTTTGGCAGCGGCTTCCTGATGATCGTGGATTTTGACCAAAAGAAGGTTTCTATCACCCGTGCGAATGTGCGCCGAGTCCTTGTATAGGAAGGCTTCAATAAGCGGAAAGTACCGTGAAAGATAGACACTCATGTATTTTTTGGCTCGTTCAACTTTGAGTGCTTGTTTTTCGTGACGTTGTTCACGATTGCGTTCTGTTTTTGCAGCACGGTCAGCGTCGATGTTTCTGGCATTTCTGTCAGCGTCGATGTTTCTGGCATCATGGTCATCATCATCGATGTTTCTGGCATCATGGTCAGCGTCGATGTTTCTGGCATCATGGTCAGCGTCGATGTCATCATTGATGTCGAAATCATCATCGGCGATGGTATCGTCATCATCGTCATTATCATTGCCATCATCTACGTCGTAAGGAGACGCAGCGCATGCGGCAGATGAAGATGCGGCACATGCTGCAGATGCAACACATGCGACAGATGAAGATGAAGCACATGCTGCAGATGAAGATGAAGCAGATGCACATGCGGTAGATGAAGATGAAGCAGACGCACATGCGGTAGATGAAGATGAAGCAGCACATGCAGATGCAGCAGATGCGGCAGCGGAAGCACACGCAGCAGGTGAAGCAGATGCGGCAGCGAACGCACACGCAGCAGGTGAAGCAAATGTAGGCGGAAGAACAACAACACCACAAGGTACAGGAACGCGAGGAGGAAGAACAACAACGCCGCAAGGTACAGGAACGCGAGGAGGAAGAACAACAACACAAGGTACAGGAACGCGAGGAGGAAGAACAACTCGCGGTGGGATGACACAATCTTTAAAATCGGCTTGCTTAACTCCCTTCATTGCTGACGGGCGAAGTTTATGCGCCGGAATCATAAACTTTCAACGGTTTAGTTACACCAAATGAGGTGTTGAGTGCAACCGCAACACTCAAGAATGTCAGTCAATCAATCAAACTCCAAAGTCAGAGAACTGACTCATGAGTTATTTTGTATCCTGACAAACTAATAAAAAAACATATAAAACAAATATATAAAATACTTTTCAATTTTTTAATTGAAGGGGGGCGAATAACAGTATACAGGTTTGCATTTTTGTGATGAATGCGTTTTTAGGGTCTAATGGAAGTATTCTATATGACTTTGAAATTATTATGTAGTTATCGCATTAGAGAAAATGTGCTATATAATTACAAAAAATTAAATAATACACATTATAAAAAAAATTTATTAAAATTAATAAATTTTTTGATGTCTATGTCATGTATCCATAGAGATGTGTGCCCATCTTTTTGAATAGTAAAACACTAGCTCCAACAACCTTTGCATTATAGTGTCTTCAGATTCGTACAATTGAATTGTAGACCCTGAAGTAATTCTAACTCTAAACACACCAACACGAGGAGTTGCAAAATACTGTTGAATAAACTCAGAATCATCCCTTGAAAAATGATGTGCAGATCTCCATGTACCATTCTTTTCTCTTATCCAAGGAGATCGAAGAGTTACATGAAACCTGTTTGCATTTGCATGCCAGTGAGCATGTGTCACAAGAGGTATAAACGGTGGTGTAATACTAGCATCCAAAGAAGTATATGCACCAGGATCTGACGATAAACCATTACGCAATATGAGTCTAACTGACAATTGAGCATCAAAGTACACAAACTTATGTAGATAGTACAAGGATGGGTCGAGTCGTGATAGAGCCCACTCGCGATATTTGTTTACATTATCAATAGTCCACCCATTAACATCTCGATTCTCTAGATAGTACTTTATAAGCCAGCCACCTATCACCTCAGGTGAATTAGGCAGGGGAAAAAAAGCACCTAGATAGTTGTGAAAGTTTAGAATCTTCCAGCAAAAAGTATATACACTGCTAAAAGTCGAGTTGCACGTTTGGCTACTTAAGACTTTGAACAAAGACTTTCGCATATAGTGAACTAAAACATTTGCGAAAGGACGGCATGCACTCAAATGTGCAATATCTTCTATTAATCGGAAAAACTTAGTGCGACCAACTGTTGCAAAAAATAGCGTGAACACTACTATAAACAACCGAGACGATGGAATATTTAAGAGCACCATAAGTAAGTTAATACAACGGCTACCAAAAGAACGACGACTAACTATATCCATTGTGCAATTTACAGTCTTGCCAGACTAAGCTTGCAATTTACAGTCTTGCCAGACTAAGCTTGCAATTTACA
>RFNV01000238.1 GCA_009927005.1 Pseudomonadota bacterium
CGGCAATAAGATGAAACTGACAGACATTAAAAATGACTCGGAACGAATCGGACGGACCCTATGCATGCTATTTTCTTATTTTTAGATCTATTATTATATATTATTATATATTATTCTTTTTAAATAAATGGATGTAGTATATAATACATGGGGGGCAGCAAAAAAGGCAGCAAAATGGGTTTTAAAAAGTTTATAAAAAAAAGGGTCTTTTTTTGGGGTGGAGGTTTATAAAAACATGAAAATCTCCGTCATTCTGCTGCCCCCATATGAACCGTGGCTTGGTGTGTGGTATGTGGCGCTTCCGGGCTTCCTTCTCTTTCGGTCTTCGTGGCTGTCTCTCTTTTTATAAAAAAAGGGGATTTTTTGGAGGGTACAGTAGGATTTTTTTTATAGTCACATTATTTTTTTTACTGGCACATTACTTTTATTTTACAGTACACACCCTGCCAGCACCGCCGTGCCGGTCGCTTGTAGCACACATGGGGGAGGCTCCCATGCACGCCACTCGCTTCCGACCCAACAGCACCAACAGAGAGGATCAACCAGTCAGCGATCCCCGTACTGGCCTCCCCCACTTTCGTGGGCAGTACGCTTCACACCTTCCAGCCTTTCCTGAGGGCCGAGCTGCTCCACGCCTGTATGTAAATCACAGCGGTGTGCCTTTGGTGGCTGCTTGCTGGCCCTCACTTATTACCTACAATACGATTCCCTATTTATCCTAGCCGCGACCAATTTTTGTCCACAACCCAACTGCCCACCCATGTCCTCCGCTGGTTCCATCGCCACCGCTGCCCTCGAGCGCCAGGCCGAGGGTATCGCAGAGCTGGACCTCACTGACTTGTACAATGACGTGGGTGAGGACGGTGAACTGCTGTTTGGGAAGATCTGTCACGGCATCTCCACGCGGGTGTGCACCAACCGCCACCACGGGGGGGAGGACGGTCTCCCTCAGTACCTTGCCACGTACCCTTGCGGGCACGCGCACACCACCTGCGACCTGTGCATCGTGCTCGAGACCGACCAAGAGCGCTGGAACCCAGTGTGTTCCGGCTGCGTGTCGCAGGCGCCCAAGGCCACCATTGCGGTGCGTTGCTTGTGGCCCCCCTTGCTGCGTGTGGTTGGCCCCCCCTGTGTGTTCTTTTTTTGTGAGCTGCACCTCCCTCTTCTCCCCCTGCAGGCCGCCCGCAAGACCGCCCGCATGCGCCCCATCATCGAGTCCGGCATGACGGCCCTGCTGAAGGGCATCAACCCCTACGCGGTCGCCTACCAGGTCGAGGCCAAGAAGGGCAAGCGTGGAGCCAAGGCCAAGAAGGCGGGAGGCGCCCGGGTGTGTGTTTCCTCACGTGTTCCCTGCCTGGTGGCTCTCTGCTTGCTCGGTGGCCCTCTGCCTGGTGGCCCCCCACCGTGTGCTCACACACCCTCTCCCCCTCGGTGTGCCCTTGCCCTGTGTGTTGTGTAGAAGCCTGTGTCCTCCAGCGACGAGGAGGACGAGAAGCCCCGCAAGGTCAACAAGAAGAGCAAGGGCAAGGGCAAGGCGGCCCCCAAGCCCAAGGCCAAGCAGGCGCCCCCTCCCAGCGACGACGAGGACGACGAAGACGACGACGAGGTGGTGGAGGTGATGCCCAAGAAGAAGACCAGCAAGACGATCAGGCCCAAGCTACAGGTGGAGGTGCCCAGCGACGTGGAGGAGGACCCCGACCAGATGGGGGAGCCCACCTCCGGGTCCACCGTCGGGTCCCTCGGGCTGGGCAAGAAGGCCCGGTTCTAGTGGCCGTGTGTGTGTGCGCCCACGTTCTCCCCCTGGTCTCTGTGTGTGTGTGTCCAGGCACGCTCATGTGTGTGTCTGTATGCGTGCCCACGCCTGACCAGCTGGGATGCTCAGTGAGGAATGTCATTCCGTAGAGTGGAAGCCACACATACACTACTGAGGCAAACGAAAGCCAGCCCCATAGCTCACAAGGAGCTGCTCCCCGGGGGCTATGTTCTTGATCGCCTTGACGTACACCACGCCCTCATGCAGGGAGTACACCGCGTTCACAGCGCCTACGCCAATGTAGCAGTTCACAAGAGAGCCGACACCCATGCCAGGGGCCAGGTCATGGAACTTGGCCCCCGCAATGGGGGCAGGCATGCCCCGAAGCTGGAGCAGGTACTCACGGTACTCATCACGCACACGCGGGTCAGTCACATCTACGTCCACAGCCTCGTACACAGTGATCACATCAGCGGGGCGGAACCACACAGAGGCAAACACGCCACGGCCGAGGTGGGGGATGGCGCGGACACCGAGAAACTGCCCGCCCAGGGCACCGTTCTCCACCGCGTCCGCGTGGGTCTTCTGGCGATGCAGGAAGCACCGCGCCCGCAGCCCTCCGCCCACACGCTTGCGCTCGCACTTGTGGCCGTCGGCACACACGGCGCCACAGGGCTTGACACCGGGGGCGACCCCCAGCCGCCTCGCCACCAGCTGTCTCATGCCGTTGCGGGCCACACGGCGACGCTCCTCCGCGGTTTGCCCAGCAGCGCGCGGCAGGCGGCACCCGTGGCGGTAGACGTGCTTGTACAGCGTCCCACGAGGCGTGTTGAGAGGGTACACCCTGGGGCACAGAGGGCACCTGAGGCCGCCTCCCCCGCGCGTGAAGTTGACGGTGGGGCGTGTGGGTTGGCGAACCATTTCTCCGCTCTGCGCTGCACATTCGCCCCCCTGTGTGGCCCCTCGCCTGGCCGTCCGCAGTTTGCTAAAACATTCGCCGTTGGAGCCCATGCAGTGGAGCTACGCCAAGACGCCCACACAATGAAATGATGTACTAACATTGAGCAGTCCGAATCACCCGGGTTTACCGCGAACGGACCAGAACTCAGTGAGAGCGGTCATTTTCCCCGCACACCCCCCACACACCCTCCACCGCGCCAACAACTCCATGTTCCCCCGGCTCACCCACGCACCTTGGCAACTATCCGCGCTAGTCCACGTGCTAATGACTCACAATGCGCATTATTTCGGTGGCTGATCGTCTGTCTACTGCCCGCACCGATAGCAGCGGAGGGGGGACACACAAGGGCGGTTACGCGGGCCAAAAAAAAGAGCTGTTGGGCTCTCCCCCCCAAAAAATTAAATAATTAAATTAAATTAATTAATTTTATCAAATCAAATTACATCTCTTCGTCATCAACACCAAGTATATTACGCGCGTCTGCATTATATCTGTTGCTTGCTTTTGTGACCCAGCTTTTAATTGGTTTGTCTGGTCCATCACCAAAAAGAATCATGTATCTGTCACGGAAGAGATCCCTAAAATATTGAGAATTCAGACTATTAACAAGTGGCACAGGAATTTTTGATATTACATCTGAGTCATATCCGAATTCTTCAAATGTGGCATTCAAATTAGGGTATGCAGTACGAAGCGCCCCCATAACTTCTGTAATTCTTTCTTTGAAGACATTAGGATTTTGAGTAAGATAGGCACCAGCATTTTTAGCATAGAGTGAAAATAGAGATGAACCACTTAGAGGCACTTCAACTGGACGTGTAGCAGGTGCACCGGTAGCAGGTGCACCGCTGTCACCGGTAACTTCTTCCAATTCTGGCATGTCATCATGTAAGCCAGCTTCTGTATCTCTCAAACGCTCCATAGTACGATCACGTGTAAATGCTTCACCATCTGTGCCGGAAAAAATGCCACGCTCAAAACGTTCTCTCTCTGTGCTTGATGGATTTGGTCGTCTTGGGGTTGATTGTCGTAGTGATTCATTAACTTCTTCTAAGCGCCCTATTCGTTCACTATACAATTTTTCTGCTCCTTCCGATTGTGCTTTTGTCATGAAATATGTTGCTTGTAGTTCTTGAAGCAAATCGTTGTCATTGTCTGCTTCTGCTCTATCAATTTGTTCAAGTAAGATATTTAATTGACGATGATGTTCACCAATCTCTTCACGGAGCTGTTCTAGCGACTCTTGTAGATCTTGAGATTCATCAAGCAGTGATTCTTGTTCAGTAACTACTCTACCATAAGTATCTTCACCATTAATACGAGGATCAACATATTCATTAAACGCTCCAAAGGCGGAACCCTCAGCATGATCAAAATCATCATCGAAATACTCACCACCAATGTTCCTGTCAGGTGGTCCACGTATTAGTTCAGGAGATACAAATGTAGGACCAGTGCCATCACCAACATCAAACCCATCAGCATCACCATAATGATCACCATCTTCTCCATCATCTCCAACTGGTGTATTTGGTGGATTCTCTGTGTCTTGTGGTTCAATTTCTGGTTCTGGGGGAGTCCAATCGTTTACTTGCGGCGCAAGATCTAACCCATCACTTTGCACATAGGAGCCAATATTTTTGCCTTGCAACATCAAATCAATAACTTTTGCAATGTCAAGAAAAATACGAAGGGCTTGCTCCCTTGGATATTCGTCATTAAAATTCATAGTGTTGAAAATTTCTTCATTTGGACGAGGTACAACTGGCACACCATATCTATCTATTTCCGGTTCAAGGTTATCTTCAGCATATTCATGTTGT